>CAYFVQ010000200.1:0-14663 GCA_964346585.1 uncultured Eubacteriales bacterium | reverse complement strand
GCGGAAAATTATTCAGGAGAATCAACCACAAGCAAACTGAAAAGGCTGCGAGAAAAAATGACAGACACAGACATCGATTCCCTTGTGGTGACAATGCTGGATTCGATCGCCTGGCTCTTTAACATCAGAGGCTCTGATGTGAAGTACAATCCGGTCAATATTGCCTATGGCCTAGTGACCGCTGAGGGAGCGATGCTCTTCATTAACAAAGATAAAATCCCCGCTGGGGCCGAAAGTGCCTTGAAAGGCATTGAGATTCTGGATTATGAAGCCTTTGGTTCAGAGCTTCAAAAACTGGCTCAGGATAAAGCGAAAGTCTGGCTTGATGAAGCTAGTGTCAGTCAGTGGATCGTGAGTATCCTCGAAAAAGGAGCCAAGCTGCACTTCCAGCCAAACCCGATCAAGATGTTTAAAGCCATAAAGAACAAGACAGAAATCAGCGGGTTCAGGAAAGCACACATACGGGATGGAGCCGCGATGGTCAAGTTCCTCTGCTGGCTGGAGAGGAATGTCAAAGAATCCGAAGTGACCGAAGTATCGGCCGCAGAAAAAGCCGCTGAATTCAGAGCTGAAAATAATCTGTTCAAAGGCATGAGCTTTGAAACAATCTCCTCTTACGGAGCCCACGGGGCAGTGGTTCATTATGCCGCAAAGCCTCAAACTGATATTCCGCTGAAACCGGAAGGGATTTATCTGATCGATTCGGGCGGGCAGTACCTGGACGGAACAACCGACATCACTCGGACAGTCACACTCAGCAAACCAACAGAAGAACAGAAAGATCGATTCACACGAGTCTTGAAAGGATTGATCGACCTTCTGACAACTTCTTTCCCTCAGGGAACGGTCGGGAAACAGCTCGATACCATTGCCCGAATGTCGCTCTGGGAGAAGGGCTTGAACTACGGACATGGAACCGGACACGGCATCGGGACTTTTCTCAATGTCCACGAAGGTCCCCAGGCTATATCTTACTACCGATGTATCGGCATAGCGCTCGATCCAGGAATGATCACCACCATCGAACCCGGCTACTACAAAGAAAATGAATACGGGGTTCGCGTTGAAAATGTAGCACTCGTGGTCAAGGACGAGAAAAGGTCAAGCGACGAAACTGCATTCTTCACGTTTGACAACCTGACTCTCTGTCCCATCGATATCCGCTTGGTGAATAAAGAACTGTTGACACAGAAGGAAATCAACTGGCTCAACGATTATCACCTAAAGGTCTACAAGACATTAGCCCCTCTCCTCAACAAGACAGAAGCAGATTGGTTGAAAGAAGCAACAAAAAAGATTTAAAGCAGGTGAGGTAATCTCATAAAGTTTTTTGCGAAATACACTGTCCTGAGGGGATTAAACTAAACTGTCATTGCGAGCGAAGCGTGGCAATCTCTAAAAAAAATTGTAATTGCAATAAGTGGAGTAAAGAAATGACCCCACAAGGAAAAAATTTAAATTTTCTTATGGGATTGCCACGCTTCGCTCGCAATGACAATCTTCCATTAAAATTGCCAGTTGCTTTTGTTCGCGATGACATTAATCATCTCAATTTGGAATGAGCATTTAAAAATTGAACACAGCACACCCAAACCAGAATCTAAACGCCGCTTTTATCTATGATTGCTCCACCGACAACCGTGTCTCCATCATAAAAAACCACTGACTGTCCGGGAGTAATGGCTCTCTGGGACCTCTCGAATTCCACACGCACCTTATCTGAATCCATGGGTGTGACCAACGCTTGTGCTTCTTTGTGTTTGTACCGGATCCTGGCTTTGACCTTCAGGGCCTCTGTGATTTTTTCAAGAGAAATCATGTTCAGTGAGGATGCTAGAAGAGTCTTTCCATAAAGCTCTTTCTCAGCACCAACCACGATTGTGTTCTTATCACTCAGGATGGAGAGAACATAGAGAGGATGCGGCGCAGAAATGCCCATCCCTCTCCTCTGGCCGATGGTGTAATGGATGATTCCCTTGTGTCGGGCGAGTGTCCGGTTCTCGGAATCAATAACCGGACCCGGATGAAAGGCCTCAGGGATGCGGCTCTGAAGAAATCCCGCATAATCGTTATCGGGTACAAAACATATTTCCTGGCTTTCCGGCCTTTCTGCCACAGGAAGACAGAATGCCTGAGCCTTCTTTCTCACTTCTTCTTTAGTGAAGTCTCCGACGGGCATCAAAGTTCGGGAAAGCTGATTTTGAGTCATCGGGTAGAGAAAATACGACTGGTCCTTCTTCCTGTCTTTTCCCTTTTTAAGAATGTACCGTTTGCTTTGTTTGTCATACTCGATCCGAGCATGATGGCCAGTCGCAATATAATCCGCTTCCAGCGCTTTCATCTTCTTCAACAGGACATCAAACTTGATGTGTTGATTGCAGCGTATACAGGGATTCGGAGTGCGGCCCTGGGCATACTCTTCACAGAAATCAGTGATCACACTTTTTTCAAAAGGTTTCCTGAAATCAACGACATAATGGGAAATCCCGAGGGTGAGAGCCACCTGGTGGGCATCTTCGGTCGCTTTCCAGCCGCAGCAGCTTTTCAGCTTCTCTGACCGACAGTAATCCTGAGGCAGGGAGAAGAGTTTCATCGTCACGCCGACCACCTCATAGCCCTGCTCAAGAAGAAGCGCAGCAGCTACAGACGAGTCCACTCCTCCACTCATGGCCACAACAACTCTTTTCGGTTTCATCTTTCTTCAGCCTATAGGATACCATAAAAAAGGAGAGATAGAGAAAAATTGGGGTTACTCTTTGCCTCTCATGCAGCCTATAAAACTGCAAAAAAGTAAAAAAAGGGCCTGTTGTACGTGCTCAGTAATTTGGTAACATTTTTGGATGTCATTGCGAGCGAAGCGTGGCAATCTCCTAGAGAAAAATTATATTGTTACGGGAATGAAGATATCCTTTTTATGAGATTGCCACGCTTCGCTCGCAATGACACTTTTGCCCTCAGTATTTTTAACAAAAGTATTACTTAATTACTGAGCATAAACAACTGGCTACTTTTTTTCATGAAGAGGGACAGGCCACTTGGGGTCAGACCTTGCCATCAAAAAATGCGATTTTTATTCCTTTTACTTCCCGTGCTTCCTTAAGATAAGGCCTGACCCCATACGCTTAAAAAAAAGGGGCCTGTCCCCTTTTTTGTTTTTTACAAAAAAAATCCCCCTTGCTCCGAAGAACAAGGGGGGATGATTTAGAAGGTTGAATTATGCCTGTATGGCTTTCTGTAGTCTTCTTTTATTTGATCTTTTTTGTCGCGCAGGCAGCACAAGTCCCCGGCATCATGGCTTCAGTATTATCTTTCTTCTCGATATATTTTTCGGGATTTTCCACGAATTTTGGCTTACACCCTGAGCAGCAGAAGTAATACGTCTTCCCTTTATATACATATGAGTCAGCCGCATCGGACTTCTTAATCTTAGTCCCCATTACAGGACAGGTGACCATTTCTTCAGCTTTTTGGGCATATTTCGCGGGGTCTTTCTTGAATTTCTCCAAGCAACCTTCCATGCAGAAGTAATAGGTCTTGCCATTGTACTCGTAGGTGGCTTTGGCATCCGACTTCTTGATCTTCATCCCGCATACAGGATCAACGACAGTCCCATCTTCTTCGCCATGGGCATGCATATGTCCTTTTTCAGCATGGGCCTGACCGTGCATGTGCTCCCCTGTGGCCTTATTCTGGATGTACTTTTCAGGATTCTTCACGAAAGTCTCTTTACAATCATTGCAGCAAAAATAATAGGTCTTACCATTGTATTCGTACGTGGCTTTGACTTCGGATTTCTTCATAGTCTTTCCGCTCATGGCACAAGTCACTGTATCGTCAGACTTCTGAGCCATTCCTGTCAAAGCAAGGATCAGGACAAACCCAAATAGTAAAACTAACACTTTTGAATGTTTCCTCATTTAATCCTCCAATGAATTTTTTGGCTTACTCTACTATTTATACATAATCTATAGAATTTGTCAATTTATTTATTCGAACTAATTTTTAGTTTCCTAAAAAATTTTCAAAATATTTATGCTAATTTTGAAAAAAAAGTAGAATTCTAGAATGAGAATATGTAAAATAATTCAAATGTATACTGTGAATACGGAGGGGACGTTCGACGCCTGAAATGGCTTCGAAACCAAAAAAGGCCTACCTTGTCTTAGAGAACGGGACACTCTTCACCGGACAATCCATCGGCTTCAACGGACACACTGAAGGCGAAATTGTTTTTAACACATCCATGACAGGCTACCAAGAGATCCTGACTGATCCTTCGTACAACGGCCAGATCGTAACCATGACCTACCCCTTGATCGGAAACTACGGGTGCAACCTCGAAGACGTAGAATCCCACCGGCCTTGGGTGGAAGGATTTGTCATCAAAGAACTGGCTGCTCTCCCATCCAACTGGAGAAAACAGGGGACTCTTGTTGATTTCTTGAAGAAACATAAAATCGTGGCCATCCAGGGAGTGGACACCAGAAAACTGACCAAGATGATCCGCACCGGAGGAGCCCAGAGAGCTCTCATCACCACTCAAAATGACGACATCAAGTCTCTCCAGAAACGCGTCAAACTAATCCCCTCCATCGTCGGAGCTGATTTAGCCAGCGAGGTGACGGCCGAAAAGTCATACAGGTGGCGCGAAGGCACTTATGGATGGCCCAAGGGCTACTCGGCCAAGAAAAAATTCAAGTATTTCGTCGTGGCTTACGACTACGGGATCAAGAGAAACATCATGAGAAGTCTCGTCTCCAACCACATAGACGTCCTCGTCGTCCCGGCTCACACATCCTGGGAAGAAGTCTTGAAGATGAAACCCGATGGAGTGCTTCTCTCTAACGGCCCAGGCGATCCAGCTCCCATCGAGTATGCCATCGAAAACATCCGGAATCTTATCGGGAAAATCCCTATCTTCGGCATCTGTCTCGGTCACCAACTTCTGGCTTTGGCTCTTGGTGGGAAGACCTTCAAACTGAAATTCGGACACCGGGGAGCCAACCACCCGGTGAAAAACCTGGAAACAGGCACAATCGAAATCACTTCGCAGAACCACGGGTTTGCCGTGGATATTAATTCTTTAAAAGGCCGGGCAAAACTCACACATCTCAACCTCAATGATATGACTGCAGAAGGATTCTCGTTGAGAGATAAATTCCTTTTTTCCGTTCAGTATCACCCGGAAAGCTCGCCTGGTCCAAGGGATTCCAGGTATCTCTTCCAGGATTTCATTCGGATGATGGAGGATTTCAAAGGAAAATAAGATGCCGCGGAGAAACGACATCCACTCCATCCTGATCATCGGTTCCGGTCCGATCATCATCGGGCAAGCGTGTGAATTCGACTATTCAGGTACACAGGCCCTCAAGGCCCTCAAAGAGGAAAATTACAAAGTCATTTTGCTCAACTCTAATCCAGCCACAATCATGACCGATCCCGAGTTTGCTGACCGTACTTATCTTGAACCCTTGACCGTCGAATACCTGGAGAAGATCATCCAGAAAGAAAAACCCGATGCTTTACTGGCGACTCTGGGAGGCCAGAAAGCCTTGAACTTAGCCCTTGATCTCGACGATGAGGGAATCCTCAAGGAGCACAAAATACAGCTCATCGGGGTGAACACCGATTCCATCCGCAAGGCAGAAGACCGGTTGCTCTTTCGCCGGGCCATGGAGAAAATCGGGCTCGAAGTACCGGAATCCGGGTACGCGTCCAGCCTTAAAGAAGCAGTGGACATCGTGAAGAAAATAAAATTCCCAGTGGTGATCCGCCCCTCTTTTACCCTCGGTGGAACAGGAGGAAACATCCTCAAGAACTGGCGAGACTTTTATAAATATGTCCCTCTCGGCCTGGCCATCAGTCCCATCTCCCGGATACTTATTGAAAAATCCATCATCGGCTGGAAAGAATTCGAACTCGAAGTCATGAGAGACAGCAAAGATAACGTGGTGATCGTCTGCGGTATTGAAAATTTTGATCCCATGGGTGTCCACACCGGAGACTCCATCACTGTGGCTCCGGCCCAAACCTTAACCGATAAGGAATACCAGAGGTTAAGAGACGCCTCCATCGCCATCATGCGGGAGATTGGTGTGGAAACGGGAGGATCGAACATTCAATTCGCAGTCAATCCCGAAGATGGACGGATGATGGTCATCGAGATGAATCCCAGAGTCTCCCGGTCATCAGCGCTCGCCTCCAAAGCGACCGGCTTCCCCATCGCCAAGATGGCAGCCAAACTGGCTGTGGGATACACCCTGGATGAAATCTTGAACGACATCACTAAAAAGACACCGGCTTGTTTTGAGCCTACGATCGACTATGTCGTCGTTAAAATTCCTCGATTCGCTTTTGAAAAATTCCCTGAAGAAAAGCCCTCTCTCACTACTCAGATGAAATCTGTCGGAGAAACCATGGCCATCGGCCGAACATTCAAAGAAGCTCTCCAGAAAGCCATCCGGTCCCTCGAGAGCAACCGCTGGGGATTCGAGGAAAAATTCAAGACCAAAGACAGGAAAATCCTGAGAAGCGACTTCACCCAGCCGAACGCGGAAAGGCTCTGGTTCATCGCGGATGCCATCAGAGCGGGAATACCCGTAGAAGAGATCTATGCGCACACCCAGATCGATCCCTTCTTTCTCCAGAATATCAAAGAAATCGTGGATTTTGAGAAGGAATTAAAATCTCTGAAAAAAGATACAACCCACCATGATGTTCTGCGACGGGCCAAAGAATTGGGATTCTCGGATAAGAGGATCAGTGAACTGGCCAAGCTCAAGGAAGATGAAGTCCGGAGGATGAGAGAAAAGGCAAAGGTCCTTCCCGTTTGGAAAGTCGTCGATACATGCGCTGGAGAGTTTGAATCCGAAACTCCTTACTTCTATTCATCATACGAAGATGAAAACGAAGCCGAAGCTCTACTCGAGAAAAAAGCCGTCATTCTTGGTTCAGGACCCAACAGGATAGGGCAGGGAATCGAGTTTGACTACTGTTGTGTGCACGGTGTATTTGCGCTGAAAGACCTCGGATACAAAGCCATTATGGTCAACTCCAATCCGGAGACCGTCTCCACTGATTACGACATCTCCGACCGCCTTTATTTTGACCCGGTGACGCTGGAAGATGTCCTCTCCATCTACCGCAACGAGAGACCAGAAGGAATCATTGCTCAGTTCGGAGGCCAGACTCCGTTAACAATCTCAGTAGGACTGTGGAAAAACAAGGCCAATATACTGGGAACAAGTTCCCACGCCATCGATGAAACCGAGGATAGAGAAAAATTCGATAACTTTTTGAATAGACTAAACCTGATACGGCCGAGAAACGGGATGGCCCGGAATTCGAATCAAGCCTTAGAGACAGCTGAAAAGATCGGCTATCCGGTCCTCGTCCGGCCCTCGTATGTCCTGGGCGGCCGGGCCATGAGGGTGATCCAAGACAGGGAGGAACTAGGAAAATACGTCAAATCCATAAAGGAATACATCTCAGAATATCCCCTTCTCATCGATGAATTCATTGATAATGCCGTTGAGCTGGATGTCGACCTTCTGAGCGATGGTGAGGATGTCTACATCGGCGGTATTCTCGAGCACATCCAAGAAGCGGGTGTCCATTCCGGAGATGCCACGATGGTCACTCCTCCCTACTTTCTTCCTGACAGAGTCATCGAAGAAGTGAAGCGCCAAGTCACTTTGATGGCCAAGGAGCTGCACATCTTGGGTTTAATGAACGTTCAGGTCGCTGTCAAAGGAACCAAGATCTACATACTGGAGGTCAATCCCAGGGCTTCGCGGACAGTCCCCTTTCTGTCCAAAGCCACCGGAATCCCTCTGGCAAAGGTCGCTACCCAGATCATCATGGGAGAAAAGCTCAGAGATATTGACTTAACTCCCTGTGCTTCAGACTTATATGCGGTGAAGGAAGCTGTTTTTTCTTTCGACAAATTCCTGGAGGTTGACCCGATTTTGGGACCTGAGATGCGGTCAACAGGGGAATCCATAGGGATAGACACTCATTTTCCTCTAGCATTCCTCAAAGCCGAGGAAGGCGCAGGTTTTCATCTCCCTGATAAAGGAAGAGTTTTTGTCAGCGCCCCGGATGAAGATAAGCCGAAAATTGTTCCTATCGTCGAGAAGCTCGAGCAGCTGGGTTTCGACCTAGTCTCGACTGAAGGAACGACTCATTATCTCCGCAAGCACGGCTTCCGTGTGGAAACCACTGGCAAGATCTACAAAGAAAAGAGGAATATCCTCGAGGATATCAAAGAGGGAAGAGTTAAAATGATATTCAACACTCCCTCTGGAACTCCGGAGAGAAGCGACGCGCATAAAATCAGAAAGGTGGCCTTCTCCTACAGGATTCCCTGTTACACCACCATCCCTTCTGCCAGCGCCGCTTTAAAAGCCATCGAGATGAGAAGAAAAAACCCTCCCTCCCTCATCTGCCTCCAGGATATCCATGCCAACTCAGTTAATATATAAACTCATAACCACCCCTCTTCCAATCGTTCTGCAAAGGCAGACACATTTTCGATTATTCAAGAGAGGTTGCGCACGCGGAATAAATAAAGATCAACTGAGCATGCTTTTTCAATCTTCTCTTCTTGCAGCTATTCCCTGAATTTTTTTATTAGTTTTTTATACTGGGCGATCATCATTTCATATTTTTGATTTTTCTCGATGAATGAATCAATTGCTTGAGTGATTATTTCTCCTTTCTCCATTCCGCTGACATTGCTGATGATATCGATCTTTTCAATCGTGTCCGGATTCATCTTGTAGGTATGCCTTTTACTCAAAAGAACTGGCTTTTTTTGTTCTTTGCTCGGTTTCTGGATTTTAGGTCTTTCTTTCTTCTCTTTAGGATTCATTCTTTTTTTTGACTCGACTCTGTACTTCTGAAAGGGAGCTGTGCACACCTTACAATCATCTCTAAATTGGCCTGTCTTCTTTGTTTTGTAGAAATACTCATCCGTCTCAGGTTTCCATTCTCCACACATACTGCATTTCTTCTCAATAATCCCGCCCTTCCCTTTTCGTGTCTCTCCCTTCATCACAAACTCCTGAAATGTTATTAGTAACAAACGTTACTGTTAACAATTTATTTTTTCTTATTTGCTTTGTCAATAGTTAATTTCGATTTGTCTTGTGTCAAATGAATCATGTCAGCGGATTGACAGCTTTCACATTCGATGTTATAAACAGTCCTTTTTATCTTATTTAGATTAGAATTCTCTAATTGACTTAGTGAATTACCTAATGACTCCTGGGAAGGAATAACTATGGAAGAAAAAAAATATTACGAAGATATCCTGGAAGGAATCGGAAACACGCCGCTCATCAAGCTCAACAGGGTCACAAAAGGTCTGAAAGCCGATATATTCGCCAAGCTCGAATTCTTGAATCCGATGGGAAGCGTAAAGGACCGAATCGCCAAGTACATGATCGAGAAGGCGGAACAGGAAGGCCGGATCCAACCAGGAGATACGATCGTGGACAATTCCAGCGGGAACACGGCTCTGGCGTTGGCCATGGTCTGTGCGCTCAAAGGATACAGAGTCAAAATGGTTGTCCGGGACAACCTGAGCTCTGAGAAGATCAAATTCCTCAAAGCGTTCAACGTGGAGCTGGTTATGGTCGACCACACTCTCCCCCCCGAATCCCCGGACAGCTACAACAATATCGCGCCGCGGATCGCCCGGGAAACTCCCAGAGGATACTACTTTGACCAGCACAACAACAGAGAAAACAATGAAGCCCATTACATGACAACGGGGCCGGAGATCTGGGAGCAGATGGAAGGCCAAATCGATTATTTTGTGGCTGGCATCGGAACCGGAGGAACAATCTGCGGAGTAGCCAAGTATCTTAAAGAAAAAAATGCAAAAATAAAGGTTATCGGAGTCGATCCTGTGGGATCGATATTTTACGATTATTTTCACTCCAAAAAACTCACCAAACCTTCCCCCTATCTCATGGAAGGGCTAGGAGATGAGTTTCTGATTAAGTGCGTAGATTTCAACCTGATTGATGACATTTTCAAGATATCGGATAAGGGTGCCTTTCTCATGGCTAGAAAACTCGCGGATCAAGAGGGCATCCTGGCTGGAGGTTCGAGCGGAGCCGCTGTATGGGCAACGCTTAAGCTAGCCCGGGAGATCGATAAGCCTGCTCGCATCGTTACTATTTTCGCTGACGCAGCCACTCGCTACTTGAGCTCCATCTATAACGATGAGTGGCTTAAAGAAAAAGGCATTCTTTAATCCGAATCATTCATAAAATCTGCTGGCACCCTATTATATCTTCCAAAAAAGAGGACAGTCCCTCTCTTTCCTAAATTAAGGACTAAAAGGGGCAGTCCCCATTTTTTTAAAGTCGGCATCTTTTACCCTTCGGGCGAGCAAATCTGACGACCTTTGTTAGATTAAGATTGTCATCGCGAGCGGAGCGTGGCGATCTCATGGTGTATCGCTAATTATCACGAAATTGCCACGTCACTGCGTTCCTCGCAACGACGTCTGTTTTTACCAACGCAAGTGCTGTGGACGACCAATCTATCATGTCTCATGGATAATTTACCGGTGACATGCAGTTTGATATAATAAATTTCATGGTGCGCATCCAGCAATCACCGCAGTTTGCTCTGTCTCCTTTTCTTTTCATTATCGCGTTGATTCTCCTCTTCCCCGCTTTCCTCCAACCGCAGACCCCGCCCCAGCAAGAAGATGAAACCATCCTCAAGGACAAGGTGGAGGATCTGGCCGAACAGGTGAAGGACAGAGATGCGGAACTCGCCCTGCGCCGCGCCACAATCGCTCAGCAACGTTTTATGTTGATTTCTCTCGTTCTTTTCGCCGCTCTCTCGGTGGCGTTTCTGACCGTCTTCCGCATTCGCGAGAGTGCCCGCCGAAAAGAAATGAAATATGAGCTATTTCGCACAAAACAGCAGGCCTTGAGCCGCCAGATGAATCCCCATTTCATCTTCAACACCCTGGGCTCCCTCCAGTCTTTCATCCTCAAAAGTGACCGCAACACCTCCAACCTTTATCTCACAAAATTTTCCCAATTGATGAGGCTCATTCTGGATAACCTCGAGAAAGAGTATGTCGATCTGGAGGAGGAAATCAAGGGGCTGAGACTCTATCTCGAGCTGCAGCATATGCGATTCCGGGATCATTTCAATTATGAAATTCTGGTCGATCACCGGATTGATCTGACCTCGATCCAAATACCACCCTTCCTCATCCAGCCGTATGTGGAAAACTCCATCAGCCACGGTCTGCTGCGCAAGGAAATCCAGGGGAATCTCAAAGTGGAGCTCAAGATGGATGGGAACAGCATCCTCTGGGTCATTGAAGACGACGGCATCGGCCGCGCCGAGGCTGGAAAGAACAGAGCCCGTCAGAGGCAAGAGCCAAGGCTGCACGGAACGGAGATCACCCAGCGAAGGATAGACCTCCTGAATTCCCTCACTCCGGATAAATACTCCATCACCATTCACGATCTCAAGAATTCCGAGGGTGAGGCCACAGGAACACGAGTGGAAATTAATATGAAGAGTCATGTCCAATGATCAATGCGATCCTGATTGATGATGAGAAAATCGTTCTTGAATCTCTGAGTATGCTGCTGGCCGACCACTGCCCGGATGTTACCATCATAGGAACGGCGGATTCCTTTAAAGAAGGCATCCGTCTCCTGCAAGAAAAAGATCCGGACCTCGTCTTTCTGGATATAGAGATGCCTCACGGAAGTGGCTTCGATTTGCTGGAGCAGTTTCCAGACCGCACATTTGATGTGATTTTTGTAACCGCCCACAGCCATTATGCTATTAAAGCGTTTAAATTCAGTGCGGTCGACTATATCCTCAAGCCCGTGGATGTTCAGGAGCTCAACCATGCCGTAAACCAGATTAAACGATACCGAATGTCCGGACGGCACACATTTCAGAGATACAAGGTTCTTGAGGAAAATTTAAAGTCCCCGGGACCAATACGGCTGGCCATCCCCACATCCGCAGGGTTGGAATTTATTGCTGTAAAAGACATCCTCCGTATCCAGGCGGAAGGCCGTTACTCCACAATCTTCATGCTTGACGGCCACAGCATGCTGGTTACAAAGAACCTAGGTGAGTTTTACAAGCTCCTCTGCGACGGCAGTTTTTTCCGCTCCCACCATTCCCATCTTATCAACATCGAACACGTCAGCAAATACCTTCACAGGGATGGCGGAGTTATTGTCCTTCGAGATGGATCAAAGGTTCCTCTCGCGCGGTCAAGGAAAGACGCCTTCTTTAAAAAAATGCAAGCCAAATAAGTGCCGGAGACTGCCTGCCTCCGGACAATTTATTAATAACCCTTCATTCAATTCCAGCAACTATCGGTTACACCATTCCGACCTTCGGTTACATGAGCGTTGAAGTTCTTTTGTCTGTCTCAATATAATAGATTAATGAAGCTTTAAGAGTTAGAAATCTATACTAAAGGAATCACCATGAAGACCAGATATGTTTTCGTTTTGATTGCAGCCCTGACGGTCGCCTCTCCAATCCTCGGGCAGGAAATATTTCAATCCATTCGGAACGGAGACCTGGAAGCAGTCAGACAGTTTTTTGAAGAGAATCCTGATAAGCTAGAAATCCAGGACATCAACAAGATGACGCCGCTGATGTTCGCCTCTTTTTACGGCCAAACCGAAGTGGGAGCCTATCTGATTAAAAAGGGAGCTGACGTGAATTATCGAAGAGGAGAAGAGTCATGCCTGCACCAGGCTGCCCAGATGAATCACAGGGATGCGGTGGCACTGCTGCTCGATAATGGAGCGGATATTGAAATCTCGAAGCCGAAGACTCCTCTTTATTACGCTCTCTCCAGCGGTGCCCGGGAAGCCGTCGAACTTCTCATTGACAGAGGTGCCACCGTACCGGTGAACAACTATCTTTTCCACCGCGCTGTTCTCAAAGGCATATCAGCCGCTGTCGATCACATGATCGCCAAAGGTGTGGAACTGCTCTCTGAAAACAATACAGGGGGTACCCTACTTCACAGTGCCGCTGAGGGGGGAATGGTAACCCTGACAGAATTGATGCTGGCCAAAGGAGTTGATATCAATGCCCCGGACCAATACGGTCGAAGCCCCATCCATCTGGCAGCCCTAAAAGGCCATTTAACTGTTGTGGAGCAGCTTCTCGGGAGGGGAGCCGAAAGGGACACCAAAACGCCGACCGGTGCGACAGCCTATGATCTGGCCCGAAGCCAAGGCCATCAAAAACTTTGTGATTGGCTGGCCGAACAGGGAGCCGAGGTTCGAGATTTCAAATATATGGAGCTTCCGGGGGATCTTTATTTCGGACAGAAAAAGCCTGGCGAACGTGCCGAATCCTTTGCGGTGGGAATCATTTCCTCTCCCGATGAGCTTGAGCACGGGGTGCCAGCCTGGGACCATGAGGGAGACCAGGTTTTCTGGTCCACACTCGGAAGGACATATCACATGAGAAGGATAGAAGGAAAATGGACACTGCCAGAAATCTCCGACCTGCACCAAAAATTCAGGGCCAAACACATCGCTTTCTCTCCGGATGGAAAAAAGATGTTCTTCGACTCGAACTCCGCCATGGACGGAAGCGGGAGGAAAAAGGATTCGGACATCTGGATCATGGAACGTCAGGGAACCGGTTGGAAAGAGCCGGTTAATGCAGGTCCGGCTGTGAACTCGGAACTGAACGAGCGCTGCGCTTCTGTCGCTCTGAACGGAAATCTGTATTTTGCGTCAGGCTATGACCTCTACAGGTGCGTTTACCGGAATGGCCGCTATCTGCCCCGGGAAAAATTGGGGGGAGGGATCAACACGGAACACTACGAGTTGAGCTGTTTAATCGCCCCTGATGAAAGCTATCTCCTTTTTTCATCATCACGGCCCAGGACTGATGGTAGAGATGCAGAGCTTGACAGTTATATCTGCTTCCGAAACAGAGATGAATCATGGACAGAACCCAAAGGCTTCGGGGTCGAGTTTGGCGTCAATGAGAACTTTTTCATCAGCCTGTCCCCGGATGGTCGTTACATATTTTTCGGAGCAGGAGACGTTCAATGGATCGACGCTGGAATCATCCAAACCCTCCGCAAATCAATTCAACAGGAAAAGAAAGGGGGGTAATCGTCTTGAGGGAAGTTTCTCATAGCCTCTAAAGATGCCTGGGCAACTGGTTAATTTTCACCCCGTCTTTACCTTTTAACTTTTTATAAGCCGCATCTATTCTGGAAAAACTACAAGATCAAACAGCTGTACACAAAGCAGGCCAGAAACGACTGGCGTCCTAAATAGATTCTGTTCCTCTTTTCCGGAAAATATGGACTGTAGAGGCCAGTCTCCATTTTCTCTATACGTTTTCCGATTCGTCAACCTCAGCTTGCTTTCTCATCCTTCCCTGAGCCACCCAGGCAAATATCACAGGAACCAGGATCAGATTTAACACTGTCGCCGTAATCATACCTCCCACTGTGGGTGTTGCAATCGGTTTCATGATCTCCGAACCCGCTCCCGTACTCAACAATATCGGGAGGAGGGCCAGGATCGTCGTGGCTGTGGTCATGATGATGGGTCTGATTCTCAGTAAGGCAGCCCGGACAACATCCTCAACGAATGACTGCCGCTTTCTCACAT
>CAYFVQ010000199.1:0-2612 GCA_964346585.1 uncultured Eubacteriales bacterium | reverse complement strand
ATCGAATAGGGATCGTTCAAAGCCATTTTCGGATTGCCGGATAAAAGCTCAAACGAAAAAATATTAAAAAATTGATTATCGGTCGTAATCCCCGTTTCATAAAAACTCACATTATCATTGCTGATTAAACTCCGATGCCGATCTAACCTTGTCGCGTGCAGCACTTCTGGTATTTCATCCATCATTGTGGGGGCCAAAATGCCTTGAGTAATTGCCCAGGTATCCGAACCGATAAATACATTGCCTGGCTGTCTTTGAACAACCCGATAGATCCTCTCGTAGTTTTCGTGAAAATCGTCATAACTCAGCTCAAAACTAACGTACAATAAGATCATTAAAAAAAATGTCATTCCTACGGCAAGCCCTGCAATATTAATGAATGAATACCCTTTGTTTTTTCTTATGTTCCTTACGGCAGTGATGAAATAGTTTTTGATCATTTCCGTTCTCCATCATTTAATTCCGCCCTTATGTATTTAAGCGCTGTTTCTAATACAGTATCCCGGCCTCTTCTGAAATCATTTGTTGTTTGATGCTCTTCAATGTCAGGGATGATGCCGATCCCAACAAAATCCTTTCCATCCGGAAATGTGTCTCTTTTTACACAAACCCTGGCCCTACATCCCCCTGGTAACTTGAAGAAGAGTGGCTGCCCGGTACTCCCTCCAGTTTTCCCTCCGATAATCTTTCCTCTGTTCATCAATTTAAAGGCCACTAAAAAATCCTCTGCAGCTGAAAAAGTTCTTGCTCCAGAAAGGATGATGACCGGATTTTTATAAAGCTTCTGGGGGTCCGCATGAGGAATTATTTCCAGTGCGTCAAAAATCCCGGAATTCACAGCAGCGTCCCTAGTTCTCACACGAATGATTGGTCTGTAGATGCGTGTCTGCGCCTTTGAAGTTTGAAAGGGTTTGTCAGACAGATATTTCAAAATGTTATATCCGTTCCAACTATCCCCTCCTCCGTTGTCCCGGATGTCGATAATGAGCGCTTTGCTGTCTTTTATTGCCGCAAAGGTATTTTCAAATTCTTTTAAGATCTCAGGATCAGAAAACGACCGTAAGGCGATATATGCTATCTCACCGGGGAGGATCTTAAATTCAAATATTTTCCTGGGCCTTCTGACTTTCAGATATTCATCGTAAGGGAGCCGCTTCAGTTTACATCTAGAGGTTTTGTTTCTCTCATTGATCAAAGTCAATGTTATCTCCGGTTTCCCCTTACATCCTGTGAAAAGAAAGTATTCATAAGCCCTGATCATAAGATCTTGATGAGTGTTAGAACTCAGGTATGGAATCACGTTTTCTTCGACATATTGATTTACAGGCTGCCCGTCAATCTCTGAGATTTCCATCCCTGGCTCTATGCTTTTTTTCATCAACTCTTCATCATAAATATCAGCAATGAAGACTCTATCCTCGAGATATACTGTCTTTATCGCTGGACGTCCGTAATAATCATTGGATATTTCTTCAGGCGGGAAGACATTCGTGTGGGAGTCATTCAATTTCGCGCACATCTCCTGAAGGAACAGGAAGTATTCATAGGTACTTTTTGTCCTGATTATTCTCGATAAATATTCAACATAGAGAGCATCCCAATCGAGAGATGGGACCAGATCGAAATTGGAGAAATTGTATTTAACTTCGGACCAAAATCTGGATATCCCTGCGATTTTTTCCGGCACTGTCATGTTTTCCCTGAATGGCGTTTGCCAAATTTCGCTGTCCCAGAATTGATCCTTCGCTCTTGCTCGATTCATAATTTCCTGGAATTCTGGATGGTCTCGGAGTATTTTAAACACCTCGTTCCGTTCAATAGATTTGGTACTAAGCCCCCAATATACCGCTTTCTGGAGATAGAATACTGCATCTTTCTTATTGTCATGCTCAGCGCAACTTTGGGCTAAACACCTAAACAGATTCATATATTCGACCTCAATCTGCTGAACTCTGTAAAATGTATAAAACTTATCAGTTAATTCTTCCAGTTCCTGGAGTATCCTGAGCAACTCTTCCTTTTCCAGGCTCGGATTATTTGTCATATTGCTGCTGTCCTCGACTTTATTTCTCGCAGTCCTGATTTTCATATAGGGTGGCAATTCGGATTCCGTTTGAACATCGGAACTCCGGCATGACACAAACAGAATAATTAAAACAACTATAGACATAAATCTTTTCATTTTAACCTCATCCTATTTGTGTTACTCTGTGAATAGCTGAAAGGTTTAAGATCTTTATTCTTTTTATAGCATATTAAATTCATCGAACAATATCGTCCGAATGCACGAATATGGACGATATTTTTTTGTGCCGCCATTATTATAAGGTCTTTGAAACTCAAAGAAGGATAAGATGATTCATTACAAAGTCAGGAATGGCAAAGGAGGATAAAATGCGAAGTAGAACAATCTTATTATTTATCGTAGTAATAGCATTGATATCCAATAATATTTATGCTGATGTGCTTAAAACTATTTCATACATTATCACACTTAATCCACTTACCGATAGAACAAATTTGGAAATTGAGATGAAGTTTGATGGTAATAGTGAGGGTGAAACCCAAATTTCTTTGCCAATTGATAAATACGGAACCCCGAACATTCATCA
>CAYFVQ010000198.1:0-7753 GCA_964346585.1 uncultured Eubacteriales bacterium | reverse complement strand
CTCTTCTTCCTCTGGTGGCGGGATTAGCGGTCAGCGATGCCATTTTTTCATCTGTTGGCGTCCGCATTGGCCTGAAATGGCCCAACGACCTTGTCTGGGAAGGAAAGAAGCTGGGAGGGCTTCTCTGTGAGAGTGGCTATTTGGGAGACCGAGTTAACTATGTTATTCTGGGCTTTGGCCTGAATGTAAGCCATGGGAAGGATGATTTCCCCGAAGAAATTCGCAAGCAAGCTGTTTCCTTGAAACTCATAACAAACGAGGATACGGATGAAAAAGCTCTCTTGGAGAACCTCTGGAAGGCCCTCAATCACTGGTACGGACAGTTTTTGCAGGGGAAAAGAGAGGACATTATCATCGCTTTTCAGGAAAAATCTGCATTATCTCTGGGGAGTGAAATCACCTTGGCCTTGGATGAAGAAGAGATTTCAGGAATCTACAGAGGGATCAATTCCCAAGGAGGTCTGGTTCTGGAAAGAAGTGGAGAAGAAAGGACTTTTTTTTCCGCTGATATAAAGGCTGTAAAGGGTAGCCAGAAGGAGGGATGAGATGCTTTTAGCCATAGATATCGGAAACACGAACATAGTCTTCGGAGTTTTCCAAGAAAAGAAGCTCATTCAACACTGGAAGATTCAAACAGAAAGTGAAAAAACGAGCGATGAATACGGAGTCATTCTTCTCAACCTGTTTTCTCTTTCCGGCCCGGAAAAAACAGAGATAGAGTCTGTCATCATATCCAGCGTTGTTCCTCCTTTGACGCCAATTTTTGAAGACTTAAGCCAGAGCCTGTTCAAGGTAAAACCGGCTGTTGTCGGACCGGGCCTGAAGACAGGAATGGCCATCCTGTATGAGAATCCACTTGAAGTGGGGGCGGACAGAGTGGTTGCGGCTATGGCCGCTTATGAGAAGCACGGCGGGCCCTGTATAGTCGTTGATTTCGGGACCGCCACGACCTTTGATGCCGTATCCTCCAAAGGGGAATATCTTGGAGGCGCTATAGCTCCGGGAATCCAGATTTCGGCGGAAGCTCTCTATCTGAAAACAGCCAAGTTGCCGCGAATCGAGATCAAAAAGCCTAAAAAGGCTATCGGACGCACAACCGTCACCAGTATGCAGTCAGGTCTGTATTTTGGCTATGTGGGCCTCGTTTCCAAGATCATCGAGGAAATTAAAACCGAGTTAGGAGAAGAAACGACTGTCATCTCCACAGGCGGCTTCGCGGCTCAGATTAGCCACGAGATTGCCTCCATTGATGCGTATGAGCCTGATCTTGTCCTGGAGGGATTGCGCGTCCTTCATGACAGAATCCGGAAATGATCTTTGTCCCGTGAAGAAGGGCAGTGAAAAGAAAGAATAAACAGAGAAGCGAGTATTACCAGTCGATTGCTCGCTATTTCTTCAAGCAGCGGGGAGCTCCTTTCTTTCTCTCATCCACAGAGCTTAATCTCATCGAAGAATGGGAAAAAATGGAAATTCCACTCCCTGTAGTCCTGGAAGGGGTTAAAAGGGCATTCGATAATTATATGAGGAAACCCGGGAGAAAAACCAGAATTCAGACACTTGCCTACTGTGAGAACCAGGTTATCAAAGCCTTTGACCAGCATAGGGACAGAAGAGTAGGCCGTGAGAGGAAAATGATGGCGAGGTCGGAGAAGAGGAATCGGGCCAAAGCGGAGATAAAAAAGTTCTTAAATGCTCTTCCCGATCAAATCGGGTATCTCAAAGATCCCTATTCCCGTGCGCAAAGATTGTACTCTCACAGACAAGTGGATGAGGAAGAGCTTGAGCGGATCGAGGGAGAAGTCGAGAACATCATCTGGGACCATTCTTCGGAAAAAGAAAAGGAAAGAGTCAAGAAGGATGTGCGCTCAGAGCATAAAATCATTGATGAGGAGGAGTTTTTAAGAATCCTCAAGCTAAAACTAGTCAAGGCCTTAAGGGACAGATACAAAATCCCCTACATTTCCCTTTTTTATTATTAGTGAATGATTCAATCCGAGCGGAAGTTGGAAATTGGGGACTGTCCCCAATTTATCCATTTGTAATGAATAAGACAGATGGGATTTTGAGGTAATACTTGCTCTTAGGAGAATCGATGGATAGTGAAATTGTATCTCTGCTCAGGAAAAGGCGGGAAGGTCTGAGTTTCCAGAACATCGCCCGGGAACTTCATCTCTCTCCCCGAGAAAAGCAAAAGTTAAGGAAGAGCCTGAAAAGACTGGAAGGCCAGGGAATAGTCATGAGATTGAGGAGAAAGTACTATGTTGCTGCCAAGACGAATCTCATAAGGGGCAGATTCACTCTTTCTCTGAGAGGATTCGGTTTCGTCACCCCGGAAAACCGGTTATCTGAGGATATTTTCATCCCCTCCCGTTTCACTGCAGGCGCCCGCAGAGGAGATATAGTGGAGGTGCTGTACCGAGAAAAAGGAAAAAAAGGAAAACCTGAAGGCCGGGTGGTCAAGATAGTGAAAGCCGAGCGAAAGACTTTACTCGGCTTTGTCAGTGAGCGATGGGGAAGTCTCTTTTTTCTCCCCTTAGATTCTCCCTTAGCAGAAGAGATTCCTTTAGCTGGGGAAAAGCCTCCTTCCCTCCGTTCCGGGATGATCGTGGAAGTTGACAGAAAAACCAGGCATCTGATTAAAGCTCTGGGCATGTCCGATGAGCCGGGAGTGGATACGCGTGTGATTATCAAGATGTTCAACCTGGCTTCTTCGTTTTCCAAAGAAGCCCTTGCAGAAGCCAAAGAGCTATCTTCTGGAATAGATGCCCTGGCAAAAAAAGAGAGAAAGGATTTCCGGAAGTGGACGAGCATGACTATTGACGGTGAAAACGCTCAGGATTTCGACGATGCCGTGAGCGTGAAGACGCTAAAGAACGGACATTTTCTTCTTGGCGTCCATATCGCTGATGTCTCTCATTATGTCAAACCGGGTTCTTCCCTTGATGCAGAAGCCTTTGAGAGGGGCACGAGTGTTTACTTTCCTGACCGGACTCTTCCGATGCTGCCCGAAAAGCTGTCCAACAACATCTGCAGTCTCCGGCCTAAAGAGGAGAAGCTGACTTTTTCGGCCCTGCTAGAGATTGACCGGGAGGGAGAGGTTGTGAAGTCAGAGTTCCATCCGTCCCTGATTCGAACAGCAGAGAGGATGACCTATGACGCAGTCTACAAAATATTCAAGGGGAACGTGAAAGAGAAAAAGAGATATTCCCACTTGGTTCCAGACCTCATTTTGATGAGGGAGCTGGCATCGCTTTTGAGAAGTAGAAGGGCGGAGCAAGGGAGTCTGGATTTTGACCTCCTCGAGCCAGAGCTAGTCTACAAGGAAGGGAGCCTCCATTCAATCGTGCCTTTCGAGCCGAACGAAGCCCATCATTTGATTGAAGAATTTATGCTGGCAGCCAATGAAGCCGTGGCTTGTTACTTGAGCCAGAATGATATTCCCCTGCTGTTCAGAGTTCATCCTCAGCCAAGTCTGAAGGACTTGGAGAGGCTGAGAGAGATTTTGGTTCATTTTGATCTTTCCCTTCCGCTTCCCAAGAAGATTAGCTCGAAAGACCTGCAGAGTGTTCTGAAGGACGTTGAGGGGAAACATGAGGAGAAATTTGTCAGCCTCCAGGTGCTGAAATCCATGAAGCTGGCTGTCTACTCTGAAGAAAACGCAGGACATTACGGCCTTGCCAAAAAGGAATACACGCACTTCACCTCTCCCATCAGACGGTATCCGGATTTACTTGTCCACCGGATTTTAAAAAAGGCTCTGAGGAATGAGAGGGAAAAAATAGACTCTCTGTCTTCTATAGCCCTTCACTGTTCCGAGCAGGAGCGAGCCGCCGAGGAAGCGGAGCGGGAGCTTCTGATGTGGAGGATATTCCGGTTTCTGAAAGGGAAGCTTGGTGAAGAATTTGATGGTATAATCGTTGATATCACCAGCGCCGGCCTGATCGTGGAGCTTGATGATTATTTTGTCGATGGTTTGGTATCGTATTCTGATTTAGGCGGAGATTACTTTCGCAAGCGCTCAGAAAAAACCCTGGTCGGTAGAAGAACCGGTAGGACTTTTGAGCTGGGAGACAGGATGAGAGTGATCCTGGCTTCTGTTGACCCCATCCTGAGAAGAATGAGCCTGGTTTTGAGCCAGAAAAAGCTGGAGAGATCTGGATGAAGACGAGAAGCTTTGATGCCTCTGTCGATTTTTCCCCTGGGGGAAGGCAGAAGCGGATGGATGCTGTGCTGTGTGTCCGGGGAGAGAAGATGCCTGCCTCTTTCCATTTTTATGAATCTCTTCCAAAAAATAAGCCAGCACCTCATTTTGTTCGAGTCCATACTCATAAGGCCCTTTCTCTGGGATGGAAGGATGATTTCGAAGTCCGAGAGCCAGGAAAGAGACGTGTCCTGGGAAAGGGGCATGTTCTCTATCCCTATCCGGAGAAAGCAACACGGACAAAAGTAAAAAAACGAATCGCACTCCTTGAAGCCCTTCAAGGGGGCAAGAAAAGCATGCTTTTAACACTGGCTCAAGACAAAGGCATACGCGGTTTGGGGGAAAAAGAGATCAGGGAGTTTTCCTCTTCGAGCTGGAAATCTATACTGCGACTGACCGAAGAACTGGAGGGAGAAGGACAGATAAGAATACTCTCTTTTGACCCTCTTTTTCTGCTTTCACAGGAGAGCTTTAATTTTCTCTGCCAGAAAATTGTTGCGTTTCTTGCGCATTTTCATGAGCAATATGCTGAGCAGAGTGGAGCCAGCCAGGAAAGAATACAGAGAAGGTTTGACCTGCATCCCAGGATTCTCTCCCTGGCCTTGAAGCACCTCCTCCACACAGGCCAGGTAAAGGAATCGGCAGGGAAGGTCTCTCTTCCTGATTTCCATGTCGTTATTACTTCGGATGATAAGAGGATTCTGAAGGAACTGGAGGAAATGTGTTTGAAAGGAGATTTTCGTCTGTTTTCTTTCGAGGATCTCCAGAGGCATTTTAAGCTCACGACGAAGAAACTGGATAGGATGCTCTCTCTTCTTATCGAGAGAAAAAAAATCGTCCAGGGAAAGGATGGATTGCTGCTCCATTCCAAATGGCTGGATGAAATCATCATGGATATCAAAAAATCAGGAAAGAAAGAGATGACCATCGCCGAGTTTAAAGAATTAACCGGACTTACCAGAAAATATGCGATTCCTCTTCTGGAATTGCTGGATCAGATAGGAGTGACGCGGAGAAAGGGTTCCTTACGCGAGATACTCTGAAAGCCTTATTTTTTTTCTTTCTTTTCCTTGCCTTTTTTGTCTAAAGCCGATTTGAGTTTTTCCGCGAAAAGACCGAAGACCGGTTCCTCAGAGACAGCCGGTTTGGCTTTTTTCTCTTTTTCTTTGGGAGGAGCAGCTACTTTTTCGACCTCAATCTCTTTTTTCTCCTTTTCCTTCATAGCGATGAGAGCTTCCATTTCGGATTCTTCAACTTCGATCTTTTCTTCTATGATTCTCTTGACTCCCCGTCTTGCCCGTCGCTCTCTTTCTGCCTCCATCCTCATTCTCTTTTTACGGGAGATCTTTTCTTTTTTGGGTGGAGACGGCTTTTCTACCCTTTCTTCTCCCTCAATTTCCATTTCAACTGGTGCCGGAGGCGCTTCGACTCGTATCTCTTCTTTTCTCTCCGCTTCAACCTGCTGCGGAGGAGGAATTTCTTCACCAGGAGCTTCTAGTGGAGGCCCAACAGCCGGCGCTTCTTCAATCCGTTCTTCCACAGGAACCTCAGCTGGCACTTCTGGTTTTTCCTCCTCTTCAATTTTTTCTTTGAAGAAGAAAATCCCTGCATTTTTCTCAGACGGAAAGAATTCCGGGGTTGAGAGCAACGCTTTTTCAACGTCCTCCTGAGTTGTGCGTTTCAGAACATCCACGAGGTGATAGGCGCGGAGGTAGTGGAGGGAGTATTTATTCCCCTCCGGGCCAAAATTCTTGAAAACGAAGGCCAAGAGATCAGGGAGTTCCATCTTTTTTCTGTCTTTAATCAGAGATAAAAGCTTTTCCAGGGTCTCTCTTTCCAGATGAATGATTTTATTCGGAATGGAGAAAGTGAAAACCTCCTCGCCGCTCTGTTCGAGCACGTCTTTTTTCGCGTCATAGGTGACTTTCAAGACTGAAATCTTCTTTTTTGACTTCTTGAGCCAAAAATTGAACTGATTCAGTTCTTTTCTTTCCAGAGTCAGGCTTGCTCCCTGAGGAACATTGTGGGCTTCATAGAACTCTTTCAAGCCCAGGATGAAGTTGGAGGAGGGGTAGTAGTAGACCGTGTAGTCCTTTTCTCCTTCAAGATCAGTAAAGATGTATTCTCGCGCTCGAGAAAATTCCTTAGTCAGGGGCTTTGAAATTTTTATCCCGCCAGAGAGAATTTCTCGCCACCCGAGATAGATCTTTATCGGAGTCTCTGAAGGATGAGAAATCTCTTCCTTGGTATCTTCCACTGATGGCGGGACTTTGGCTTTTGGGGCAGAGAGGGGCAAGCTCTGAGAAAAAGAATGGAGTGTTTTCTTCAGATGCCATTTTCCCCAGTCGAGAGGAGAGACATAAGTAAAGTCTTTCTTGTAGTTTTTTTCCAAGAGGTATGTCAGGCTCATACAATGGAGTTCGAAAAGCTCATCGGTTCTCTTGATTTTAAATAATTTTTCCACAAGTTCGGGCGTCGCGGCAGAGAGCTTCGTTTCCTCGATAAAAGCTTTGATTTCATCTATTTTTTTCTCTTTGATTTCAACTTGTTTCTCCGAGAGTTGCCAGTAGTCGTTCCAGTTGAAGAATTTCGGGGATTTGGAGAGTGCTGTGCTCAAGTTCTTTTCAAGGGATTTTAGATCCTTATCCGTCATCGGAAGCGCCGTGAGCCTCGGGTCTTCTTTTTTATCTATCTTTTCAGGAGTCTTGGCCTTGTTTTCGAGGTTGCAGGGAAGAAGAACCTGGGTTTTGGTCTTTTTCATGTAATCGATGTATTTCCGGAATATGCCCCCTCCCGAGTAGTCGACTTCCAGCATTTCGCAGTTGAAGTCTTTGTAGTCGATCTTCGCGACGACATTTAAAACAACTGCTCCTTTGAATGATTCCATCCCCTTGCTGCTCACCATTAGGGGTTCATCGTATTCCTTATAAATGAGGTCACCGACTTCATACTTGCATTCAGGGTCATACATCATGACCTCTTGGCTCATCTGGCCGGAACTCTTCTTGTACGCCAATTTTTTCGTCAGCTCCTGGAGCAAAAGGGGATTGCTGGTGCGAGAGAGTTCTTTTTCTATGAATTCGATATTCTCTTTTGTGATTTCCATGGTCTCTTTTTCTTTTCCCATCGTCACTTTTTTCTTTTTTCCATTAGTAAGAGCATGATGATTTTCTGGACATGGAGCCTATTTTCAGCCTGGTCAAAGACAACAGATTGTTCAGAATCGATGACTTCATCCGTGACTTCCTCTCCCCTGTGTGCGGGAAGGCAGTGCATGAAGACAGCATCGCTTTTGGCTTTGGCCATCAGCTTCCTGTTGACCTGAAAAGAGGCGAAGATCTTGGCTCTTTTCTCCTTTTCCTTCTCCTGCCCCATAGAAGCCCAAACGTCAGTGTAGACTGCATCGGCGGCATCGGCAGCTTCGGCCGGGTCATTCGTGAAATGGAAACTAGCTCCTGTTTCTTTCGCGTCCTTTTTGGCTTGTTTCACGATTGTTGAGTTCGGTTCATATCCTTTCGGCGTGGCCACACTCATCTGGCATCCTGATTTTGC
>CAYFVQ010000197.1:0-21507 GCA_964346585.1 uncultured Eubacteriales bacterium | reverse complement strand
GCCCAGACAGCTAAAGAAGAGCACATCGGGCATGGTTCACATGTTGAGAATAAAACTCCGCCACAGAGATTTGCATCACCAAACTTTGCTACTGCTTGTCTTATCGCATTAAACTCAGCATGTTGACTAGGATCGTTTTGAGTTATCGCAGTATCATGGGCAATTCCGAGAATTTCTTTGCCCATCACGACAACAGCACCATAACCTTTATTGCCGCTCTTCTTTGATTTTTTTGCTTCTTCTATTGCTAATTCCATCATTTGTTCAAAATCTAATCGAATAATCATCTCTCGACAATGAGGCGAATATGGACGAATTTCTTGGTAATTACGAAGGAATCTTAACTGTGGACTGATTTGTGACATGAAAGCCTGGGTTGATTTCTCATAAATCCTTCTACAGATGATTCTTGTGTCAAGCTTGAGCTTCTTGCAAGTCACTAATGTTAGACATCTATTATATGACAGCCATTCGATTTCTGATTTTGTATCTAAAGTGACAGGCACCTCTTTTTCAGATAGTCCCAAATATTCAAGCAAAAATAACTCATATGCTCTCTGTGGAGATGGAATGACTTTGGCAGGTTGATAATTTCTCTTGAACCATGAAATGCGCTTCTGGGTTGTTTCAGCTTCCATTTCCCTGAATGTGGATTTTTTAAACCGCTTCACTTCTCGTTCAATCTTCAATTTGTAGTCGCCATTCATTGTCAAATTCTCCTATCTAGATAAGCAACGATAAAATGACTATGAATCTATATTATAAATCTAAAAATATAAATGAATCTAACCGAAACAAATACTACTATAGAATCTGTTATCAATGTCAATTAGCTGAAACGAAACATACAATTTATTGAAAGAAATTATGGCGCTTCCCTAGGGAAGGAATAACTTATTATGGCAGATCCCTATTCGTAGCGCAGAGAATCAATAGGATTGGCTGTTGCGGCTTTGATAGACCGATAGCTTATTGTAAGCAGGGTATAACCAGTGCCAATAAACCTGATAAAACTGACCTGATCCCCTCAAATCGATCCAGTTATTGAATTATAATTTAACTGATCCACATGCACATTAACGGGCTTTAGCCCGAGGGGTGGCTTAATTTCTTTTTAAGTCTTTTCCAGATATCTTCAATGAACCGCTCATGTCTGTCAACTTCTACGAGTTTACTTTCTTTATCACCTGGTAGACGTTGAATCACTTTAAATGTGTGCTCAACATGACTTAAATGGTTGAATTTTTCAAATGCAAATTTTTCTTTAGTTTCTTCTAAAGATAATCCTTCGATTTGAGCGGTTTTAATACCTTCATATAAATCCTTAATATAAGCAAGATTTTCCCGGACGTCAGCCATAGTCATAAGCCCGTTATGCCCACCGATAACGAAATCAATTTCGTCTTCTTTATCGGTGAATTCTTTAAATATTTCAAGCCATTTGGGAATATCGGTTCTGCTGTTGAGCCATGGGAGCCTATCCTTGTTGAAAACGTCTCCAACATTTAATAATTTCAATTCCGGTATGTACATCATAATATCGTTATCGGAATAAGCATCAACGTTATGAATCATATGAATCGTCATATCTTCAAGATACAAGGTAAGACGGCCGCTGAAGGTTATATCCGGGAGGATTAATTTAAAATCAGAAGATTGGATAGTTTTAAATAAATTAACCATATTATAAGCGCGTTCCCATGAAAGTTTTTCTTCATATGAGCCTTTTTCCATAGTATTTAATCGAACTTCTCTATCTTTCATAAGATTCTTCAAACGTTCTGGATCCCGCGGATTATTAAATCGATCATACAATTTTTTTAATAAAGGAGTGCAATTGTCATGTCCGATACAAATTGCATCAGGAAAAAGATAGCCTCCTACATTATGAGCTAAATCCGCGTGAGTATAAATAAGGTAAGCATAATCTTTCCTCCCAAATTCTTTTTCAATAGCCTTCTTTACTTTTTGTGTGATAACCGGCAAAGAACCTGTATCCATCACAATTAGGCCTTCTTTTGAAACAACAGCAAGGATATTAGTCATCGCATCGGTTTCGCCTGTTTTAATAAATAAGGCTTTATCGTTTAACCTTTCCAGTTTTATCGGAATATCGTCAATTGTTTGTGCCTGAATTTGAAAAGTGAATATAAACAGAAATGCAAAAACAGAAAAGACTCTTAACGTTTCTATTCCTCCAGCACACATGAAGGAACATGAAGGCACTATTTTCGTAATAAAATCTCTCCAGGTCGGTTTCATTAGTGTAGATGTTTTCATGATGACCTCCTTTTGGTTTTTTAGAGTGTTCGATATCATTTTGTGCCTTATACTCGAAGATATATTCGCAATCTATATATGCATATTTCATGCCAAATGAAGGCTCCAGGGTGAGCCGGGGGAATGGTGGTCCGGCGCATAGAAGGTTTGTTCGTTTATGAAACAGCGATTGTTCGATTTTGAACAGGAAATGGATATGTGCCCAAATACTCAAGCGGCTGTCTTGTTAAGGAGACACTGGAATAAAGATTAATCACGAAGCCAGTGGCGGCTTATACCTTGTGCGCAGAGAACAGAGAGAACGAACTACGACAGCAGGTTGGGTTAAGACCGTTGAAATGCTAGGACTTGTAGGGGAAACAGCAAATACCATCTTAAGTATAGTGAGAAATGCTAGGGATAGTTTAGGACCGCAGGCCTACTTAATAACACTTGTTGTGGATGTGGTTGGAAGCATAATATTTAGTTACGCGGCAAGGAAGTTGTGTACAATAACAGAAAGGAGTTACCAGGAAACACCAGGGGAAAAGTGGATGGCGGGAAGGTGTGGGAGTCGAACCCACCCAGGGCTTTTTATGACCCCATACTGGGTTTGAAGTCCAGAAGGCCCACCGGGACCTATACCTTCCCGCGAGCTATCTAATCACGTGTCTGTCTTCTTCTCTTTTTGTTAGGCCGATATTGTCAAAATACTCCAGGATAGCCTGGGCGTATTTTCGTGAGAGCATAAGTTTATCACGAAGGTCAGCTATTGTGATAGCATTTTTTTCCCTGAGCTCAGCCATCACAACCTCCTGAGCTATGTTGACTGTTTCCTTATGGTAGGTGACTTTATCGCTGAGCCGAACCAGGATGTCTCGCTCGATGAAACCGTCCATTATTTTCTTGAACTCGCTGGCCCCGATATCCAGCTCTTTGCGCGCTTCTTCTTCAAGAGGAGCTTTCAGGCCGGCCTCTTTAAAAAGTTTTTCGACCGCATCCGCCATCTTTTGCTCATGCGGTTTCATCTTCAGCTCATATCCAACTGGGCTCACTTTGGAGCCTTTTTTAGAAATGGTTTCCTTCTTGATGAGGTCAGCGACGATGGAATTGAAGGTCTGGGAATCAGTGATTTTCAGAACTGCTGATTGGAGCTCCCCAAACGGCATGGATACCAAATGAGTATTTCTTTCCAGGAAATTTTTCAGGAGGGAAAGGAGTTTATGGACTAAACCATCATAAGAATCTCTATGCAGATATTTCTTTTCTTTTTCTGGGATTGCTTTCTCCGGCGCAATCTCCACGAGCTTTCCTTCTTTTAATAGTTTTCCAACAGCATCTATCACCGCTTGATCTTTCTTGCCAATTTTGAGTGCAATCTCTGCGGCATCCTGAGGAGTAAAGACTCCCTTCAAGAACATCTGTTCGACGACTTCGTCCATAGTCCCGTCCAGTTTTTTCAATCCCTCTTCTGTTTGAGAATCAAACCGCTTATGCTTGAGAGGAAAAGAATCAAGGATAGAACCACCTCCGATAGTCATTAGAGGTGAAAATGTCCGGAGGACAAAGCGGTCTTGTGGAAGCGCGACGGTCGGCGCTTCAAGGACAAACTGGACAAAAGCATCCTCTCCTGGTTTCAGCTTATCCCTGTCAAGGAACACCAGCCGCGAAATAATCTCCGCTGTTCCAGTGTGAAGTCTCACCCTGACTCTGTTCTTCAATTCCTTTCCATAACTCTTGAGTAAGTGTAGTCTCCCGTCTAACCTGTTCGTCGGCTTGAGGGAGCCTGGCTGTCCGGCACATTGACCTCTCCGGAGTTTTTCTTTATCCACTCCTAAAAGATTAATGGCTGTTCGCTTTCCGAGGCCAGAGTTCTCTGTCTGCTTGTGATGGACGTGGATGCCTCTCACTTTGGAGATGATGCCATCGGGGAAAATCTCGATTTTATTGCCTACCTTGACTTCACCAGATAGAACTGTTCCTGCAATTACTGTCCCGAAACCACGCATGGTGAAGGCTCTGTCGACAGGCATCCGAAAAACACCGCTGTCTTCTCTGGCCTCCACAGTCTGGCTGACATCCACGAGTGCCTCTTTTAATTCTTCTAATCCCGCGCCTGTCACAGCAGAAACCGGAATAATCGGCGCACCACTCAAGAATGTTCCCTCTACAAAACTCCTCACTTCGGATTCCAGCTTTTTAATCCGGCCCTCATCCACCAGGTCTATTTTGGTCAGGGCAATGATACCCCTCTGAATATCAAGGAGTTTGAGAATATCAAAGTGTTCTCTTGTCTGGAGATTCACTCCTTCATCGGCAGCGATAACCAGAAGGGCGGCATCAATGTGACTGGCTCCAGCCACCATGGTTTTGATGAGCTTTTCGTGACCCGGGACATCGATGAACACGATTTGCTTATCAGGCACCGGCGTTTCCATGAAGACAAATCCCAGTTCGATCGTGATTCCCCGGCGTTTTTCCTCAGCAAGTGTATCCGCATCAATTCCTGTCAAGGCTTTGACCAGCTGGGTTTTCCCATGGTCGATGTGACCGGCAGTGCCGATGATCACATGGTTTCTTTCGGATTGTGCTGCACTCATTTCTTTATGACTATTTGGCCAGCGGAATTGGAGACGATTTTGCCGATAACGGATGCGTGCTCAACACCTCTTTTTTTGAGAAGAGACACTAATCTATCGCTTTTTTTCTCGCTGATGGAGATAAGAAGTCCGCCTGAAGTCTGCGGGTCGTACAAGACTTCCTCCATTTCTTTATTCACACCTTTTTCGACTTTGACGTATTGATAGGCAAACTCTTTATTCCGCTCCACAGCGCCGGAAACTATCCCTTGCTTGACACAGTCCAACACTCCGTCAAAAATAGGGACCTGTGACGCATACACTTCGGCTGTGACACCGCTCTGGACAACCATTTCACTGAGATGGCCCATCAGGCCGAATCCCGTGACATCTGTCGCTGTGGTCACGCGCATTTCTCGCATGACCTCAGAGGATACTCTATTGAGCTCAGCCATGGATCGGCTGATCTCTTCCAAGGCAGACTCCGAGGCTCTTCCGATCTGGCTGGCAAAACCGATTATTCCTGTTCCGAGGGGTTTGGTGAGAACAAGAGCATCCCCGGGTCTCGCCCGGTCATTGGTGATAATCTTCTTGGGATTGATTTCGCCTGTCACGGCAAACCCAAACTTGATCTCGTTGTCCTTGATGCTGTGGCCTCCGATAACCACAACACTCGCTTCTTTCATTTTAACGATCCCGCCCATAAGAATCTGGTTCATGATTTTATGGCTCATGGTCTCGATAGGAAACCCGATTATAGAAAGTGCGGTTAAGGGAGTTCCTCCCATGGCATAGATATCACTCAGCGAGTTGGCGGCAGCTATCTGTCCAAATGTGTAGGGATCATCGATGCTGGGAGCAAAAACATCCACCGATTGAACAAGCGCATACTCTTCATTGACTTTGAACACACCCGCATCATCGCAGGTATCCGCACTGACCAGAACCCTTGGGTCTGAAATCTCGGGGAGGCCGTCGAGGACTATCTTCAGGTCACTCTGGTTTATCTTAGACGCACACCCGGCATTCTCAACGAACTTCGTCAGCTCCACCTGCTCCGGCATATCTTCCAGGCGTTCGCCCGCGCACAAGCACACGTTTTTTTCTTTAAAAACGTCACAGGGGCAGGCTTGCTTCGGATTGCAAATGCAGTGTCCCAGTTTGATGGAACGCTGCATGATGTCTTTTCTTTTTTTCAGGTCAACCACGTCTGGTTTTTCCTTTCTTCAGCGCAGTCAGGAGCGCTTGAGTAACCAAAGCGTCTTCTTCCTCCCGAGTCGTTCTCAAATCCAACAGCACCGCATCCTTGTGAACCCGGGTAAAAAGAGGGGGATTACTGACACGTAACTTTTTCGCCAGATTTTCAGCGGATACAGAGGTAGACTGGACCTTCAAGAGTTTTGTGGGGATCGTCTCTACTGGTACAGAACCGCTGCCCACCTGGGAGCCTCCGTCCTCGAGTGAAAATTCTGCCTCCTTGCTTATCTCTGCCTGAAGTTTTTTCATAATTCTTCGTCCTCTCTTTTCAAGCTCCTCGATTGTTAGAGAGAACATTTTATACACTGGATGCTTGTCTTTGAGCTTTTCAAGGTTGAGAAAAAGCTGCAGCGTGGATTCCATACCGGCAATAGTCAATTTTCCGACTCGCAAGGCTCTCATCAGTGGATTCTTCTTTATTCTTTTAAGAGTGAGTTCCTTTCCCACGATGATTCCGGCCTGTGGTCCGCCGATAAGCTTGTCTCCACTGAAACAGGCGACATCAACTCCTGCTTTTATACTATCCTGGACAAGCGGTTCGGTCTCGATCCCGAACTCTTTCAGGTCCAGGAGTGCACCACTGCCGAGGTCATCAATAAGGGGTAAATTGTGCTCTTGAGCCACCGTCGATAATGCCTCGATAGAGGGTTCCTCAGCAAAGCCCACGATCCGGTAATTGCTGTGATGAACTCTCATTATGGCCCCGGTATTCTCGTTGATCGCGGCAATGTAGTCCTTGAGATGAGTCTTATTCGTTGTCCCCACTTCTCGCAGGATGGCTCCGCTGGCCTCCATCACATCCGGCATGCGAAAGGCTCCTCCGATTTCCACAAGCTGGCCCCGGGAGACAATCACTTCCCTACCCTGAGCTACTGTATTCAGAATGAGCATGGTTGCGGCCGCATTGTTATTGACCACAGTGGCGCCTTCTGCCCCGGTCAATTTGCAAAGAAGGCCTTCGAGATGAACATCCCGGTGCCCGCGGCGCCCGGTTTCAATATCTGTGGCCAGAGTGCAATAGCCATCCGATGCTCTATGAATGGCCTGCCGGGCATCTTCTGAAAGAACAGCTCTCCCCAATCCTGTATGGAGGATGACACCTGAGGCGTTTATAGCCTGGTTTAAAGAGGATGAAAACGTCTCCTGGAGGCTTTTTTCCACTCGTTTGACGACATTGCTTGAAGAAAGTTTAGTTTCAGGAAAAGAATTTTCTCCAGCCTTTCGGATCTCAGAGCGCAATTCATCCAGAATGCCTCGTACAGCATTCGCCACCAAATCCCGACTGTATTTTTCGATTAACGTTTGCGCTTCTTTAGTTTTCATCAAAACATCGACTGAAGGAAGCTTGCGGAGCAGGTTTTTTGTCATTTTTTTTACCTGTTTTATTTTTTTACCTATTTTAAAGGATTTAGCGCTTACTCAGCACCATTCTCTATATCTTATAAAATCCGAGATTTCATTCGCAACTGCTTAATTTAGCATTAAACTTTGACTTTTTTCAAGAATACTCAGCCAGGAACAGTCTTTTGAATGCTCTAAATCTTGAAATTTAAAGAAAGAGAATGGAAGGAATGACAGGATTGAATGGATGGATTGGTAGCCAGACAGGGAGACAAAAAGGAGGATAAATAAATGAACGAAAGGATCTTGAAAGTGTTCCCGCCTATTTATATCAAGGAAAAGAGGTTGTTGTATATGCTCAGTAATTTGGCAACATTTTTTTGGATGTCATTGCGAGCAAAGCGCAGCAATCTTAGTCTTTGTCATTGCGTAGAATAATTGGGGACAGTCCCCAATTTATACAGCCGAAGTCATGGCGAGCGAAGCGTGGCAATCTCAAAAAAACAAATGCATTCTTTCCATACGGGGCTGCCGCGTTTCACTCGCAATGACACTTTTATCCCCCGTATCATTAATAAAAGTGTTACTTAATCCCTGAGCATAAAGACCTGTTCCTGCTCTGAGGCTGTATTGATAGATTCTGAAGTCAGGCAGGACAGAAGAGAGATAGTGCTAAAGGACCTCTTCTCGGCCCCTTAACACTTTTTAAATTCCTACGTTAAAACTTCCCGGTGACTTTGAAGGGAACAACAAATTCCCGGCACCAGCCTTGCTTGGAATGACACACCCATGCCTCTGGTGTGACCTCAAAGGAAATCTGCTTGGCATCAGGCTCCAGGGCCAGTTTAAACGTGAAAATCCGATCACCTGTATCTTCTTCATAGTCGCGTTTTCCTGCGACAAGTGTGTCTTTTTCGAGTTTGACTCCGGAGACAGAATTCATCTTGACCTGCTGTGTATCTGAAAGATTATTCCATTTGTAGCCGCTAGCCGCATCGATCTTTAAGACGAGGTAACCTGTCCCCTGATTTGGATTGGAACGATCAACCTGGATAAACGCCTCAACATCAAACGGCACATTCTCGGATTTAGCAAGTGCAATTTCCAGCTTTTTAAGCGTGTTCTTTTTGGGAAGTTGATCGGCCATTATCTCATCCATACTCCGGCTTATTACAGGGATTGCACCGGCTACCCGGAATTTTGCTGTCTTTTCTTGTACAGGCTCTTCACCGGTTGCCATTTTCGCCACAACAGTCGCAGTGAATTCCATGTTTTCTGCGCCTTTTTCCTGCGTCCAGTTTGCTCCCACTGTATGGGGATAAGTGTCAACACCTCTGCGAAGAATTCCAGCTTTCAGTTCGTCTTTTTGGAACTCAATGCCTTTCGCATCCGCCAGAAGAATCACAGAGGCTTCTTTACTGTCAAAATGAAGCCCACTCTCAGCATCAGGTTGGATGGTTAAATAGAGCCGGCTCTGGCCGTTCGGAGTGATTCCTGGGGGGAATGTTCCTGCTGTTAGTGTGAACGGGAATTTCCCGGCACTCTCTGATATACGCTCAACCTTTAAAGTGGAAAGGGCCGAATGCGGGACCTGTGTTCCCGGCACCTCATCATTGTTCGCAAGAGAGATCGCTCTCCCTCTTCTTTGGGATAGCTCTCCCCACTCCTCTTCGCTAATTCCAGAGGGACCGATATTCTCTTCGAGAAATTGTTTGAGCTCATTCGGATTCGCCCAATCCCAGCTGGCCAGGAGTTTCCCATCCGGGCCGATGACAAACTCCATGTTTGGCATTCCGCCAAAGGTTTTTTGCAGGGTATTATCCATAACATCGATAATCCAAGGAATCTCGAATTGAAGCTCTACACTGGCCAATCGGATATACTCCTGCCGTTCTTCCAGGCTGTCGGGCTGACTAAAGCCGTAGAAACCGGGATGGGGTTCACGGCTTAAAACATAATAGAAAGAAACGCCTTGCTTGCTGAATGCTTTTCTGAGAGCCTCCTCACGGGAGACTATATTGCGCCAAGGCGGTCACGTGCAGCCTCCCCACTGGATCACCAGGTAGGTATCCTTGTAGAGGCTGCTGAGAGGGATCTGATTCAGGTCTTTATCATAGACCATGACCTCAGGGACCTTCTTGCCGACAGCAGGAGAGCGTTCACTCCATGGAGGCCGCTTCCGGCGCTGTTGTCCAGGGATCAGTAAGCTGACCACTAAAATAAATATAAAGAACAACAACACGACAGAAACTTTTGATTTTCTCATTACTCCTCTCCTTTCTGTCAAAGATGTTTATGATGGAAGGAATAGAACACAGGAATAGAGTAGTTATTCCTGAATGGTTCCGTTCTCGTGGTACTAATCCAAGAAAATAACGAAATCCTGCTCATGGTTTCCACGAGCGAATCATAATTGAGTTGAAGACCAAAGTCAATTTTCTTAAAGGGGACGTTCCCCAAGGTACCACCTTAGCTCACTTATTCCTGTATTTTGACCATTTTTTTAAAAGATAATGAATTGGAGATGGGCAAGGTAGGCTAAGGTGGCACCTTGGGGAACGTCCCCATTTATTTGATGATTTTGTCCTGTCTGAATTCATTCCAGAGGTTTTCAAACCAGGTCTCTTCCTGGGGTATGGGCCTGATATCCACCCATTGTTTCTTGACTTTCGCATCTTCATCCAGATAAATCTGGAGTATTTTCTGATTGACAAATGCATCTTTTTGGTTCAGGCTGAACTTCCATTCATCGCCGAGTGCTTTACAGGGCTTTTCTCCATCCGGGTCCATAACAAGATAGGAACCTCTGCTTTTCCCGCCTTTCTCAAGATACTCTCCGATCGCCTCAAGATACAGCGCATGCGTTAAACAGAGGTCGAGGTTTTTAAAGGCTGCGGGAAGTTCCTTTGATGAGGAAACCTTGATCTCTTTTTTCAGCCGAGAGTAAAGGGTCCAGGCTTCTTTGATCGCCTCTTTGACCTTTTCTGGTGTCCGGATAGGGGCGCCGCAGGCTGACATTCTTTCCTGGATCTCTTCCCTGTCTTTGTGCAAGGTGGCGTTTTCATCTGCCTGGGATTCGACCATCTGCTTGGCCAATCTATATTTGCTCTTCACTGGCTCTTCAGCAGAAGCCAGAAATCGCTCTATCTCAGGAGGCGCCTGATTATACCTTTTCGAGATAAACAAAGCTGCCCGCAGGCTCCCCACCTGTCCTGAATTCAGCGCAGACCCGCCCGGTCTGTAGATACCGTGTGTGCCGTTAACTTCCCCCACTGGGAAGAGGTGTTTGATGTTGGATTCCCACCAGATATTGCCTTGAATTCCGCCGTTGTTGTGCTGGGCACAGACTGCAATTTCCAGGTAGTCTTTGGACAGGTCAATGCCATTGTTCTTATAAAGGTCGATGGCCGGCTGGTTCATCTTCTTCAGCCTCTCGATGGGTGTGCCGAACAAAGCCCCGGATTTATCGAGATAGTTGGAAGCCTCTTTATCCAGAAGGTCAAAAGAAAAATCTTCAAGAGCTCCTCCTCCTGAAGGATTCCTCGCGAAATCTAAAAAGACTCTTCTCTCCTTCATCACAGTTTCCTGGTAGACCAGGATGTCAATCAAGGATGAACCGTAATCCCGGACTTTTCTCGGGTCAAAGGGCCACTGGTATCCTTTCAAAAAAATCGCTGTGGCCAGCTTGCCCATATCCGGGAAGTAATGATTCAAGAATTCCTGCTCATCCTGGCCACCTGCATCGGTAGAGACATATCGGGGAATGACCTGCTGGTATGTGCCAGATAGATTCCACCTGAACTGGATGGATGCCAGGCCGTACTGTGATTCAGTGAGGTTGTTTCCGATGGCCCCGATTTCAAAAGCCAGGCCGTTCGACCCGAGCTGGCTCTCCGGATAGACCGAACTCTTGTAGATTCCCGCAGGCCCTCCGGTCGCAAGGACAACATTCACGGCATTAAAAACCACAAATCCAAAATTCTTCGAATCCAGATTATCCTTGTCTATGGCTAAGGCTCCGATAACACACTTATCTTCGCCTCTGTTTTCTGTGAGCAAGGCGATGACCTCGTGTCGGTCGAAAACCTGTATCCCCTTCTTTTTGACATTTTCGGCAAGGTATTCGAACATCATCCGGGATGTGAGAGGGCCGGCGGATGTCGCCCTTCCCCGGGGATCATGGTCCGTCTTATAGCCAACATACGCTCCATACCGGTCATGGGGAAAGGGGACTCCCAGGCTCACGAGGTGGAAAAAAGCTTGGGCGGAATTCTGGGCTTCACTCAACGCGATATCCCCATGCATACAGCCGCCGTTAAACAGGTCTCTGGCCATCTCAAGCGGAAAATCAGGGACATCTCCTGAAAGAGAGAGCTTGTAATAAGTTTGCTTGTCCGAGCCGGCATTGTTGGATGTCCCTCCGCCCCAGAGGTCTGTGGCGATGGCGATATCCTTCTGTCCGTTGTCAAACAGGTTCACTGCCGCATTCAGAGCCGCGGCTCCGCTTCCTATGATGAGTGTATTGAGAGAATACAAAGGAAAACGAATCCCATCGATCTCAATCATTTTTTTCTTCATTCTCTTTCCCCTTAACCGAGAGCTTTTGGTAGAGTTTTCCGTAAATCTCCTTATCTTTCATCACACACCCACTTTCATGCCCATTCCTCATCAACTCTGTGCAGCGGGAGCAGGAGATGCAGACTTTACCGGGATCTAAAGCGCCAGAATTCATCAGGTCCTTGGGTGCGTCTGGATAGGCGAAAGAGCTCCTCCCCAAACCGATCAGAGAGGCCTCCCCAAGCTGAAGAACCGCGGCGCCTACGTTGGGGAAAAAATGGCGCAGCCAGGAATACCCGGTCCCCACAAACGGAATGTCCGGAAATTCTTTCTGGAATACAGACGTGATCCTCAAGAGGCGTGTAATCCCCTCTATGGGATGCTCTTCAGGGAAAAAATCTCCTTGCAGCGGACGGTCGAACGGCCGTCCCAGATGAGGCTTTTCATAGGGATTTCCGACAGTTATGTTGAAAAGCGAACAGTTGGACTGGGCCAGCCTGCGGACCAGCTCTTTCGGTTCAGCAAGGTCGTAATTCTCAGGAACATCCCGGGAAACTCCAAAGCCTCCGGGAATCCCATCAAATGCACTCAAGCGTACGGCAAGACATAAACCCGGAGTTCTGTCTCTGACCTTCTCCACGACCTCGGAAAGAAAGCGAGTTCTGTTCTCGAACGTTTCCCCGTACCGGCTGCCCTCCCGTGTTCGGGCCGCCAGAAGCTCATTGATGAGATACCCGTGACAGGCTTTGATGTCAACTGCATCAAAACCAGCTTGTTCGGTCAATCTCACCGCTTCCACATATTTATCCTGGTAACGGTCCAGTTCATCATCGTTCAGGATACGAACGTCCTCCGGTTTCCTGTCAAGATTGGGATTGAAGCCAGCCACTTGCCGTAAAGGTTTGCCTTCCGGTTGGCTGTATCGGCCGGAGTGGGTTAACTGGAGAACAAAAAAAACTTCATAGGCGCTTCCGAACGCCTTTTGGGCAGAGTGGTGGGTCTGTTCCACTAAGCGCTTAAACGAGTCGAGATTTCGCGGATGGAGCATCAATTGATGAGGATTCGAACGGCCCTCAGGCACAACACTCGTGGCTTCAAACCAGATGAGGGCGCAGCCTCCCTCCGCATACCGTTGATAACGGCGGAACGTCAATTCACTCGGCGATCCATTCGTGTCCGCGTCAAAACCCTCCATAGGCTGGACAGCCAGACGGTTGGCAAGTGTCTTCGAGCCAACAGCAAGGCTTTCAAAAAGAGGCGAAACTGAATCCTGAAAAGGAAGCTCAACACCCAGCTCGTCCGCTTTTCGCAATAGCTCAGGACCTGACTGGAATGTAAACGGTTCGTGTCGAGACATAACCAGGGATAGTGTATCTGAATTCAATCATAAAAAAAATAGAAATTTGGGATTCGACTGGAGTCTTTCTTTTATTTATTGCGCGATTTTAAACTATGTCTGTTTGACCATGGTTTACTCTTGTGCTATAGATTTAAGAAGGAACGGACTATGAGATCAAGACACACGCCAAGGAAATCAAGATTTTTTTGTAAAACAGTTTTCTCTCTTCTCTCAATACTCATGGCAACTTTACTGTTCACATCTTGCGAATTCCTTGAGGAACTCTTCGGCGGAGGAAACGAAGATCCAGTTGCAAGCTTTATCTATGATAAAAGTCTTGATGTGGCGCCAGCGACAGTGGATTTCAATGCCACATCTTCCCATGATCCTGATGGAAATTTAGTTGATTATGCATGGGAATTTGGAGACGGCGAGACCGGAGCGGATGATATCATAAGCCATGATTACGCGATAACAGGACCGTTTACCGTCACTCTCACAGTGACAGATGATGAGGGAGCCACAGGAAGCGCCACGGAAACAATAACATTCGCAGAAGGAATCATGTGGACATTTGAAGCGGATAAACCTGTGTATTATTCGTCTCCAGCCGTGGCTGCAGACGGAACCATATATTTCGGTACAGGGATCTACATACACACGGATTCAGGAAGCCTGTATGCTCTCAATCCAGACGGGACAGAAAAGTGGAAGCGTATTCTGGACCTCTATCCCAACCCAGTCTACCCCAAGGGTGATAATGGCTATTCTCCGGCCATAGGGGCGGACGGCACCATCTACATTCAAGGTGCCACCAGCGCACTCTATGCTTACGATCCGCAGGGCAACCGCTTATGGAAGTACGAAAACTTCGATAGCTACCCTGTAGGATTTGAAGTGGGCCAGAGAACGCCGGCTATCAGCTTGGATGGAACACTTTATGTGTCCGCGGATGCTCTTTATGCTCTGTATCCAGATGGAACCCGAAAATGGAAGTTTGTCGCAGATTGGGGATGCCGGGCCTCTCCGGCCATTGGGCCGGATGGAACGATCTACGTGATGGGTGGGCAGGATAAGCTCTTTGCCGTATACCCGGACGGCACCCAGAGATGGATGTACTTACTGGATCACAGTTATGAAATGTCCTTTGCCTCACCGGCTGTGGATACTGATGGAACCATCTACATCGCAGCGGAAGATGGCATTCAAGGCTTCCTGTACGTAGTCAACCCGAACGGCACGAATAAATGGCGGTATGCTGTCACAGGCAGCGGCCGCGTTCTCCGCTCCTCGCCCGCTATTGCTCCGGATGGAACGATCTACGTAGGTACAAAATCAGGAGGAACAACTGCTCCGGGCCAGCTACTGGCCATCAATCCGGATGGAACTTTTAAATGGGCTTTTGATGTCTCGCAAGTCCACGCAGTGGCAGATGATATCTACTGCTCACCGACTGTGGGAGCTGACGGGACGATTTATTTTGGAGCGGAAACAGGCTCTTTGTACGTCATCAATCCGGATGGAACACTAAAGTGGAGTGTGCCTTTACAGGGTGGTAACAACTGGTCTTCACCCGCACTACTCAATGATGGCACCCTGTATATAGGCTCTCACCAGACAACATGGGAAGGCGAATGGATCGGACACCTGTTTGCCATAAAGACAGCCAGTCTCGGATTGGCTCTCTCGCCCTGGCCGAAATTCCGCAAGAACAACAGAAACACAGGGAGATTTGGCGATTAGATATCTTTTCGTTCTGAAAATTAAATAAAATGAAAAAGAATCTTTCCAAGAAAGTCTGGTTAAAATGGATTCCTCCCCTATTATTCGGATTCTGTATCATTTCAACCGCTTTCAGCATCCAGAGAGCCGTCCCTTCTCAAGGACAGGGAGGCCTTCTTCCGCAATTATCCCTGGTTGGTGTTATCGTCTCAAAAGACGTGTCTGCGTCTGTTGCCATCCTAAAGAATGAGCAGACTGGACAGATCCAAATGCTCAGTGTCGGAGAAAAAATTCTGGACCTTACTCTGAGTCAGGTTTTAGAGAACCATATTGTTCTCACAAGAGGGGAAGAAACGTACAGGATATTTTTGGGGAGAGGACGGATCACCAGAGCGCAGGCCCCTCCGCAGAAAAAGCCAGCGGCAACTCCTCCCCCGGCACCTGAAAAGAAACCAGTCGAACCGCGAAGGCCAGAAAGCGATGTCATCCGTATGGAATTCGACAGAGCAGAAATGGAAAGAAGGCTCGAAGAGGAACTTCCTCTCATCATGCAAGAAGCGAGGTTCGTTCCCAATATGGTGGATGGAAGAGTCAGCGGATTCAGGATCACTGGTCTGCCATCAAAGAGCATCATATCCCAGATCGGAATCCGCAGGAATGACATTGTCAAGAAAATAAATGATGTCGAACTGGACAGTGTCGAAGGCATGCTTGACCTCTACATGAAATTCAAGGATGAGAACCGTTTTGAGGTCACGATAGAAAGAAGCGGAAAAACAATACGCATACTGTATATCTTAAAGTGAGAGAATCCTTCCTGGATTTCCTTATAGACTCATTACAACTTGACAAGAGACGGGCAGGATTCTAATCTGTTTGCACCATTGAGAAAATCATCGATCAGGATAACTTAATGAAAACACTGCCAATCGGGATTGATAACTATGGCCTGGAGCCTCTTCAGTTAAATCCTCTTGAGATCCTGGAATGGGCGAAGGATAACGGAGCAGAGGGTGTTCAGTTCTCCGGACTCAACGAAGAACAAAGAAAGGACATCGACGACAACTACTTGAAAGACCTGGCTCAATTCGCCGCGTCCAATGACCTTTACCTGGAATGGGGCGGGGGCCAGCATATTCCTTTTGATGTGGAGACCTGGAAAAAAAAGGATATTCGTAAAATAAACCGGGCCGCAGCAAAAGAAGCCTCGGCTTTAGGGACTCGGATCATCCGTTCCTGTTCAGGAGGTCTGATGCGCTGGGATCCGGAAAGCCCACGCACCAAAACGCTCCTGAAGGAAATGGCTGTGAGCCTCAAACCCCAGAGCCAAATGCTCAAGGACCACGGTGTGATCCTGGCCATAGAAACCCATTTCGAATTCACCACTCATGAGCTACTCCGATTATTCGACACCTGCGACGCAGAGCCGGGTGACTTTCTCGGCATCTGCCTGGATACGATGAACCTTCTGACAATGATGGAGGATCCTGTCAACGCCATAGAGAGAATTCTTCCCTGGATAGTCAGCACACATATCAAGGATGGCGCCATACTTCTCACATCTGAAGGATTTGTTACATTTCCGGCAGAGATCGGAAAAGGCATCATAGACTTCCAGAAAATCATAGGGAGTCTTGCCTCGCTCCCTCATGAAATCAACCTTTCGATAGAGGATCACGGAGGAAGATTCCATCTCCCTATTTTTGACCTTGACTTCCTCGCCAAGTTTCCCGACCTTACTGTGCCTGAGTTTTCAAGCCTTATCCAGTTGAGCCAGCAGACAGAAGAGTTGTTTCGAACCGACCAGTTGGATATCACACACAGGGAGGAGTGGCCGCATGTATGTGACAGTCGACTGTTGAGGGATATCCAGACCTTGAAAGAACTCCTCCGTAAAGATCCCTCTCAAAAATGAATGGGATTATCACTAAGCGTCAGAAAATCGGGATAAGGCTTTATCTGGCTATCGAGATTTTAAGTTAAGTCTCATGCTCCAGGTAAATTTTGCAGTCAATCCTGGCTAAATCACCTCCAAATAAAATCAGAGCGCTAAAACCGAAGAAAGCGGATGGATTGGCCACAGAACGACAAGAATTTCTCAAAATCCGAAAAACTCAATCCCACTGTTGCTGTGTTGACATTGGGATGAAAATTGATGCTTTCCGCCTCTTTAAGATCCTGGTCGATGATGACCTGAACTTCTTTTTGAGTATCATTGATCAAGCCAAAAGGTGAGACAGAGCCGACCTCCAATCCGAGATAGCGCATCATTCGCTCGGGGGAAGCAAAACTGAGTCTGTCTTCCCCGAGCTGTTTTTCAAGCGCCTTCAGATCCGCTCTTTTGGAACTGTCCAGCACAACCAGATAATGACGGTTCCCTTTCTTGTTCCGGAGAAAAAGATTCTTGCAGTGGGCGCCAGTGATGCTTTCCCAGTGCTGTTCGGCTTCCTCCACAGTGTAGACAGGAGGATGCTCGTGACGGACATAAGGTATGTCCAGTCTATCCAACGTCTCATAGACTTTCTGTTCTTTTTCTGATGGCATTATCCCCTCCTCCTTTACATCTCTCTAAAGCACGGATTATTGCTCATGAAGAGCATCCAGCCTGGATTTTAAGTCATTCATCTGACTCTCCAAGTCATTGATTGAAACACTGTACTCTTCTATTGAACCGGAAGGACTCACAGCCAAAGAATGTATCTTTGAATAGAGTGCATGAAGCTCGAACAATTTTTCATACATCTCACTGAGTGGTGAAGGAGGTTCCTCCAATCTCTCCATGAATTCATCGATCTTCAGCTTGCTTGCCTCAAGTTGAGCCTGTAATTCCTGATATTCCTTCCCGAGTATCTTGTCAGCAATGGTATCGAAATCCTCTCCGCTAACTTGCGCATATTCTCTGATATTGATATACGACCGGGCATGGCTGATGCATGCTGATGCCATTTTGGCTATCACCTCTCCAGCCGACACTATGACCTCCCTGTAGGCTTTTTCCTCTTCCTTCTGGCGGGCACATCCAACGAGTGTGACAAGAAGAGAGAAGACGAGGAAAATTCGGCTGTATTTACTGTTCATCACTTTCATTCCCGTTTCGTCAAGCTGATTTTAACGGCTGCACCATTCTCGATTCTGGCCTTGAAGTCCACATAACAGCTCTCTTCTACCTGTGCATTCGAGTATTCAACATTCTTTCCATCTAGAAATACAGAGTCCGCTGCAGAATTTTTGGGAATCAAGACATGGAATGCGACTTCTGAAAGCGTTGAACGGACATCGAGCCGCACATGGCCTCCTTCATGTTGGAAAGTATAGCCAATGACATCCTCCGAATTGCGATAGCCTATCTGGACTTCAGCCCGGTCAATCCCAGCGGCCAGCCAGCGGGGCGAGAGGCGAGTCTTTTTAAACAGTTTGAGTCTGTCTTCCACACCGGCCAGTCCTTCCAGGAAGCCGTAGAGCATGGCGCTCGAGCCCCAGCCATCTGTCGGGGTGGCTTCAGGACTGGTGCTGGTTTCCGCTGTGGACGGTGTGCCGTCGGGAAAATACCAAAGGTATGTTTCTCCGGTCTTTGAGATCATCTCAGAATACCGCTTCAGGATATCTACGCCATACTCCTCAAACCCGTGGTCAAAGGCCGCCTTAGCCAGCTCACCGCCGACAAGAGGCATGATTCCACCGTTGACGTATGCCCCCTTCTTTAGTTTTTCATCCCCAAAAATCCCATCAGGAAACGGAGGATCAATCGAAAACCATTCCGCAAAAGCATGTGTCTGATCTCTTCGTTCCCTGTATTCCCGGATAATAGAAACAGCCATCTCATGTGTGGCAACGCCCCTATTGATCTCCATCGGATTGCTCAAGCTCAGCTGCGAGGACTCATCCACGCCCTGGATGGAGACCGGAGAGAGCTTCACAAAATGCGTGTAGAACTTTCCATTCCAGCACTCTTGGTTCATTCTCGTCCTGAGAGCCTCCGCGCGGTTGAGCCAGGATTTGGAGAGTTTATTATTCTGAAAATGATCGTAGAGAACAGCCATGATCCGAAACGCCTCATAATAGCCGCTGTTATCCCCGTGCATGATTCCCCAAAACGTGTCATCGGTGACCTGGAACTGAAGCCAGTCATGGGCTCCTGCGGTATAGGCAAAATCCCAAGTGTCAATCGTGTAGGCGCGTTTGATAAGCTCTCTATCCTTATCCCAATACCAGGGATGAGTGAGTACATACTGAAGAGCTTTCTCCATTTTCGGCAACAACCCTTTGATCCACTGGTCATCTCCAGTCGCCTGCCAGGCCAGAAAGGCTGCTTTAACAAACCTGTACTCGACATCCGCCTCCACGGGAACGCGCACGTACTTGGTCCAGTTTTCCCGTTCACAGGGAAGCTTTTCAGGAAAAGTGGTGAAATAATCGAATACCCGGCCGGTCTCTGCTTGTGTCTCTGCAAAATGGTCTATGGTGCTTTTGAGGTCTTCTTCAAAGTATTTCACGCCTCTGAGCATGTCACTATAGTCTCTAATCCAGATGGATTTTGTATCAGGAGTCCTGTATCCTCTGATCTTCTTTCCATCGATGGCTAGATCAAGAGCGTCCTGTTCAAGAAAAGACTTGATTCTGGGAAATAAACTGTCAAACTCGTCTCTTCCAGTCTTTACGAATGTTTTTTCACTCATCTGAATTCCATCCTACAGATAAGGAAATTGATTTTCTCATCCCAGGGAACACTCACTCTTTTTATCTTATTTTCCAAAAAAAATCCATCCAAAGTATGGGATCAGGCCTTATCCTAAAGAAGCACGAGAAGAAAAAAGGATAAAAGCCGCATTTCTTGGCGACAAGGCCTGACCCCGAAGGAACAATCCCCAAAAAAGGGGCCTGGCCCCTTTTTTTTTATTGAACATTGACTTTAAGCTGCATCCGCAGTAAATACTAAGGACTAAGGCAGGTCAGATGTCTATTTGGGGACTGCACATCATCGATGTGGCTGTGATCTTCCTCTACATCATTATCATTCTCTGGCTGGGAAAACGCGCGGCTCAAAAAACCAAGGATACAGGCGATTTCTTCCTCGCCGGCCGCAAGCTCGGCAAATTCTATCAATTCTTTCTCAACTTCGGGTGTTCGACAAACGCCGACCAGGCCGTGGCTGTCTCCAGGGAAATATACCGCCAGGGAATTGGCGGCATGTGGATTCAGTACCTGGTTCTCTTCCTCACTCCTTTTTACTGGTTCACCACATTCTTCTTCCGCCGGATCCGCCTCACAACCATCGGCGACTATTTCACGGAGCGGTTCAAAAGCCAATCCCTTGGGGCAAGCTACGCCGTCTTCATCCTGCTGCTGTCTATCCTGGGCGGTGGAGTCGGCTACATGGTGGCGGCAAAAACCATGATGGCCATGACGCCCAAGCCTTTAGAGAAATGCACATATGAGGAACGGCAGAGCGTTGAACAATTCAGGGAGTACCAAAACCTCAAATCGAGGCTGGATGAAGGGATCAGCCAGGAAGAAAGAGTCCGTTATGAAGAGCTGAACGAGAAGAATAAACGGCGCGAACTCCACTCTTTCATCTCTTACACAGACCCTCTTCTTTTCTATCTCATCTATGCCATTATAGTCTCAATCTACACCATGCTCGGGGGATTCCGGGCAGCTGTCATCACTGATGCGATCCAGGGATTTCTGATCATCACTTTTTCTTTCCTCCTCATCCCCATCGGCCTGGCCAAGATCGGAGGATTCTCAGGACTTCACGCCTCTGTGCCTGACTACATGTTTGAACTCTTCGGCTCTGTGACCATGAGCGAGTACGCCTGGTACACGATACTGGCCATGGTCCTCGCCAACCTTGTCTCCATCGTCGCGGTTGCCTCCGGGATGCAGACAGCCGGCTCGGCCATAAATGAGGTGACCGCGCGTTTCGGGATGATCGGCGGCATGTTTTTCAAAAGGTTCATCATGATCTTCTGGGCTCTGGCAGGCCTGCTGGCGATCGGGCTCTACGCTGGGATGCTCCACGACCCGGACTTGATCTGGGGATTCATGTCCAAAGATCTGCTTTTCCCTGGAGCGATCGGCCTGATGCTCGTCGGTATTCTGGCGGCGAACATGTCCACACTCGATGCCGGTGCTGTGTCCTATTCCGCACTTTTCATCAGAAACCTCTACCAGCCTTTCTGGCCGAACAAATCCGAAAAGCACTATCTTTTTGTCGGCCGGATTGCCATAGCTGTGACTCTGTTCGGGGGAATAGCTGTGGCTCTCCTGATCAATAACCTGCTGGTGCTGTTCAAATACCTCATCTCTATACCAGCCATCTTTGGCGCCTCCATCTGGCTGGGCTTCGTCTGGCGGAGGCTGACGAAATCGGCGGTGTTCACCCAGGTGGTTATCTGCCTCCTCATCTACGCTGTCATCCCCAATCTTTTCCAGACCTTGAATTGGGCCAAG
>CAYFVQ010000196.1:0-2502 GCA_964346585.1 uncultured Eubacteriales bacterium | reverse complement strand
ACCCTTCTCTCAGGCCCAGCGGCCGGTCCAGTCGCTGGGATCGAGTACACGTCTATTCAAGGATATGATGATTGTCTGACCATTGATATGGGCGGGACGAGCTTTGATGCGGCTTTGATTAAGGATAAAACGCCCCTGGTTACCACAGAGGGCGAGATAAACCGGTTGAGATTAGCTTTGCCGATGTTGGGTATCGTGACTATCGGGGCTGGAGGCGGAAGTATTGGCTGGGTGGATGAGGGCGGTCTTTTGCGGATGGGGCCGCAGAGTGCCGGGTCAAAGCCTGGGCCGGCCTGTTACAACCTGGGTGGTGAGCTGCCAACCTGTACGGACGCGGACCTCCTACTCGGTTATCTGGATAAAGATTTCTTTGCCGGAGGAAAGATCCCCTTGAATTTTGACCGGGCAGAAAAAGCCATAAAAGAAAAGATTGCCGATCCACTGGGCATCGGTGTAGTTGAGGCCGCCTCAGGAATGTATCGCGTGATAAATGTCAACATGGTTTCCGGAGTGAGAGAAGTCAGCGTTAAGCGCGGACACGACCCGAGAGAGTTTCCGCTTGTCGTGGCTGGCGGAGCCGGCCCAGTCCATGCCTGCATGATTGCTCTGGAGCTTGAGATTCCGGTGATGATCATTCCCAAAGAGTCGTCCATTTTTTGCGCAGCCGGCATGTTGATGTCTGATCTGAAGCACAACTTTGTCAGGACGTATTCGACATTCCTCGATGGAATAGATGCGAAGAAATTCAAGGCTTTATTCCGTGAAATGGAAAAAGAAGCCACAGCACTGCTGAAGTCGGAAAACATTCCCGAAAACTCTATTCAGCATGTTTATTCTCTGGATATGAGGTACGTGAAGCAGTATCACGAAGTGAATGTGGAAGTCACGAAGGAAGAACTGGAGAAAGGAGATATCGAGTCCATGGCAAATAGGTTTCATCCCGAGCACAACCGGCTCTATGGATATTCCTTAGAAGCAGAAAAGACGCCGATCGAGTTGATCAACCTGAGACTGTCGAGTATCGGAAAAACAATCAAGCCCAAGTTCAGAAAAGAGGAATATGACCAGGAAAACCCAGCAAAGGCCTTAAAGAAGAAGAGGAAAGTCTTTTTACCGCAGAGGAAAACATTTGGTGAAGTTCCTGTGTATGACGGACACAAATTGAGGTTTGGAAATAAAATAGAGGGCCCCGCCATAATCGAGCAGGTCAACACAACCACTTTTGTCACTCCTGAGTTCAATGTGTTGTGCGATAAATTCGGAAGCTACACCATGTTTTTAAAAGAAAAAGAAGAAGACATTAAAAAGAAGATAGGTCCGAGATAAAACGATGAAGATAGACAAAATATTAGTTTCTGTGTTTCAGAGGCGGTTTAAATCCATCACTGAAGAGATGAGTATTACCCTGACTAAAACCACCCGGTCACCCATCCTCTGTGAAGCGAAAGATTTTGTGACCGGACTTTATGATGGAAAAGGGAAGATGCTCGAGCAGACGGAGAACCTTCCCATCCTCTCTTTTTCACTCGGACCTGTGTGCGAATACATTGTCGAGTATTTTGGCGACGAGATCTATCCAGGGGATGTCATATTTCACAACGATGTCTTCTCCATGGGCAATCAGAACAACGATGTGGCTGTCTATAAGCCAATATTTTACAAGGATAAGCTTGTGGCTTGGGCCGCAGCCAAGGGACATCAAGCCGATGTTGGAGGCGCTGTTCCTGGAGGATACAATCCCAAAGCCACCGAGGTGTTCCAGGAGACGCTCAGAATCCCGCCCGTCAAGGTCTATGAACGTGGCAAATTGAGAAAGGATGTCTGGGATCTCATCTTCGCCAATATCCGTTTTGACATCGTTGCCGCGGATATGAGAGCGCAGGTCGGTTCGTGTGTCGTCGGGGAGCGGGGGATTTTAAAATTGATCGATAAGTATGGGCTCGATGTTTTTGAATCTCATAAGGAATACCTTTTTGATTCGACAGAAAAGATGATGCGCGCCGAGATAAAAACAATACCAAATGGAGTCTACGAAGGAGAAGCCACAGTCTATTATGACGGAAGAACGCCCGGTTCGAAATACAAAATAAGGGTGAAGATCTCCGTTGACGATGAAGAAATTGCTTTTGACTATTCGGAGACTGACCCTCAGACTGACGGCTTTGTCAACGGCACGTATACGTCATCTGCGAGTGCCATCCTTTTGACCTTCCTGCAGATGGTCAATCCGGATATGCCTCATAATGATGGGATGGTCAGGCCAGTGAAGATCGTCATCCCTGAAGGCACGATTTTGAATGCGAAATATCCGGCTGCCACTACCTTTGGTAACCACCTCTGCCCTCCGAATGCCGATGCAATCATTCGTGCTTTGTCTCAAGCAATCCCCAAAAGAGTCACGGCCGGATGGAACCAGCTTCTCTGCTATTTGACGAGTGGTTATGACACCAGGAAAAAGGACAGCTATGTGGATATTGGCTTTATGGGATTGAAGGGTGGCTC
>CAYFVQ010000195.1:0-26135 GCA_964346585.1 uncultured Eubacteriales bacterium | reverse complement strand
CGGAATTCACAAAGAGCTCTTTGCGCAGGGCCCAAACCCTCAACACCACTTACACAGACACTGTCCAGACAAAGCCTAGCCTCGACAGGGAATTCGACCCCACTGTAGCGGATGGTGGGTAACAGGGCACCGCTAGCTCCCCGTCTAGCACGGTCCGTCTTTTCTATTCCTCTAAGTACTTCTTTGTTCCAAACTGTCCGTCTAAGAATAAAAATAACTCAACCAACCGTTTTAAAGGAACAAGAAAAATCCTATCTCTATCGCTAAACTTTGTCAATGTGTCAATGGGGTCAGACCTTAATAACTTCAGTAATTTCATGTTAGATCGCCAGCGCTCAGAGTAGAATTTCGCTCTGATCAATTAGTTAATTGGAGTCAGGCCTTTGAAACTTCAGTTATTTTGTATCACTAGCGTTCAGGATAGAATTTCGCTTTTTGTATCCTGCCTGGCCGGAATAAACATCAGCGAAATCATCTTTCTTTTTTTAACACGCCATCCATCCACATTCTTATTTTTCCTTCCTTCGCTGATCGATACTTATGCGCGCCTTCCTTTAAACGAAAGCATTTTTGCTCTTCACCAACAGGACATTTAAGCTCTGCGCTGACACTACAAGACTTTTTTCTTGACAGAAAAAAATGCAGGTGATAGAAAAAATCTAATAAAAATTAAGGAGGTTCATATGCTTGGAAACACAAGAGGGTTAAAACCTTTAACGCTTTTATTGACTTTATTCCTTCTGCCCTGTTTTTTATACCCTCAGACTCCCCCAGAAGAATTTCTAGGGCACAAAGTTGGTGCAGACCGCAAGCTGGCTGATTATGATCAGATACAGGCTTATTTCAAGAAGCTTGACCAGGAATCAGACAGAGTCAAGGTCATTGAAATCGGCACCACCACCCTGAAAAAACCGATGATCATGGCCGTTATTACTTCCAAAGAGAATATGGCCAAGCTGGACACCTATCGGGAGATTGTAAAAAAGCTCAGAGACCCAAGAGTCACACCTCCCGAAGAGGCCAAAAAACTCGCGCATGAAGGAAAGGCTCTGGTACTCATTACGTGCAGTCAGCACGCGACAGAAGTCGCAGCCTCACAAATGACCATGGAATTGGCCTATAAGCTCGCAGCCGGAAAGACTCCTTATGATGTTATGAAAGTCCTGAACGATGTGATCGTTCTGATTGTCCCGACTTCAAATCCAGACGGCCATCAGATGGTCACAGAGTGGTACCGGAAATATGTGGGTACAAAATTCGAAGGCGGCCGCATGCCCTGGCTGTATCACCACTATGCTGGACACGACAACAACCGCGATTGGTTCATGTTTAACCTCCCTGAGACAAAAGCTGTGACCAAAGTCCTCTACCATGACTGGCTTCCTCAGATCCACATCGATGAACACCAGATGGGCTCAACTGGTGCCAGACTCTTCATTCCTCCTTTCATGAACCCGCCTATTCCCAATGTCCAGCCCTTACTCTGGCGAGGTGTCAACCTCTGCGGCGCAAACATGGCCTATGACCTACAAAAGAATGGATACAAAGGTGTTGTCAACGGAAGAAGCTATACCGCATGGTGGATCGGCGCCTGTGATGATACCTCCTGGCTCCACAATGTCGTGGGGCTGCTCAGCGAGATGGCTTCTGTGCGAGTCGCCTCCCCCATCCATATCGAACCCACGGAGGTTCCCAAATCCTATTACGAAAAACGCCTGGAATTTCCCGATCCCTGGCTTGGAGGTTGGTGGAGACTCAGGGACCTCGTGGATTATGAGCTCGTTCTCTCTCTGAGTCTGATCAAAACAGCTCATCTTCATAAAGAGGATTTTCTTTATAACTTTTACAGGATGTACAAGAACTCGATCGAAAAAAGAGAGAAAGGCGAGCCTTTTGCATTCGTCATCCCGAGCAAGCAGCGTGATTATCCAACAACACTGAGGATGCTGGATGTCCTGATGTTCGGTGGAGTTGAAGTCCTTCAAGCCAAAGAAGAATTTATCGCTGATGGAAAAGTCTACCCGGCAGGCTCCTTTGTAGTCAAAATGTCTCAGCCCTACAAACCCTATGCGCAGGCACTCCTCGAGAGGCAAAAGTATCCGGATATGCGGCAGTATCCTGGAGGGCCTCCAGTTCCCCCCTATGACAATGCTGGCTGGACTCTTCCCCTGCAGATGGGAGTGAAATGCGACAGGATCGAACACGCTTTTGAAGTTCAGTCGGAAAAATTGGACAAAGCGCCTTATGGTTCTCTTCAAACAGCACCGACAGGATCTTCAGCGTCCTACATGGTTCTGGACTGCCGGATGAACGCTTCCTACTCGATCGCTTTCTCTCTGCTCAAGAATAAAGTCGAGATGTTCCGGTCAAAGGAAAAAATCAAAACAGAAAAATTCACAGCTGCACCTGGAAGTTTCATCGTCAAGAATACCGCCGCTGTCCAGAAGCTCCTCCCGGACTTACTGAAAAAATGGCATGGTCAAGCCTTCGGGCTCGACAGCATTTCAGATATTCCCACCTCACCCTTAAAAAATCCGAGGATCGGCCTCTATCAGTCCTGGAGGTCAAACATGGATGAGGGATGGACAAGGTATGTCTTTGACGACCTGGGTGTCCCCTACACTACGTTGCACAACAAAGATTTCAAACCCACGAAGAAAGGCAAAAAAGAGGAAAAAGTCGACCTCAAAGCGAAATACGATGTGATCGTCTTTGCCAGTGAAGATGCCGATATGATTAAACTAGGAAAACCCAGTCCCTCTTCACGCTGGGCCAGGTTTTACACGGAAATGCCATCTCCTTATGAGGGGGGTATCGGCAAAGAGGGAGTGGAAGCTCTGAAGAGTTTTGTGGAAAAGGGAGGGATTCTCGTTACTCTCAACGATGCCTGCAGCCTAGTCTTTAAGGAATTTAAGTCTCCGGCAAGCAATGCCCTGGAGGGAGTGAGCCGCAGTCGGTTTTTCTGCCCGACTTCTCTTTTAAAAATAGAGGTGGACAACACAACTCCCATTGGCTACGGAATGCCCCATGAAGCCGCAGCCATGTTCTCCCGTAGCCTAGCCCTGAATACGCGAACTCCTGCAATAGAGTGGGACAGAAAAGTCGTGGCCAGTTATCCTGAAGAGGATATCCTCATGAGCGGATGGCTTCTGGGTGAAGAGACCATCGCCCGCAAAGCTGCAGTCGTGGACATGAAGCACAAAAAAGGACACATTATTCTCATCGGCTTCCGCTCTCAGTTCCGCGCTCAATCCCACGGCACATACAAATTCCTGTTGAATTCTCTCCTCTACCCAGGAAATTAAAGTAAAGTCAATTAAAGAGGGACAGGCCCCTTTTTTGGGGACTGTCCCTTTCAGTCCGTATGTAAAGAAAGATAGGGACTGTCCCCCTTCTTCATAAAAAGGGGCCTGTCCCCTTTTTTTACTTTTTCTGCCTCCTTCTTTGCCTTGAAAAAACACACATAATAGATTAAAATGTATATATTCGAATATTGTAATGAAACAAAGTCGAGAAATAGGATGACTCAAATGAAAAGAAAAGATTTTTACGCCATCCATTCAGATGTCTGTAAGACTCTGTCGAATCCCAAAAGGCAGGAGATTCTGGATAATCTCCGCCAAAAAGAGATGACAGTCAACGAATTAGTCAAAAAAACAGGGATATCTCAGGCCAACCTTTCCCAGCACTTGGCCATCTTAAGGACAAAGGGAATTGTATCCGACCGCAGGGAGGGCATCAATGTCTACTACTCTATCGCCAACCCCAAGATAATCAAAGCTTTTGATCTGATCAGCGAAGTGCTCCAAGAGGCCTTATCCACGCAGTCCAAGACAATTAAAGCGGCCATCAGCCGCAAACTTTAACCAGGGAGATATTTTTTCATATGTCAGAGGAAAAAAAGAAAAAACTTGCCATGGTCGTCTTCAGCGGCGATATGGATAAACTATTCGCAGCGTTCACCATTGCAACGGGTGCCGCCGCATCAAACATGGACGTGACCATGTTCTTCACTTTCTGGGGACTCCGAGCCCTCAAGAAAAAAAAGAAAACCGGGAAGAGTTTTTTGGGACGTTTGCTCGGTCTTTTCTACGGTGGTGACATCAACCGAGCCGGTCCGAGTAAAATGAATTTTGGAGGAATCGGACGCTGGATGTTCAAGAAGATGATGAAAGCTAAAAATGTTCCCACATTAGCTGAGCTCAGGCAGACTGCAATAGACCTCGGTGTTAGAATGATTGGATGCCAGATGAGCATGGCAGTCATGGAGATTCCCAAAGACACGATGATCGACGAAGTCGGCCAGTGCGTGGGGGTCGCAAGCTTTATCGAACAGGCGCAGCAAGCAGACGTGACACTCTTTATTTAAAAAAAGGGACAGGCTACTTTTTCTTAAATAAGGGGACAGTCCAGCGCATTCTTTTTGTTAAAAATGAGGGACAGGCCACCTTGTTCAATAATTCGACTATATTTCTTTATTGTCATTGTGAGCGAAGCGTGGCAATTTCACTCGCCTGTCATTGCGAGAAACGAAGTGACGTGGCAATCTCATAAAAAAATATCTTCATTCCTGTAATAATATAATTTCTCTTTACGGGATTGCCACGCTTCGCTCGCAATGACATCCAAAAAGCGCTACTTAATTGTCGATTCTATATAATTGTCGCTTTAAGTCCTATTATCATAGAAAGAGGGACTGTCACAGTTATACTGGAAAAATTGCCTTCCCCCTTTTACTCTCCTATAATCTTGACCAGCACCCGTTTTTTTCTGCGGCCGTCAAACTCACCATAGAAAATCTGCTCCCAGGGGCCAAAATCCAGTTTTCCACCTGTAACGGCGACGACAACTTCTCTGCCCATTATCGTCCTCTTTAGATGGGCATCCCCATTATCTTCTCCAGTTCGGTTATGTCTGTATTTGGAAATCGGTTCATGAGGAGCCAGTCCCTCCAGCCATTCCTCGAAATCATCATGTAGCCCGCTTTCGTCATCATTGATGAAAACACTGGCGGTGATATGCATGGCATTAACAAGACATAATCCCTCTTTCACACCACTTTTCTCGACAAGGTCCTCTACTTCAGGAGTGATGTTGATGAATTCTCTTCGACTTTCTGTCCTGAAAAAGAGATGCTCGGTGAGAGACTTCACGGCCTCCTCCTCAAGCTTATCCCGATCCCGCCTCCTCCAAGCGCTATCAGAATAAGTCCCTGAACCAGGGTTTTCCACTGGATCTCTTCTGCTAGTAAAAGAGAAGAAATCATGAAATAAACACCGGCCAGAGCAAAGACAACGTATATTCCGAACATAATCTTCCAGGCGCGTCGATTCGTTACTGGTGTATCTTCGACAAAGAATTTATTATAGATGAGCATACCCAAAAGACAGACCACTCCAAGGACCGCAAATATCAGCCAGAAATACTTCAGTTGGCCAACGACATCTGGCGAGAGAGGGACACCGGAAGAGAGGTCCTCAGCATTCGGCACCAGAGGATTGAGGATTTTCTCATAAAGAACAGCCCCAAGATTGCTCCCGAACAAACTTCCAAAAACACCATACAAAAAAGCATAGCCCATGTAGACTGCCTTTTTATCTTGTGGAGCGACAATGCCGACGTAACTGTAGTATTTGGGATGGGCGGTCATCTCGCCTATGGAAAAGACCGCGATGCCCAAGATGAACATCCATGCACTCCGGGTAAAAGCCAACACCAAAAATCCTCCTGATCCGATGATGATTCCTGCGGCCATCACAGGAATGACCTTTAAATTTGTAGTGATCCGACTGATAAGTATCACAAGAATGACGATGGTGCCGGCATTGATGATCGTGACAAACTCCGCATCAAACGTGAAGGGTTTCAGAAAGAAGACTGTCTGCATAAAATCGTTCACTGGGGTTCGATCAATAAAATCCCGTAGATACCAGAGGATGGAACCGAACATCTGAAAATATAAAATCCAAAAACAGGAATACACAACGATCAACAGCATGAATCGTGAATTACTCAAGACCAAAAGGGCTTCTTTCAAGACATGGCGAACAGGTTTAGTGCTTTCAGGTCTTTCAGGGTCTTTATAGATGAACAGTGTTGGGAGGAGCATCAAAAAACACCAGGCTGCAGACGAGAGGAACACATAGCGCCAGTTGAATCCTTTGATATAACTGACCCAGAGGGGAGCCAGGAAAGCACCCAGGTTGATGCTCCAATAGTAGACCCCAAATCCAAATCCGCTGTTTTCCTTTGTTGTGGTTCGGGCCACTGTTCCGGTAATAATGGGCTTGAAGAGGCCGCTTCCTGTGGCCATGATCAGGAGAAAGAGAAAAATCAGCCCATAGGCGTCAGTATGACCGGCCGCAAAATACCCAATAGTCAACAGGGAAAACGCCACAAGAAGCATCTTTCTGTAGCCCAACCGGTCAGCCAGAGCTCCTCCGAAAATAGGAAGGATGTACGTGAGCGCATAGACAAATCCCTGCAAGAGCCCGATCGATTGTTTCTCGAAGAAAAGATGGTCGGCTAAATACACGGCCAGAACCGCATTCAATCCGTAGTATGCCCCCCGTTCGAACAGTTCCATCAAATTGGCCACCCAGAAAGTGCGGGGGAAAGTGAAAAGAATATTTTTTTTCTTTACATTTTCATTCATTGCTCACTCCTCAAAACCTTGATTAAAGGCGTGTCTAGACGAAGTTAAAAAGGAATGTATATTTTCAAACGAAAAAGGTCAAGTTTAACTTTAACAAATATTGGAGCGGGCCTGAATGTCAGGATTTTGGATTCGAGCTTGTCAGAAATGTTGCCAGCGAAATGAGATTAAGATCAGCATTTCGAGATCCTGCCTAATAAGCCTGGTTCTAGTCTTTTGCTGACATCAAAGCCAGACCTTAAAACTTCTCAAATATTCACTGGTCACAACTTCAATTGCGAGGCGCGTTCAACTCCCAGTCAAAGCTCTATTGCCAGTCTTTGACTATGGCCACTATAAGCTCTGTCAAGTCTTCAAGGTCATGGCGGTGGATCTTTTCGATAAATGAGTGGGAATACACTCCGGGCCAGGAAAGCGGGATATCCGTTGCTCCTCTGGGGATGAAGACCGAGCCATCGTTTCCACCTCTCGTGTTGCCCAGTTGAAAGGGAATGTTGTGGTTCTGGGCGATTTTCATGACTTTCTCCAGCTCGAACCTGGGAGCGATGTTACTGCTGTCAATGGCACGGAGCACAACTCCTTTCCCCAGAATTGTCCGGGCAAATCTTTTTGAGTCAAGAGGCGCATCAGAAGATACAAAAGTATCCACAGGAAAAACATAATTCGGTTTAAGTGTTTGGGCAAGACGGGAGGCTCCTATCAGTCCGGTTTCCTCCTGCACATCCCAGGCACACGTGATTGTTTTTCCCTTTATCTTTTTCCAATCGATGCGCAAAGCCGCAGCCAAAAGGGCTGCACATCCGGCCCGGTCATCCACTGCCCGTGTCGCGATTAAATCCGGAGAAAGCTCAACGATTCTCTTCTTTGCAGTGATCTGGTTTCCTTCCTCAACTCCCAGGCTCCGCGCCTCTTCCTCCGAAGAGACGCCCAAATATATTTCGAAGTCACTCGTCCGGAAAGGCTTGGAAGCGGCATCGCGGCTAAAATAATCCGGGCGAGGAGTGACCACACCGTTGACAGGGCCTTTCTCCGTATAAATCACCACGGGGCGGCCCTCATACATCGTCGGAATGAACCCTCCCCTTCCCCTGACTTTCAGGGTGCCTTCAGACGTTATCTCTTCAATGACCAGCCCTAATTCATCTGTGTGGGCGACAAACAAAAGATGAGGATGTCCTTCCCCGACAGTAAACCAAACATTCTCCATGTCGTCTCTCTGAGGCTCGACTCCTGGCGGAAAATTGGACTGGATGAAATCAGCCACTTGTCCTTCATACCCGGACACTCCGGGAATCAAGACCAGCTCCTTCAGCAATTCCCATGAAGATAGGGAATCGGTCTGTAGGCACAAAACTACGGATAGTGACAAACCTAAAGCCAATACGAGAATCATGTATTTTCTCTTCATCTTTACTCTCCTTCACTCAAGAAGGCCGGAAAGCAACTTCTCTAAGGCCAGGATATCCTTAAAATCCAGCACTTCGACAGGAGTGGATGAAAATTTCACGGGAAGTCCAAGAGTCAGGACATCCGTCTCACCGGAAGAAAAAGGACTCATAAGACGGGATTGAAAACCAGCGAAATCCTGGAGAGGGATTCCATTTTGCTCTGCGATTTCTACAATCTTATCTCTAAGTTTTAAGCTGGTATTTTCAGGATAAGCCAGGACCGGCCCTTTTCCGAGGGAGATTTTGCTCTGGCTGGCTCTTTCAACAGGTATAACATCGATGATGAGAACATTTTTTGGATTGAGATTCGTCTTTACACATAGGGCGCCCATGGCTGCTCGGGGTCTTGAACCACGTGCCAGGAATTTTGTTTGAGCCATCCAGATAAACCAAGTCTCCTGAGCCACTTGCTTGGCTCCAATTTTCCCGACCAGATACAGAAGAAGAGCCGAGGAGGTTTTGTTGCCAAGAGAAGAACCAGCGATTCTATCTCCGGCGAGCCGAGTCAGCTCTGGGACCGGAGTCACCGCATCCAGCATTCCGACTCCTTTCTCCGTGACTTCTCTTTTTGATCGGGCCCCGATATCCAGGAAAGCCTGGTCAAGGGAAAAGCTCTGCAGTTGCTGTCTTCTTTCGCGGGAAAGGATGTGGACAGAGGGTATCGCCATCACACCAGAAACAGGTCCTTTGCCCGTCCAAACCAGCAGCGGCTGGCCCATGTGAAAAGAATCATAAATCTGATGAGGCGCGGGCACCACCCTGTCCAGCAGGAGATATCCTTCTTCATTCATACCGCTGACGATATAGCCCACTTCATCCATGCTGGCTAAGAGAGCCAGAGGCTGATTCCCTTTTCCAGCGGTTAAATACAGGCTTCCCAGGTTGTCCTTTTCTGCCGCCAGTCCCTGCGGGAGATACTGCTGGATCTTTTTCGCCATAAAGTGTTCATAGCCGGAGGGGGACGGAACAGAAAAAATTTCTTCTAAAAGCGTCTCCAACGAAATTTCTTCAGGATGAGAAAAACCAATTACAAGGAAAAGTAACAGAGGAATGACGATGATTAATCCCCTTCTTTTCATATGGACCTCCTTCCTCGAATTCAAAGAGATAATCTTTCAAAATTCGGAAAATGAGAAATAACAAAATGGGGACGTTCCCCAAAGGGACACCTCATATCAACTTCATCGGATAGTGTTAAACGTAATAGACTCTGAAGTCAGTATACTTTTTCTATCTATTCAGAATGACTAATTTATTCTAAGGGGGAACCTTGGGGAACGTCCCCATTTACATAATTTATTCTAAGGTGGTACCTTGGGGAGCGTCCCCAATTGTTGGGGAACGTCCCCAATTGCGTAATTATTTTAAAACTTCGAGAGCTCTATCGATGTCTGAGACATCCAGGATAACAGCCGTGGTGTTTCCTTTCTTGCTGAGTGCTCCATAGCAGTATTCAATGTTGACTCCCTTATTCCCCAGCTTAGTGGCCACGTCAGCCAGGGCACCGGGTCTGTTTTCGAGATCCACTTTAAGAACATCCCTCGTCTCAGTTGTGTAGTCTGATTTATCGAGTACTTTCATCGCTTTGTTTACGTTTTTCACGTAAATCTTGGCTGTATCCTGAAAGACTCCGATGGCTTCGATGTTGATTTTGTTTTCAGCCAGGTGGCTGCAGAGTTCACCAAGTGTAGAAGGGCGATTTTCAAGGACGACAAAAATCTCAGTGATTCTTTCCATTTTTTCCCCCATATTTTATTTAAAAGGGGCCTGTCCCCTTTTTTTATTGATAGGCATTTTCAAAGCGGCTCACATATGTTAATCCATTTCTTTCTGAAATTCCAGTAAAAGACTGGAATACTCTCACAGTCTTTACTCTCACAGTCATTAATACGAAAAATTGAGTCAAAATGATTCTTATTCCTCTTTTACTCTGGCATAGGCTTTTAAGTACTGAGCTCTAAAATACGCATCCGCCTCGCTCATCCCTTTAAAAGTCCGCTCCTGTTTCTCAAAAGACAGCTCCCCTTTGAAATCATCTATAGATGCAAATTTGTGCTGATTCATCCATTCTTCCATTCCTCTGAGAATGTCTTGTATGACCTTAAGCCCTTTCTTGTATAAGAGCGTACACACCTGAACAGCGGATGCTCCTGCCAGAATCTGCTTGATCACATCTTCAGTTTGGTTCACTCCCCCAGAAGAAGCAAGGTCGCAATCCACTCTTCCGGCTAAAAGCGCCACCCATTTCAGGGAGTGAAAGAAATTCCCTCTGCCGATTATGTTTTTTGTCTTAAGATTTCGTGTATCGATATCTGGCTCAACGAACCAGTTAAAAAGCACGAGTGCGTCGCCTCCGACATCCACGAGCCTTTTCCCCATATTAGGAACCGAAGTGACCTGCGACATCAGTTTCACAGAAACAGGAATGGTGACTGCCTCCTTGACTTTTTTGAGAATCTGGACATGAGACTCCTCGTATTTTGACCCGAGCGTATCCAGGTCGAGCGGGAGAAAGTAAATGTTGAGCTCCAGCCCATCTGCACCGGCCTCCTGGAACTGCCGGGCAAAACTCGGCCACAGCTTCGGAGATTGACAGTTGATGCTGGCAATCACAGGGATATCCAGTTCCTTCTTCACTTTTTCAATCACGTCACAGACTGTTTGAGGGGCGTACTCCAGCAATCCGCCACTCCGAAAATAATCCACAGCTTCCGGGTAAATACCGTATTCCTTGTCAGATGCGCCTTCCAGATCCTGGAACTGCTCTTCGAAGATTGATTTAAGCACGACTGCTCCTGCACCCGCTTCATAACAGCGGAGTATTCCCTCAGAAGTCTTGGTCAAATCGCTGCTGGATACGATTATCGGATTACGGAGTTTTAATCTCATGTATGAAGTGGATAGGTCTGCCATTTATCTCTCCTTTATTTCTCTGGCATTTTGACAGGCTCGGGTAGGATGAGCAGAGGCACCTTAAATTTCCTGAATGTGTTATTGAGCTCTCTCGCGGACTGACTCAAGTAATTGTTCACTCCTGTCAGAGCTTTCCTGAACTCTTCTTCGAGTTCGCGAAAATAGTCTTGCTGGGCTTTTGTCGGGAGAGCATTCACACCATCGATGGACCCGAACAGACGGCTCAGCCTTCCTATCAGCCGGGGTCCTTCGCTCCAGCGGGCTGTTCCCTCAGGCCTTGTCAAATAATCCTGAAGAGACCCAATCTTTTTCAAATGACTCTCAATCGCCTCCATGACTTCCCTCGGTATATTTTCCCCCTGCCTGCCTAAAGTCTCTTTCCTCTCTTCAATCTGTTTCTTCAGAAAATCCAGAGCCCGAAGACCATCATTCACGAATGATTGCATGTCTATAAGCTGGATTGAATACTGCTTTTGAATCTGCAAGTCATTCTGAGAAACTTTAACAGTGGGATCCAGCCGGACTTCAAAAGACTTTTCATAGGTTTTTAAACCCACTGTGAGTCGGGCGGTATACGTCCCGGGAAGAGCCAGAGGCCCACGCGGCCCCCTGGTAAAAAAGTCCTCTTCCACTCTCACCTGGCGGCGCGGCCGCGGCCCTTCAAGTCGCAGGTCCCAAGCAACACGGTGAATGCCTCTCTCTTTTGGAATATTCTTGATTGTCCGGATGACTTGTCCGGTGCTATCCACGATTTCAAGCATCACCGACACTTTCTTCTCAAGCGTCTGTTTAAGGCTGTATGTGAGATAAGCCCCATAAGGAGGATTCGGACCTCTATACACTTTGTCCCCTATTCCATAACGTGTGGGTTTAGTGTTGAACCGGAGCGCGGGTCGAATGGAGAAAAGATGAGCTAGATTAGTGAGGATGTCGGGGGTCAACTCCTGGAGAAATGACACATCATCAAAGATCCAGAGGCTTCTGCCGTGTGTTCCCAGGATGATATCGTTCTCCCTCGGATGAATCAGGATATCATGCACCGAGACCGTGGGGAGATTTTTCATCCGGAGATTGATCCAATGTTTTCCCTGGGTGAACGAGACAAAAAGCCCCAGCTCTGTTCCCGCGTAAATGATATCCGGATTCCTTGGGTCTTCCCTCACCACCCAGACATAGGCTTTCCCTGGGAGATTCCCGGTTACGTTTGTCCAGGTCCGTCCAAAATCTGTCGTTTTATACACGAATGGCCGGAAATCATCGAGCATGTGACGGTCGAAGGAACAATAAGCCACTCCAGCAGATATCCGGGAAGGCTCGACGTGAGAGACCGGTGAAAACGGGGGAATCTTCGGAACATTTTCGATAACACTCTGCCACGCTTCCCCGCCATTCATCGTGACATGGAGTTTTCCATCATCCGTTCCTGCCCATAAGATCCCAGGCTGCAGCGGTGATTCCGACAGACTGATGATGGCACAGTGGTATTCTGCGGTTGTGTTTTCTGTCCAGGCTGGCCCCCCGGCTGTTCTCTGCTTCTCCGGGTCGTTAGTAGTCAGGTCTGGACTAATGATTTCCCAGGTTGTGCCAAAATCTGTTGATTTGAAGACGACATTGCCTCCGACGTAAACTGTTTGTGAATTGTGGAGAGAAAGAAGGATGGGTGCGTTCCAGTTGAACCTGTATTTGAGAGTGGAGACAGGTGCGCCATCCGCCCGACGGGGCTGGGGACTGACTATCTGCTGCTCACGCGTACGCATATCCGTCCTCATGATATTTCCTCCCTGGGATTCACTCAGGAAATACTCATTATTCCTGGGGTGAACGACGATATGAAAACCGTCACCAAAACTGACCATCCTCCAGTCGTCATTCAAAATCCCAAAGGGCTCCTTGTTGCGGCTCGGTCCTGACCAGGTACCGTTATCCTGCATTCCTCCACCCACATAATAGAAAGGCTCGCGGCTATCCGCGTATATCTGGTAAAACTGTCCGATGGGGAAGTTATTCACATAATCCCAGGTCTTCCCTCTATCGTAAGAAACACACACGCCTCCATCCTGGCCCTGCCACATCCTGTTGGGATTTTCAGGGTCTATCCAGAGAGAGTGAAAATCCACGTGCGTTTCAGGAGAGATGCGCCTGAAAGTTTTCCCAGCATCGATGGAAAGAGACAGCCGGGAGGAGACTGCATACACTCTATTCTCATCTGCAGGGTCTACTCTTATATCGGTGTAGTAAAAGCCTCGAGAGACAATCTGGACATTCTTGGAGACATTCCTGAACGTCTCTCCCCGGTCATCGGACCGATAAAGCGTTCCTTCCGGAGATTCTGTGATGACATAGACCACATCCGGATTGCTTCGCGCGACTTTTATTCCGAGTCGGCCCACAAGTTTCGGCAGACCCTTTGTTATCTTCTCCCATGTCCGTCCGCCGTCTATCGACCTGAAAAGGCCTCCTTCTTCATCACCACTTGTAAAAGTCCAGGGCTTCCGTTCAAACAGCCATAATCCCGCAAAGACAATGTTCGGATTCTGGGGATTGATATCCATATCTGCCACACCATGGCGGTCATCCGTGTAGAGAACCTTTTCCCACGTTCTCCCGCCGTCAGTGGACATGAACACACCCCTCTCTTTGTTCGGGCCAAAGGCATGGCCCAATGCGCCCACATAGATGATATCCGGATTTTTCGGATTGATCACGATGCGTGAAATGTGCTCTGTGTCTTCGAGCCCCAAGTGCCACCAGGTATTTCCACCATCTGTGGACTTATAGACGCCATTCCCGAAAGACACACTGTTGCGGACATTCGACTCTCCGGTCCCGGCGTAAATGACATCCGGATTGCCCGGCTCCAGAGCCAGATCTCCTATGGAAGCGACCGGTTGATCGTCGAAAATGGGTGTCCAGCTGACACCCCCATTGACAGTTTTCCAGATGCCGCCTGAGGCAGCCCCGACGTAAACAATATTCGGATTTCCGGGCACCCCCTCCACATCAGCGACACGCCCCATCATATTGGCGGGTCCGATGTTTCGCCAGCTCATATTCTTGAATAAATCAGGGATGATGAGCGCTTCAACGGTAATGTTCTTTTTGCTCTCCTGCCTGGCTTGTACAGTGGGGATCGTCAAACCTGCAGTCAGTAAAACCGCTAAGCACAGGGTCATGAGTTTCCGTCTACGCATCTGTACCTCCTTTTTAGCAATATCTAGAGCAAACAAGGTATTTAATCAAAGATTTTACCAGGATTCAAGATGTTTTGAGGGTCAAAATGGGTCTTTATCCCTTTCATCAGCTCGATCGTCTCTTTGTCCAAGACGTACGAAAGGTAAGACTTCTTGACAATGCCTATTCCATGTTCTCCTGAAATAACTCCTCCTCTGCTCTTGCAGTCCTTGTAAAGCTCCTCACGCACTTTCTCAAACGGCGTCTTCCATTTTTCTTCTGGAAGAGGGATGATCTTTCCTTCCTCAAAACGGGCAGACATGATATGTGTATGCACATTTCCATCCGCCGCATGGCCGAAGGTAGGAAGCCATATTTCATATTTTTCCGAGACTTCCTGGACCTTTTTCACGTGCCGGGCTATCTCTGCTCGTGGGATGACGATATCCAGGATCTCCAATGTATTCGCTTTGATCGCCTCATAAATTTTGCTGCGGATATCCAGAACCTCTTCCTGTTTTTTGGGATTGTCCGCCACATAGACATCCAGGGCGCCCTTTTCCATACAGATTTCAGCCACTGCCTCGGATAATCTGTCTATCTCATCTTCACTCGAAGCATCAAGAATGATCAAAAGATGCGTGCTCCCCTGGGTACACGGCCATCTTTTCCTCAGGAACTCCTCGGTAATCTGAATTACTTCCAAGGGGACAAACTCCACGGCCAGCGGAAGGATCTTTTTCCTGATCAACAACGGAACTGTCTCAATCGCTTTCTCCAGTGCGTCATAGGGGATGATCAAAGACCTGGTAACCTGGGGAGAAGGCATCAGCTGAATCGTGGCCTTGGTCACTATTCCGAGCGTGCCCTCAGAGCCGATGATCAAATTGAGCAGACTGTACCCGGTGCTGCTCTTCATGAGTTTGCCGCCAAGATGAATGATAGAACCTGTAGGCAGGACAACCTCTAATCCCCGCACATAATTCCTGATCACTCCGTATTTGACGGCCCTGGCTCCTCCGGCATTCGTGGCGATCACTCCTCCGATCATCGCGCTTTCCTCCCCGGGATGGGGTGGAAAAAAAAGCCCTGCCTCTTCGACTGCCTCATAGAATTCTGAAAGCATCACTCCCGCTTCCACAACAGCCATTTGATTATCCAAGTCCACTTCGAGTATTCGATTCATATTCTCAAGAGATAACACGATGCCTCCATAAAAGGGAACGCATCCCCCAGCCATACCAGTCGCTCCCCCACGCGGGGTCACAGGGATGTTCTCTTTGTTCGCCAGATGAAGAATCTCTGCCACTTCCTCAGTTTTCCCGGGTTTAACTACCAGCTCAGGCATATTGGCGATATCTCTCAGCGAAAATTCATCATGGCTGTAATCTTCCATTTTTTCCGGATCAAAAATGAGATTTTTCTGCCCGACTATTTTTTCCAGCTTCTCTATTATGTCTCGAGTAACCTTTTTATACATGATTCCTTTGCCTATTCAGTTGAATATTCTGAAGCCCTTTTTAATAAAGGAATAATCCTATATGGTAAACTTTTTTGTTCTTTAATGGAATGCCATTTTTGGTTTTTTCTACGTCCAACCTTCAAACAAAAATTGGGGACAGTCCCCAATTTCCTTTATCTGAGGTGGTACCTTGGGGAACGTCCCCAATTTTTTATTGGGGAACGTCCCCAATTTTTTATTTAATAACAATGGCGGGGATTTTGGCCTTTCTCACCACATCATTGAAATCAGGGAGGTCTTTCTCCATTATTTTCTTCAACTTGGCTAACTGTTCATCGGCCATGCGGGACAACTCTTTGAAGACTTCATAGGACTGGTCTGTGGGGCGAGAATCAGAACTGGCCACAATCCCTGCCAGCGCTGCAATCTTGTTATCCAGCAAAATGGGATAATTGAGCGGGTCCTGGCCACTTTTCGATTTTGACTGGATGAGCACATCTTCGACCGATATCAGTTTGGTTTTCAGACGCCTGGCCGCCTCGATGACCTGCTCTCCTTTTTCGTGCCCTCTGACTTTGCTCGAAAGCGCATCTATCTGTCTTTTGACATCTCTCAACCGATTTATCGCTGTATTTATTTCAGAGACTTTCTTCTGGATTTGAATCAGAAAATCAAACTGTTCCTGGAATTCTTCTTGAGTGGTGGAAACACGGGGATCTTTTTTCCATGCCCAGCTCTGCGTCATCGATTTTTCACCCACTGTCAGCTTGACTTGGTATGTCCCTGGCACAGCGACCGGCCCACTCAACATCCCTCCCCAGAGAATGGCACCGGGCACGCGGACAGTATCAGGGTAGAGCATGTTCCAGATAAAACGATTCATTCCCGCTTCCACTGGCAACCGCTGTGAAAAGCGTCCTGGCCTCTCTTCCTCTCCTGGCCTACCTGTGTATTTTTTTATGGTTTTCCCTTCCCGGTCCATGAATTCAAGGACAAGCTCTTCCTCTGGTTTTTCTTTGAGATAATAATAAATGACCGAGCCGCTGGGAGGATTCTGTCCGACGTGGGGCTGCGGCCACCCCCATCCCCTCATTCGGTACGCATCCCGGGGTTTAAAAAGAAAGAAATCTGACTTTTCCACCTTATTTGTGATCTGGTGCAAGGGAGTCAGGTCATCCAGAATCCAGAATGAACGCCCATGGGTTCCCACCACGAGGTCGTTCTCTTTGACAACCATATCATGGATAGGCACAACAGGCAGATTGAGCTGCAAAGACTGCCAGTTGGAACCATCATCGAATGAAACAAACACTCCTGTTTCTGCCCCTGCATAGAGCAACCCTTCTCTTTTGGGATCCTGGCGAACAACCCTGATAAACGTGTTATCCGGGAGACCGTTTGTGATTTTCTTCCAGGACCTGCCATAATTCTCTGTCTTGTAAATATAGGGCCCAAAATCGTCAAGTTCATGTCGGTCAACAGCAATGTAGGCAGTGGCCGGATCAAAAGTGGAGGGTTCGATCATGCTGATGAGGCTCCAATCCGGTAAATCTTTGGGAGTGATTTCCTCCCAATTTTTTCCGCCATTCTTGGTGATGCTGACTAAACCGTCATCCGTCCCAACCCAGAGAATGTTCGGATTATGGAAGGACTCAGCCAGGGCAAAGATAGTGCAGTAATACTCAACGCTCGTGTTGTCCTTTGTGATCGGTCCCCCTGATGACCTCTGTCTTGATTTATCATTGCGCGTCAGGTCAGGACTGATTATCTCCCAGCTTTGTCCTTCATTAGTCGTTTTAAAAATGACTTGAGCCGCATGATAGAGAACATCCGGGTCAAACCTAGAGACGACGATAGGGGCTGTCCACTGATATCGGTATTTCAAATCACCAGCCCCCCATCCCATCGGATTCTCTGGCCAGGCTGTTATGATCCGTGTCTGACGCGTTCTGTAATCCCAGCGCGTGATATACCCTCCATAACTTCCGGCATACACAATGTTTGGATTATCATGGCGGGGTGCGATGTGGCCGCTTTCGCCGCCTCCCACTGGATGCCAGTCAGGTTTATCGATTCCTCCCCCCGTCGTCCGGCTGGCGATACGAACAGTGGAATTATCTTGCTGGGCGCCGTAGACTCGATACGGAAAATGATTGTCGGTGATGACATGGTAAAACTGGGCTGTGGGCTGATTGTCCTGGTCAGTCCATGATATTCCCCCGTTATAACTCACATTGGCGCCGCCGTCGTTCGAATTAATCATCCTGTTCGGATTCTCAGGGTCAATCCACAAATCATGGTTATCACCATGGGGAACACGGATAGAGGAAAATGTCCTTCCTCTATCCACAGAGCGGTAAAAACCCGTATTCAAAACATAGACAGTTTCCGCATCCTTTGGGTCGGCATAAATCCGGCTGTAATACCAGGCCCTCTGGCGCAGACGGCGTTCCTCATTCATCTTGCGCCAGGTCTGGCCGCCATTATCCGAGCAAAAAACACCACCATCATTCGCCTCAACAATGGCCCAGACTCTGTTAGGCATAGCCGGTGAGACTGTGATACCGATCTTTCCCAGCAATCCCTTGGGAAGCCCGCTGTTACGAGAGATTTCCGTCCAAGAATCACCGCCATCGATTGACTTGAAGATGCCACCTCCAGGGCCTCCACTGGAAAGGCTGTGCGGAGTCCTGAAGAATTCCCAGAGCGCTGCATAGATAATCCTCGGATTCGAGGGATCCAGGATGAGGTCAATGCAACCAGTCTTATCATCCCTGTAAAGAACTTTTTCCCATATCTCTCCTCCATCCTGGCTCCGGAACACGCCTCTTTGCTCATTGGGTCCATAGACATGGCCCAGGGCCGCGACATAGACGATATTAGGATTCCGGGGATGGACACGAATCCTTGAAATCTGGCTTGTATCTTCCAGTCCAATTCGTTTCCATGTCTTTCCCGCATCCAGGGATTTGTACATCCCGTCCCCATGGGAAACATTACCGCGAATCGGCGCCTCTCCCATGCCTACATAGACGATATTCGGGTCGTATTCTGAAACAGCGATAGCTCCGACCGAACCAGTCTTGAAAAAACCGTCCGATATCGGACTCCAATTCAGGCCTCCATCTTCAGTTTTCCAGACGCCTCCTCCAGTCGCCCCGAAGTAATACGTATACGGCTGGCTGGGAACGCCTGTGACAGCAGTCGCACGTCCGCCTCGGTAGGGACCGATACATCTCCAGCTCATCGCCTTATACAGACTCGGGTCATAGCGGTTCACATTCCTCGACGCTTGAGCAGAACTCCCCGCCGGAGTGATCAAGACACCACAGGTGAAAATCAAGATACAAAACAGAACTCCCCATCTTATATTTTTTTTCATGGATGAACCTCCCTTATCAAACACTTTTTCATTTCGGGAATTGCACCAAAGTATAAGGATTTATAAACCAATTTCTGAATAAAATCAATAATCCTCTACTATCTAAAGAAAGTGAATGATTCACAAATAAATCAAAAGGTAAGCAATAGAGCGAACCCTTCCTTGACTTCATGTAAGCTTGAAAGTAAAATCACTCCGAGTCTGTCAGCATTTGAGATTTATCCAGAAGTGAGGGAAAAATGAGAAAATCAATCCTTCATTGGATGAAAACTGGCACACTTTGTGTGTTTCTTTGCTTCACACTGAGTTGCCTTGCAAGCTTGGGATTAGTGAATAGGCAGAAAATCATTAAGGACCGGGTGTTGGGAATATGGAATGAAGGCAATCTTCCTTTAATTAATGAGGTTTATGCTCCAGAGGCTGTGGTTCGCGCCAGCCACTTCCCCATTCCTATTAAAGGTCAGGAGGGCATCAAGAATTGGATTGTGAGCACTCGAACTGCGTTTCCTGATTTTCAAATGACTTTTGAAGAAATAATCATCAAGAGTGATAGAGTCGTTACAAGATGGAGCTCAACAGGTACAAACACAGGAACTTTAAGGATGCCTTTTGTCAACTTGGCTCCTACAGGCAAAAAAGTGCGTCTTTCTGGCATATCAATCAGTCGAGTGGAAAAAGGCAAAACAGTTGAGGAGATCGTCGTTTTCAATGTCCTGGAGATGTTCCAGCAACTTGGATTTCAGCTGACTCCTCCATCTATTAAAAAAGAAAAATAACTTTAAAAATGATGGATGCAATTCGCATACATAGGCTGCCACTTACGAGATTTTAATAACACAGTTAAATATCCATGAACTAGATAGATCAAAATAAGCAAAAAAGATGGGGATCAAAATGAAAAAGATGGTTATTTTTCTAATTCCATTTATTGTCACAATTCCTGCTTTTGCTGAGGACAAACCATTATTTACAGAAAATTTCTCATTAGTAAAACATTCAAATAATAATAATCCTGGTGTTTTCCATCTAGATATAGCAGATCCTGTTTATTATCTCTTTTGTTCAGAAAAAGAATGTCATTCCAAACAACGCCAAGCACTTCAAATGCCTAAGTTTCAACAATTATCAGAATCAATTTACTTCTCAATGGATACTGTTATTGAAAGAAATAAGCAGAGCAGGGAAAAACCTCCCTTGCGAATAAAGAGAATTGGAGGAGAAATATTGGTTGGTGGAGGGCTTGGGATGGTTGGTGTCATTGGATTAGGAGCAGCAGGATTAGGCATTGGTGCTCTTTTAGGGGGTGATGATGGAGAAGGCCCAATGATAGTAGGTATGGCCATTGGCGCTGGTTTAGGCTATTCAATTGGCAGTGCCCTTGGTGTTTATCTTGTTGGCAACAATGATGATGAAACAGGTTCCTTTGTTTCCACCCTTCTTGGCAGTCTATTAGGAACAGGATTTAGTTTTCTTGCTAGCATTACAATAGGAGACGAAGTTCCTGATGTTATCTACTTTATTCCTGTTCCACCAATTTTAGCATGTATTGGTTTCAATATGACTCGCAAATACAAATCAAAACCTGCATCTTATTCAGCGCTACTGAATCTCAGTGAGGGGAAAATAAGCCTCAGTATCCCTAAAGTCTATTTCTATCCTGATCTTTATGGCAGAAGAACATTGAATATGAATATAAGCCTGATGAGTATTGAACTCTAAGGAAAAATAGACTTAAGCCTTTCATATAATTATGAGTCAGCACAGGTGGCAAGATGAAAGCAATAAGCAAAAAATTCACAGCTCTTTTTCTTGTCTTTTCAGTACTGGTCTTATCTATAAACCTATATGCCAAAGAAAGGCGAGGAGCTGAGCTCATAATCACTAAAAAGGACAGACAACAGGTCGAAGGCGAACTCATAACTGTTAAACCGAATTCACTTCTTTTATTGGATTCAGAAGGAAAAGATGTGTCTGTTAACATTGAAGGTATTAATGTTATTAGAATTGTGAAGAGGTCAAGTACCTCAGGTGGAGCTATTGTAGGTTTTTTGATTGGAGGGGTCGTTGGTATAATAACTCTAATTTCTTCACATACGCCTTTGGATGAAATTGAAAAAAGGGCTTTAATAGGTGGTCTATTTGGAGGATCACTCGGATTATTAGTAGGAATAGGAATTATGAAGGGTTCAGCAGGGAAAGATAAAACAATCCAATTCGAAGGAATGAATGAGTCAGAAATCAAAAAGGCTCTGGATAAATTACGCAAGAAGGCTCGGGTTCGCAATTATAAATAAGGATTATCAATGTATAAAAAAATCATATCAATATTTACTTTATTAGCTTTTGTTATTTTTTCTCTCTCTTGTTACATAACAAGGATAAAAGAAGTAAAGTCAGCAGCTGATTGGCAAGGAAAAAAAGGGAAAATTCTTTGGATAATAAAAACATCAGGAGAATTTATCGGATTTTCCAGAGATGACCCAGGACGAATTATTGGAGATACGATTGTAGGAAAAGCAATTATTCTAAGCAAGGTAGTTGAAATAGACCGAGCTGACATTGAAAAAATCATAAGAAACCAAAACAAAGATATTATAAAAATTACAACTAAAGATGGAAAAATGTTTACGGTGATTAAAGGAACTGAAAAAGAGGAAAAAGATAAAATTACTTTTTTCACTGTATATGAATCAAACGAACAAGTCTTAATCCGCCTCTCAGAGATTAAATGGTACCATGTGCTTATTGGTTTGGCGTATGTTTTAGTGATGGTATTGATGCTGAGTATTATTTTAAAAGGGTTGCAACCCGGTATATGACTAATCCAACCGTGCGTCATCTATTCATTTAAGATATATACATCGCTGTAAGAAATTTCTAAGAAAAGACTCATATTCATAGCTATAAATAATTTTAGAAATTAAGACCTTTAGGCGGGGCTTATTTTCCCTGACTTGCTGGTGCGGATGTTTTTTTCCCTCTTGACCTAAATGACCAAATAATAAGGGGAGGAGTGATCAGCGTCGTCAGCAGGGACATCCCCAGAACAACAGTGTACATATCACGAGAGATAGTGTGAAGGGACAGACCGATGAGTCCGACAATGATCCCCACTTCGCCTCGGGGGACCATGCATATCCCGATCTGAATCTTTGTTTTCCATGTCTCCTTCATGGCGGCAAAAGCAGAAGCAGCCATTTTGCTCACAACCGCCACAACTGTTACTACCAGTATTAAAATGAGCAGCCGTGGGTCCAAGAAGGCCCGAGGGTCAAGATGAGCCCCCATCATCACAAAGAAGAAAGGGAGCAGGAATTCATTGACGTATTTCACCTTGTTCTCCAGGTCATAGACACCAGCCAATTCATCAATCACGATTCCTGCCATGAATGAACCGATAATGGCAGCCAGGCCAATCACATCGGCCAATTCCGCCAGGCCCAGGCAGAGGATGACAGATAAGACAAAAGGTCCCTCCGGGATGTTCAACTTCTCGATCCAGTGTCTCGTGCGAGACGCCAGCTTCGGTCCCCACCAGGTAAGGAATCCGACAAAGGCGATGGATTCGAGGACCAGAAGGGAAAACTCTACGGTGTGAAACTCTCCCCTGGCCAAACCCTTGACTAACGCCAGGACAATCAGGGCCAGAATATCATCCAGGACAGCAGCGCCCAGGACGATATAGGCCACCTTGTGCTTGATTAATCCCATATCCTGCAAGACTTTGACAGATATCCCGACACTCGTGGCCAGTATAGCCGTGGCGATGAACAGGCTCTCGATAATCTGGTAGCCGAGGAAATTCATTGTGAGAAAACCCATAATCAGAGGAATGAGGATTCCCAGTATTCCGACGAAGACCGCGCTCCGGCCGACGGCGAAAAGGTCCTTCACCCGGATTTCCAGCCCGACATGGAACATTAGAAAAATCACTCCGATCTCGGCAAAAGACATCAACACATCGTTAGAATTATCGATTATTCCCAGTACGTAATTCCCCAGCAGAACACCCGCCATTAATTCCCCGATGATGGGTGGCATCCGCAGCCTGACGCAGATTTCTCCCATTATCTTGGCAGAAGCGAAAATGATAAAGAAGTAGAAAAGGAGGTTCCCGGCTTCCACTTTAATTCTCTTCCATTTCAACCTGGATGGGGAAAAAAGCCATGATTTGAGGCCTTCCTTTGTATTCCTCCAGGAAACCTGTTACGGATAAAACTTTCCCTCGATAGAATTGAGGCAATGGAAAGAGAGAGAGGTTTGGCTTGGGGATGAGAACTGAGTACTCTCCATCCTCAGAATTCAGATAATAAAATTTTCCTTTTAAGCGAACGCTGACACATCTGTATTCTAGAGTCACAATTTGACCGATATTGTTTTCGATCTCTTCTGGTCGGATACGTTTGTAATTTCCATGTTTCCAGTATCCTTTTTCCTGTTTACGCGCTTCTTTTTCTATCTCTCTAAATTCCTCTCGATACGCAAACCGAGAATTCCCATAGGCTGAGGCAAATCCTTCGCTGATGATGAATTTATTGAAAAGTTCTTGCTCATCTGTCCAGATATAGGCCAGGATCCGGCCATAACTATCAAAAAGATCGCTTTCGTAAGACAACCTTATTTTTTTCTTATAAAGATAATAAAAAGTGAACCTTTTGGACATCTCCGCTTTGAATTTCATGTCTTCCCTGACATCCCCTATTTCCGGGGCATCGATGCCGATGAGTCTAACCCTCCACTCCTGTCCGTCATTGAATCTAACTTTCAGTGTATCTCCATCGTACACTACATCCACACGGCCTCTAGTGGGGAAGGATGATACATCCACCTGGGTGGACAGCAGCATTCTTTCTAAGGAGAAGCCAGAAAGGCAGAAGAATACTAGAGAAATGAAGAGAATCTTTGAATATGCTTTCATTCTCTTTTTCACTTCTCTAATTCATTGCGGCAAATAGACTTCGATTAGCTGAAAAGGATCCCAGGTGAATGAGAAAAAGACGTAAGAATTCATATTGCAACCTGCCACAAAGTCTTTCTAGCGCTTTATAATCTTTTTCACAGCCGCTTTTATGTGCTTGGCGTTTATGCCGTATTTTTCCAATAATTCATCCGGCTCACCTGACCGGGGAAGTTCTTCGACTGCAAGATGCATAATCTCTGCTTTTCCGCTCAAAGCCATGGCCACAGCATCTCCCAATCCACCGTTCGGAAAATGATCCTCGACCACAACGACCTTATCCCCGGCTTTCCCGGCTTCTTTTGTTATCCCGGCTTTATCAATCGGCTCAACCGAGTATGCATCAATAACCTTAACCATAATTCCATCTTTTTTCAACTCTTCGTAAGCTTTCAATGCTTCATGAACCGTGATTCCGGCCGCTATGACCACAGCCACATCTTTTTGGCTTTTCTTCAGGACCTTCGAGCCGCCTATTGGGAATTTCTCATCCTTTTTATACAGGAGAGGAGTGGCAGGCCGGGTTGTCCTCAAATAGGACAGCCCTTTGTGCTTCGCTAAAGTCTCTACGCAGGCTTCTGTGGAGAAGCCATCACTGGGGTAGAGAACCGCACAACCGGGGATGGGTCTGAACAAAGCCAGATCCTCAAGACCCATCTGGGAGGGGCCATCCGCTCCAATGCTCACGCCGACATGTGAGCCAACGAATTTAATGTTGGAGAAAGAATACGCAGCCATCCTGATCTGGTCATGCGCTCTCACCAGGAAAGCCGAAAACGTGGCAATGAAGGGAATATAGCCTTTCGCCGATATCCCGAGCCCCATCCCTACCATGTTCTGCTCAGCAATATAAGACTGATAAGACCTCTTGGGAAAGGCCTCGAAAAAATCTTCCGCATAAGTGGAATTTTTTACATCCCCGTCCAGCGCCACAACCGCCTCATTGACTTTACCCAGATTCACAAGGGCATTTCCGTACGCTCTCCGGGTGGCCACTTTATCTTGATAAGGAGTCTTTGCGAAATTGTATCCTTTTTTGAGTTGAAGGGTTTTTGCCTTTCTCGGCTTCTTCACGAATTTCTTCGCATCTATTGAAGGCATGGGGCCCAGTTCCTCCAGAGCCCTTTTCATATCATCCACTTTTAATGGCTTTCCGTGCCATCCATTCCTGTCTTCAACAAAAGAAATTCCTTTTCCCTTGATCGTTTTGGCCAATATGACAAAGGGATTTTTGCTGACCCTCGCTTTCTGGAGAGATTTTAGAATCTGGTTCACATTGTGCCCATCTATGGATGCCACATCCCAGCCAAAGGCTTTGAATTTTCTCTCATAGGCTGGGATATCATGGCCGTGCATGGTTTCCCCTGACTGGCCCAACCTATTTATATCCGCTACTGCACAGAGATTGCTGAGCTTGAGATGGGAAGCTGTGTTGCAGGCTTCCCAGACTGAACCTTCAGCACACTCGGCATCCCCCATAAGGACGAAAACTCTCCCCGGGGACTTTCCCAGTTTCATGGCTGCAGCCAGCCCCACTCCGGCGGATAATCCCTGTCCGAGGGAACCGGTCGCAGCTTTTATCCATTTCATCCGGGGCGTGGGATGCCCCTCAAGAACACTCGTGATTTTCCTGAGATTCATCAAACTTTTCTCAGAAATAATTCCGGCTTCCGCATAGGCGGCCCACAGAATGGGAGCTGCATGTCCCTTTGAGAGAACAAACTCATCATTGGCCCAATCAAAAGGATCTTGAGGATTGTAACTCATTTCATCAAAGAACAAGCAAGCGATTAAATCAGCCATAGAGAGACAGGTCGTCGGATGACCGGATCCAGCCTTTGTCGTCATTTTTACGGAATGAATGCGTAATCTCTTGGCAATCTTTTCTAAAGCGTCCTTTTTCTCCATTAAGATTTCCCCTCCTATTTAACCTGAATTATTCATAAAATCTGCCGACACCTTAGTCACAACATCTGAATAAGGTAAAATATTCAACCTATGTCGGCATCTTTTCTCCTTCGGGCGAGCCGATCTCACCCCATCTACTTCGTTACAGCGCAAGAGCGGTGGACGACCACAGCATCTTGCGCTGTGCCTCGTACCTGAGGCAACCTCGACTCGTGAATAATCAAGGTTAATATCTTTGA
>CAYFVQ010000194.1:0-2867 GCA_964346585.1 uncultured Eubacteriales bacterium | reverse complement strand
TAAAGAAGAATGGAAAGATAATTTCATCAGATTATACCTTGGAGATGAATATAAGTTTTAATAATAAAACAACAAATTAGAGTCAAAATATCATGTCTGACAGGATAGAGAAGAGGAGTCATGCATATGAAGACTATTATCATAGCTCTTGAAATCATCATCTTGTTAATTTTTCTATTCAGCTGCCATGATGGTCAAGATGATTTTCCCGTTTTAAAAGGTCCTTATCTCGGCCAGAAGCCACCGGGGATGACGCCGGAGCTGTTTGCTCCCGATATCGTACCGACTAAAGACAATGAGGGATTATACGGATTTTTCAACAACGGCGCTCTGTTCCTCTTCGATCGCACTCCAGCCGATATGGAAGAATGGACGCCTGCCATCTATCGGATGGAATTGAAAGACGGAAAATGGACGCAGCCCAATGCATCGCCATATCTAGGGAAGCCCTGGTATCATTATTACACGACAGGGCCTGAGGGGGAACAGGTGTATTTCGCCTGGCAGGGTTCTCTGGAAGACAGATCCTCATCCGCAGATGTGAACATATGGCGAGTTCGGAAGATTGCCGAGGGTTGGGCCAAACCGAAGAAGCTGACATCTCCTGTCAATTCCATGAATTTGGATACGTATCCGAGTGTCACTAAGGACGGGACGCTCTATTTCTTCAGCTATCGGGAGAGTGGATTCGGCGGCCATGATATTTATCGGTCGCCATTGATAAACGGCAAACATACGACAGTTGAAAATCTCGGTGAGCCCATCAATACAAAATACGATGAGCTTGATCCCTTCATTGCTCGCGACGAAAGCTACCTTATTTTTTGCTCCAAGACGTTAGACGGCTACGGCGGCTTCGACCTTTATGTTACTTTTCAAAAAAGCGATGGGACATGGACAGAGCCGTTGAACATGGGCGAGGGAATCAATACATCCGCTTACGATTGGGTTCCGTATGTCACACTAGATGGAAAGTATCTTTTCTTCAACAGTACACGCTCAGGAAGCTGGGATATCTACTGGGTGGATGCAAAAATTATCGAAGATTTGAAACCAGAAGAATTGAAATAATCGGAAGTTTCTGTCAAAAGTAATGCAATTATGGAGGATAGCATGGCTAGAAAAATAGTGTATAGTTTGTCGATTATCTTGGTTTTGGCTGTATTAAGTTACTCTCAAGAATATAATCCTTCAGAAGCAAAGATAAAAGTTATTAAACTTACGGATAAGATCTACAAACTTCGATGCATTTCAGGAACTTACACAAATCTTCTTGCATCAGTCGGAAAGGATGGAATTCTCCTGGTAGATACAGGATATCCACAAACTGGCGATATTTTGAAGCAGGAAATCAAAAAGTTGGGAAGTGGGAAAGTCAAAATTGTGGTCAATACTCACGAACACAGTGACCATGTTTTAGGGAACGAAAAGTTTGCAGATGAAGCTGTTATAATTTCACATGAAAGAGTTAGAGAAGCCTACAGCGGTAAATATTTTGCACTTAAAGCAATCCCTCGTCCCGGTGCTCCGCAGGTGGTTTTCAAAGACGAATTAACGATTTTCTTCAACGGTGAGGAGGTCCGGCTCCGCCACTATCCAGGCGGACACACGCTTGGCGATGTTGTTGTCTATTTTACAAAATCCAAGTTCGTTTTCGTTGGGGACATGGTTTTTGCGGATTGTTTTCCTAGTGCAGATATATCGAGAGGTGGAGATTTGAAACTCTGCCTGAAGAATGTTCAGAAGATCATCGACGACTATCCGAAGGATTCCACTTTTATAAACGGACACGGACCGGATTATTCAACGGAGGATTTAAGAAAATACCTGGAAGTAGGTATTACAACACAAAAAATGATTGAGGATGAGATTGAAAAAGGAAAAACAGTTAAAGAAATACTTAAATCCGATTTGCTTGATGATTGGAAAAAGTGGGGCGAGAGAGTTGTCTCGAATGAAGAATGGATAACCTGCGTTTATCAACAAAATTTAAAAGAGAACAGCAAATCAAGGACTTCAATAAACAAACCTCTCACAGAGGCGATCATAAAAGGCGACATAAAAAAGGTCATCATGCTGTACAAACAGCTCCGTCAAAATGAGCCAAACAAACACAACTTCGCAGAGAATCAGCTGAATATCCTTGGCTACCAATTATTAGCCCGGAATATGGTCAAAGAAGCAATAGAAATCTTCAAACTGAACGTGGAAGCCTATCCCGAATCAGGCAATGTCTACGACAGCCTTGCCGAGGCGTATATGAACGATGGAAACAAGGAGCTGGCGATAAAGTTCTATTTAAAGTCTTTGCAAAAGGACCCCAGTAATGATAATGCCAGAGGTATGCTTGAACGATTGGGTTACAAGAAAGATTAATGGTGAATTTGGAAAGAGGAGATTATATTAGCATATTTTTTGTGCAGTAAAATATGGAATATAGATACAATGGATTTTGAGAGATAAGTTCTGATTAGGACAAGGGAGATGGTCATGAGATTTACAAAAATGTTTTTAACCATATTTACACTGATCTTTCTCGTAGAATTCCTCTCTGCTACAGTTTCCTTCCAAGACAGTTCCTCTCCTCTGGATTTAATAAAAAGCCGCATCAAAGTCGTCCCGTTAAGCGATAGAGTTATCGTTCTCACAGGGAACCTCCTCCCAGCAGGCGGGTATATCACCGCCATCAATTCTGACAGGGGCCTAGTCGTTGTTGACACAGGCGGCTCCCCAGGAATTGCATCCATCATGAGAGAGATCATCCAAAGAGAATTCGGCCGGGAGAAATTTGCCTACGTGATCCATACACACGGACACGGTGATCATGTCAACGGCAACCAGGCATTTTCTGAAGCCCTGGTTGTAGC
>CAYFVQ010000193.1:0-3276 GCA_964346585.1 uncultured Eubacteriales bacterium | reverse complement strand
TCTCTAAGCGATTCCTCCTCCTCGATCACCATCTCCGCGGCAACAGAAGGAGTCGAGGCCCGGATATCGGCCACAAAGTCAGCGATCGTGAAATCTATCTCATGACCCACAGCCGAAATGACTGGAATGGCACAGCGATAAATGGCACGCGCGACCTTTTCTTCATTAAAAGCCCACAGGTCTTCTATCGAGCCTCCTCCCCGGCCAACGATGATGACATCTATATCAGGATAGCTCCCCAGATAATCGATGCCCTCGACGATCTCCTCAGCCGCACCCTCTCCCTGGACTTTAACCGGATAGAGAAGTATATGCAGCCTGGCGAATCGTCTCTCCAAAGTTCGGATGATATCGACAATAGCCGCCCCTCGAGGCGATGTGACCACCCCGACTTTTTTGGGGAGCACAGGGAGTTTTTTCTTCAGGGTCGGGTCGAAAAGACCTTCCTTCTTCAACTTCTCCTTGAGCTGTTCAAAAGCGAGCTGTAGAGCTCCCTTGCCTTTGGGCTCCAAAAGCTCAACGATCAGCTGGTATTCCCCTCGGGGCTCATACACGTTTATCCGGCCTCTCGCGACAACCTGAAGGCCGTCCTTCAGTTCGAACGGAACCTTCCTGGCTTCTCCCCGGAACATGACCGTGCGGAGCTGACTGGTTTCATCTTTCAGCGTAAAATAAAGATGGCCCGAATGATGACGGTGGAAATTGGAAATCTCACCTTCGACCCACAACAGGGGAAAGGCGCTTTCCAGCTCCATCTTCACCATCCGCGTGACTTCGGAGACGGTGTAGATCTTGTCCGGTTTGACAAGGCTTTCAATCGCCACTTTTTTCCTCAGTGATGATTTCTTTTTTGATGGAAAGAGCTTTCCCTGTCTTGGAGTTTATCTCGACGACCAGAGCTGAGAAGAAAGTTCCTTCCTTTGCCGGCTCGAATCGTTGAGGACGCGCCGTCAGAAATCTCTTCAAGGCCTGGTCCTTGCGGATGCCGATGATTGAATTGTACCCTCCAACCATTCCCACATCGGTAATGAAGGCCGTTCCCCCGGGAAGAATTCTCTCATCTGCTGTAACAACATGCGTATGCGTGCCGACAACAGCCGATACTTTCCCGGCCAGATGCCAGCCCATCGCCTGTTTTTCTGAAGTGGCCTCCGCATGAAAATCCACGATAATCACTGGAGTCACGGCTTTGAGTGCCTCGATCTCTTCATCAGCCTTCCTGAACGGGCAATCCACTGGCTCCATAAAGACTCTTCCTTGAAGGTTGAGGATGGCCATCTTTTTCCCGCCGTCCTCTTTGAAGATGAACGTCCCTTTGCCGGGATTATCCGGCGGATAGTTGGCGGGCCTCAGCAACCGGGGCTCACGCTTCAGGTACTCGAGCGCCTCCCTCTTATCCCAGATATGGTTTCCCGAGGTCAACACATCGACCTGGGTGAAAAGTTCTATGCCCACTTTCTCTGTGATCCCGATTCCTCCCGCGGCATTCTCGCCGTTGGCGATGACAAGGGAAGGAGAATATCTATTCAGCAGAGTCGGCAAGTGTTTTTTTAACGCCCTGCGTCCCGGGCGTCCGATAATATCCCCTAAGAACAGAAAGCTGACTTTACCTGGCATACTCCACAGCTCTCATCTCACGGATAACCGTCACTTTGATCTGGCCTGGATATTCCAGTTCGTCCTTGATTTTCTGAGCGATCTCTTTAGCCACCACCGCCGCCTTTTCATCAGAAACTTTCTGGCTCTCAACGATTATTCTGATCTCCCGGCCGGCCTGCAAGGCAAAAGATTTGGAAACACCCTCGTAAGAATTGGCGATCTCTTCCAGTTTCTCTAACCTTTTGATGTAGGTTTCCAGAAGCTCGCGACGCGCCCCTGGCCGGGCAGCTGAAAGCGTATCCGCCGATTGGACCAGCACAGCTTCGATCGAGGGAAAATCGACATCCCGGTGGTGGGAAGCGATAGCCTGAATGACCGCCTCGGATTCTCCGTGTTTTTTGGCCAAATCCACACTCAACTCTGTATGGGTTCCTTCGACATCCTTATCCACAGCCTTCCCGATGTCATGAAGGAGTCCGGCTCTCAAGGCGATATCGGAATTCACGCCCAGCTCCTTGGCCATCAATGTCGCTAGATAGGCGACTTCTTTCGAATGCTGAAGGGCGTTCTGGCCGTAGCTCGTCCGATATTTCAACTTTCCGAGGAGTTTGACAAGCTCAGGGTGTATATTCTGGATCCTGAGCTCCAGGATGACGGATTCGCCTTCCTGCTTGATATTCTCTTCCAACTCTGTTTTCACCTGCTCCACGACTTCTTCGATGCGGGCCGGATGGATTCTTCCATCCACAACAAGCTTCTCAATGGCCATTCGGGCTAGTTCCCGCCGGAGGGGGTCAAAACTGGACAGGATGACAGCCTCAGGAGTGTCGTCAACGATAATGTCGACTGAAGTCGCCATCTCAAGGGCACGGATGTTCCGTCCCTCTCGTCCGATGATCCGCCCCTTCATGTCCTCTGAAGGCAGATCAACCACGGATACCGTGGTTTCCACGACATGTTCAGCCGATGAGCGCTGGATGGCCTGGCTGATGATCTCACGAGCGGCACCCTGGCTCTTTTCCCGGGTTTCCTCCTCAATCTTGCGCACAACCTGCACAGCTTCCAGCTTGGCCTCATCCTCAATCTTCTTCACGAGCATGTTTTTGGCGGCCTCCTGAGTCAGCCCGGAAACTCTCTCCAGTTCCTCCACAGCCTGCTGTGTCAACTCCTCGTACTTTTTCTCCTTCTCACCAATTTCTCTTTCTTTTGCAAAAAACCTTTGTTCCTTATTGGAAAATTCTCTTTCTTTTCTCTCTACATTCTGAGATTTGCGTTCGAGATTCTCTTCTTTTCTCATCAACCGTCTTTCCATATCGTTCAACTTTCTGTTCTTGTCTCGAGTCTGACGCTCAAACTCGGCCTTGAGGTTGATTTCCTTTTCTTTGAGCTCTATGGCTGCCTCGCGTCTTGTCTTTTCGGCATCTTCCTTGGCTTTTTCCAGGATATTCTTGGCTTCTTGTGTGGAGCGGAAAATCGCACGAACCCCTGAAGCTTTTTTAATCAGGATAAATAGTATGGAACCAGCAATTAAAATTAATACACAAAAAAGAATCAGCAACGCTGAATTCAATTTGATCACCTCCTATTCAATGAACCAAAGGAGATGAAAGGCTGGAGGATTAAAAGAGGATTACATGTTCGGCGTCACGTATGTAAAGAGGGATTGAAGAGTCGTAA
>CAYFVQ010000192.1:0-9116 GCA_964346585.1 uncultured Eubacteriales bacterium | reverse complement strand
AAGGATAATCCCATCGCCTGCGCTGATTGTTCTTCTTGTGTGGTGAAATGTCCGATGGGCTTTGACGTCAAAGAAAGGGCCCTGGATATCATACGGTTAAGAGGTTTTCCTCCGGATTTTTTCGCATAAAATTCGGGATTGTCGCCTTTTTCATAAAATTATTGATTGTCCCCTCTTTCACGATTTAAACACGGGAATCTCAACCTTATTTCATTGCGATCTTTAGTGGCAATCTCAACAATGTGTCATTACGAACAAAACACAGCACTCACTTGATGGCAAACAGACAGAGAGAAAAATTGGCGGCATCCCCCCTTTCAACAGGGATTATCCCCCATTTCGGAAATTTTAAATTTTAAGACGCGTTCCGCTAATTCGTGCAGTTCGGTTGGAAATTGAAAGGTTTATTTCGCCGCTACTTCTTTTTTCATTCTACAGCAACAGACATTATAAAAAAGGCTCATGATGGCCAGGAGAGCCCCAGCAATGACAATAATCCATTTTGCCCAGGGTTCACCAAAAAAGAAAACAGCCAATACCACAATGCCCAAAGCAAGGAGAAAACGACAGAAACATAATTTCATGATAATCCTCTCCTTAATAAAAAATTTTACTTATCCTATTAAAAAAATTAAAAAAGTTCAAGTATTAAACCGAGCAAGATAAAAAAAGCATCTCTACTTTCTTCGGATGCGGACGAAGCCTAAGGCGGGACAAAAAAAATCATATTGCAAAGTTTCCGGAATTCCTCAGCTCTGCCCGGAACAGACATGTAAATCCCGTACAGTAAAATGAAAATAATCCCCTATTCTGATATGTCAAATATGGAGATGCAACGACTTCACCGGCACCGCTGCCAGTCAGAGTCGGTGTAGAAGTGTTCAAGTTCTTTCCATAACTCTTTAATATCACATACCATGATCACCAAATCTTGCTTTTCTCCGGCCATATCCCGCACATAGTCAGGGATAAGGAGTTCCTCCCGAAATCCGAGTTTGCGGAATATCCGCTGCGCCGCAATCTGAGGTCTCATCATCTTGACTATGACCTGCCCCACATTCTTCTCAACTGCAAGGAAATAGAGCTCTCTCACCATAATCATGCCTAATCCCTTATGCTGAAATGGCCTGGCCACTATAACACGAAGTTCTCCCTGGTGTTTGCGCCATTCTTCGCCAGAAAGCTCAAGAGCTCCATCCGCGATGATCTCCTCATCACACAGTGCAATCAGACGAAAGACATTGCCCTCCTTTGTCAGCTCAATCCTCTGTTGGACAACCTCTCTGTTAGTGACGTCAATCCTTAGATATTTTCGGTCTTCATGTGGAAGGGCAGAGTAGAATTTCATCAATTTGTCCAGATCCTTGACTTGAAGCTCCCTGATCATAACCTTTGTTCCGTCTTTTAAAGCCTCAATTTTTTCCATCGAAAAAAACCTCACGCATTAGGTGCTCAAAATATAGGGACTGCTTGCGAAAATGTCAAGCGCCTCATGCTCCACTTCCAGGGAAAACGGAGGGAAAAAGGGCCTGTCCCCTTTTTCTTTATTCGTATTTGAGGGCGTCTACTGGATTGGCGATTGCTGCCTTGACAGCCTGAAAGCTGACTGTCAGCAGCGCGATGACCAATGCCAGCACCATAGTCAACACAAACGTGAACACTCCCAAACTTGTCCGGTAAGCGAAATCCTGGAGCCAGTTTTTCATGACAAAATAGGCAGTAGGCCAGGATATGATATTCGCCAGCAAGACCAGAACAAAAAATTCTCTGCACAGCAGCAACGTGATTTGCGGGGCGGAGGCGCCGAGCACTTTACGGATTCCGATCTCCTTGGTCCTCTGTTCTGCGGTAAATGAGGCCAATCCAAAAAGCCCGAGACAGGCAATAAACACTGCGAGGACTGAAAAATACTTGAGGAGATCTCCCATTCTTTCCTCGGACCTGTAGTAATACTCAAAATCATCAACCAGGAATCTGTATTCGAATGGAAAGTTCGGGACAACCTTCTGCCAGGTCTCTCTCACAAAATCCAACGAGGCTGATATGTTCTTAGACGGGATTCTGATCAGGGTATAACTAAAGCCCTGCTCAGGTGGCTGCATGTATATGGCTAGCGGTTCTATCTTATTTCGAAAAGATTCGAAATGAAAATTCTTCATCACACCGATAATCTTTCCCTCTCTGCCAACAAATGAAAATCTTTCTCCCACCACAGACTCTTTTTCCATGAGTTTTGCCACCTCTTCATTGACAATAAAAGCTTCAGTTTGATCTGTGCCGTATTCTTTGGAAAAACTTCTCCCTTCTGTCAGCTCAATCCCCACGGTTTCTATGTAGTCATAATCCACACCGCTCATACCGATCAACACAACCTGGTCCGGGTCTTTACCCTCCCATTCCGCTCCGCCGGAATTACTCCCAATACGCGAAGGCCTGTGAATCGATCCAGACACGTTCAGGATTCGAGGATCCCTGACTAACGCATCCTTAAGTGCTGTGTAAAATCTTCCTGTCTGTCCTCTCATGGGAACATATACCAGGTGTTCCTTGTCATACCCAACATCTCTATTTTTCATGTAATGAAGCTGGTTATAAACAATCACAGTCCCGATGATTAAAAAGATAGAAAGCGCGAACTGAACAACAACAAGTATTCTTCTGAAGAGAGAGCTCCCACGCCCTGATTTCAGGCTTCCCTTGATCACGCTGACCGGTTGAAAAGAAGAGAGAAAAAGCGCTGGGTAGCTGCCTGCCACAATCCCTGTAAACAGTGTCACTCCGATGAATCCGAGGATTATCTGCCAGTTTCCAAGGATATCTAATGATAACTCTTTTCCTGACAGATTATTAAAAGGAGACATGAGAAGCGCAACGAGCACGACCGCAAAAGCCAGAGCAATAAACGCATAGATGACTGACTCGCCATAGAACTGGCGGATGATATGGTTTTTAAGCGCTCCGATCACTTTTCTCAGGCCGACCTCTTTAGCCCGTTTGGCTGACCGGGCAGTTGATAGATTCATGAAATTGATACAGGCAATCATCAGGACAAAAAACGCAATTAAAGAGAAAACATACACATATTTAATCTGTCCCATATCTCTTCCGTAGCCAAAATATTGGTGCAGATGGATCCGCGAATACAGAGCCAGCTCAAGCTCTGTGACAGAATCCGGGACGTGCTTCTTGATGAAGCCGCGTATCTTCTCATTGACCTGCTGGAGAGAGGCGCCTTTCTGGAGCTGGACAAAGGTTGCGATAGAATTCGAACCCATGTTGTCACTGACCGCTCCCACTTTCTCCAACAAGGAATAAGGGAGCACTATATCGAACTGGAGGTAAGAATTATTGGGGACATTTTTCATAACTCCCGTAACCTTCATGTCATACTTGTTATTGATTGAAAATGCCTTACCGATAGGATCTTCATCTCCAAAATACTTTTCCGCTATCTCTTCTGAGATAACCATGGAAAAGGGATCATCCAGCGCTGTACGACTGTCTCCTTTAACAAAAGGAAAGGTAAACATACGAAAGAAGGCTGGCGCAACTGCCGTCATGCCGTTTTCGAAAAAAGCTTTTTCTCCATACCGGATCAACTGCCCCCCGACTCCCACATACTGAGTGGCTTCTATGATTTCAGGAAAATCCGCTTTGAGCGCAGGCGCCAGTGGGTAGGGGGTGACTGTGACATGATACACCCGCCCCGAATAGTACTGGTTCTCTTCAACCCTGTAGAGGTAAGGGGCATTCTCATGGAATTTATCGTAACTCAGCTCATCCAGAACCCAAATCAATATGAATAGGCAACAGGCTAGCCCTATAGCCAGACCGGCAATGTTGATGATGGAATAGCCGGGGTGTTTCCTGATATTTCGTAAAGCGATCTTAATATAGTTTTTAAGCACAGCTCATCTCCTTTTTACGAACCATTAAAACAAATAGAGTTTTTAGTCCCTTTATAAACTTGTTTTTAAAAATTCCGATTCTCTGCATATGGGCCTTTCTCTGTTATACGAAAATCACCAAGAAAATGTTGTCTTTGAAATCGTCTTTTTTATGAAGAAATCGGGAACAGAAATTGGGGACAGTCCCCAATTTTTGAAATATCAAATGTTGAGATGCAATTCTATTTATAATGTTTATAGGAAAAAGGGGCCTGTCCTCTTTTTTAGCAATTTCTTAACTGTTTTGTTCCAAGATGTTTAGTGTTATGAAGTGATCCTTTTATCACTCGTTGCTTTTATCCCTCTTCTCAATTCTTTTTCTGAGGTAATTAATATTTCTATCTATCTCTTCTTTTGCACACAATTTCCCATGTCCCGGAACGATGGTCGATATTTCAAGTTTGTTCAAGCGCTCGAGTTGAGTGATCCAAAGCTTCCACTCAACTAGGCCGCCGAATCTGGTCGTCAACTCTGAGCCCTCATATATCGTATCCCCTGCGAAAAGAGTTTTCGACCTGGGATAATAGACAGAAAGCTCGCTCGGGACATGCCCAGGAGTTACCAGCACATGGATCTCCTCTCCTTCGATAGTCAATACAGTATCCTGATCGATCATCTCATCTGGTTCTGTAAGAACTACATTCCCGTATACACTATCCGCTTTTTCGGGAGGCCATCCATCCCTATCGGCTAAAAATTTCTTATACTGCTCTCCAGGCATACGCCTGAACCACATTCCTGTAATTTTATGGGCGATGACTTTGGCTCCCCTTTTTTTTATGGCCTGCATTCCGAACACATGATCTGAGTGATTATGTGTCAAAATCAAATAGATGTCTTCATCTCCTTTCAATCTTTTTTCAGCGACTTGCCAGAGAAATTCACCAGAGGCAATGCTCATCCCAGAGTCAATAAAGACAACACTCTGATCAGTGAAAATGATTCCTGCATTGACAGTGAATCCGCTTTCCGCACTATGATACAATCCCGTGACCGCAAGGACATTTTTGGCTATCTCTGTGATTTCCGGAGATCCCAATCCTGGGACTTGCTCATACACAATCGATAAACAAGGGTAAGATACCGCGCCGGAAAATATAATAATTGCACATATTCGAAGAAGCTTATTTCTCATCTGACACTCCCTTTGAGGCGAATCTTACAATTCATTAAAGGATTGCGCTCTTTGAGAAATACATCCGTGGGCTGCTTTCCCTCTTCCGAAGAAAATTTCTGTCCGGCTGCAACAATTATAACGACGACGAGCACAAGAATTTTGCTTATTTTTCCCATTTTGCGCCTCATATTTATTTACGAATTTCATAGCCTATAGTTACACCTCACAAGGTCGCCACTCCCTTATCTAGGCGACCTTCAGAGGATACGAAAAGAAAATAGCCAGTCACTCTCTTCGCAGAAAGCTAAAATGAGATATTCCTTCTGTATATCGACTTCATACCGATTAAAACCGAGAAAATGGTAACATGTCCCCCCTACAAAAATATCAAATATGAAGGCGCCAGTCCTTTAACTGAATTGCAACTTTATTCATTTTTTATCCGTACTATAGAAAAAGGAGTTGGAGGCAAAAATTAAAAACCATGGACAATGACAAGAAACCATCAGACCTGTTATTTATTTTTTTCATCTTTTTAAGCTGGATTCTCATTTCCAGGTTTACCCCTTTCCTGAATCGTATTTTCGATTTTCGTAAAATTCACCTCTGGATCCTCCCGGCCATCCGAATGACCCTTATGTTTCTAGTCACTTATTTCTATGTCAAATTTTACGAAAAAAAATCCTTCTCCGAAGGCTTCCACTTCAGCTTCCAGAGAGTTGCGAGAAATCTGCTCTGGGCATTCGTCTTTGCCCTCATAGACTCGGCAGCAGTCATGGGATATCTATTTTTAATCGTTAAGCCCCTGACTCAAGAAGTCATCACAGCTTCTGGTGCCGTTTCCCAGCCGGTTCCTCCTCCTTTTTGGAGCCGTTTGCTCGAATATTTTTATATCGTCTATGAAGGGATCATCGAGGTTTTCATTTTCATCGGTTTTCTCTTCGACAGGTTGTTGAGAAGATGGAACTGGCCTTTAGCCCTCATTGTGGCCAATCTTGGATTTGCCCTTTGGCACTTCAACTACTGGAGTAAAGGCTTGCTGGAAGGAAGTCTGATGATCATTCTGACTTTTATTTCTGGAACTATTCATTCTCTTAACTACATGAAGACGAAGAACAGCCTGAGCCCTGCTATTTGTCATTTTTTGACTGACTCTCCATCAGCCATAAGAATTCTGTTGGGAATTATGCATTGATCCATTGATGTGAAAAAACGTCAAAAAAGTCAAAGAGGAGACAGCAAAAAGGGGCCAGGCCCCTTTTTTAAATTCTTTTTTTTGTGTCACTGCGAGGAGTGAAGAGAGGTGTCAATCCCATAGAAAAGAATGAAATAAGAATGGAAAAGAAAAAAGTTCTTGCATCGCATCATTATAGAAGATTGCCACGCTTTGCTCGCAGTGAAAAGGAAATTGGGAAAATTGGGGACTGTCCCCAATTTTAAAATGTTGAATGTTGAGACGCGGCCCCTCAGGACATTCAGTCGAGAACTCTCTGAGGGAATCTACGTATAAATGGATGTGCTTCTGCATTTCCAAAAATTCTTAGATAATGTTTATAATAATAAGGATGACTGTACCAATCATTTTAATAAGGAGAATTCGATTTCATTAAGGAGGGTTCAATGAAATTCCGCAGAATTATTTTTATCTTCTTTTTCCTGACATTATTATCCTCGCATGTCGTTCTATGGGCAGAAGAAGAGCTCGCCATTGATTTTGAGCGCTACAGCGAGCGAGTCCTTATCGTCAAATGCGGCAAATTGTACACAGACCAGGTCATTGCCATCGCCACTCAAAAAGGCATTGTAATGATCGACACGGGAAAAGCCCCGACCCTGACTGCCGAATACAGGAAGATCATCGAGCGGGAATTTGGTCGCAATGATTTCTCCTACGTGATCAACACCCATTGGCACTGGGATCACACAGATGGCAACCAGGTCTTCGCTGAGGCGGAGATTATCGCCCACGAAAGCAGCCCTGAGAGAATGCGTCAATTCGACAGAGGAAGACAGAATTTTGTTGCTGACCGGAGGACTCGGATGGAACAATGGGAGAACCAGTTGAAGACACTCGATCCAAACTCGGAAGAAGATCAGCGGCTGCGTGAGGTCATCAGCACCCAACCAATCATGCTTGACGATCTGGCAAACAACTATATCCTCACTCTGCCCACAATCACCTTCAGTGACCGCATGACACTCGACTTGGGCGATATAACTTTGAAGCTAATCTATTTTGGCCAGGGTCGCCATACCGGAGACGACATCATCATTCACTGCCCGGAAGAAAAGCTTCTCTTCACAGGAGACCTCTTTTTTCGCGGCTCTATGTTTATCTCCTTCTCCCCAGAATTCGATGCGCCCCGATGGATCGAGGTTATGAATGATATCCTGCAGGACGAGAAAGAGATCGAATGGGTATACGACACCCATAACGGAAGAATGCCTGTCAAGTTCATTTCCCTCTGGCGGGATTATCTGGTTGACGTGTGGGAAGGGCTGAATGAAGCAAAAAAAGAAGGACTCAGCACTGAGGACATTCAAGACCGTTTTTCTTATGAAAAAAGATTCACCTATTTGGAACAGTCAGGATTGGACAAAGAGCAGCTCCGCCGCGATCATCAACAAAGCCTGCGTTTCACCTGGATGCGTGTCCTGGAACTGCAGTCAGCAGCCACATTCCTTGAGCGGATAATAGCCGAATCGGGAATCAAGACAGCTCTCGACAAGTACAAGCAAATTCGCTCTAAAAAAGAACAAAAATACTACTTTGACGAAGCAGAATTCAATCAACTGGGCTACAGATTGCTAGGAGGAAAAAGAATCTCAGAGGCCATTGAGGTGTTCAAGATGAATATCGAAATGTATCCGGATTCCTGGAATGTCTATGACAGCCTGGGAGAAGCCTACATGGAGAATGGGCAGAATGATCTAGCCGTAGAATATTATCAGAAATCACTGAAACTCAATCCTCAGAACACCAATGCGGTCAACATGCTAGAAAGGATCAAGAAGAAAAAATAAAAGGAACTCATTACTCGAAAGGATGAAGTTTTTTTTGTAAGAAATGGTCACGCCTTGTTCGTAATAACAAAGGAATTGGGGACTATCCATCTCTCGTTGCCATTGCGAGAAACGCAGCGATATGGCGATCCCAGGAAATTGGGGACTGTCCCCAATTTTTAAAATGTCGAATGTTGAGACGCGACCCCAACAAAAAAAGGAGGGCTATAAATGGTAAAAGGAAAAATCCTGTTCATTCACTTCTTGACGATACTTTTTTGTATCACAAATTTGAACGCCCAGAATATTCATGAAGCTGTAGAAAAGGGTGACTTAGCCCGAGTGAAGGAATTAGTGGAAAATAATCCGGAACTGGTGAATGCAAGAGCGACAGGTCAATACGAATATCTGAAATTCACTCCCCTGCATTTTGCCGCCTGGAAGGGACACAAAGACATTATTCAATATCTCATAAAAAAAGGCGCGGACATTCACGCGCAAGATTCGGATGGTTCGACTCCTCTGTACTGGGCAGCTAATTTTGGTCATGAAGAAATAGTTACAGCTCTGATCAAAAACGGAGCTGAAGTGAATTCACAGAATAATTTCGGAATAACACCTCTCCACAGAGCTGCCTTTAAAGGATATACAGATATTGTCAAGCTCTTTATTGAAAAAGGCTCAGAAATCAATGTGAAAAATAAGCATCAAGGAAGAACTCCTCTGCAAAATGCAATAGAAGCCGGACATGCAGAAGCCGTCAAAGTCCTCCTCGATAACAGCGTTGATGTGAACAGCAAAGATAATGCTGGTAAAAACTCACTGTTCATTGCGGCTGAGAACGGTTATATCGAAATTGTTAAACTTATCATCGACAAAGGAGCAGAGGTAAACTCAAGAGAAAACCTGTATAACAGGAACTCTCTCCATCTCGCCTCCCTGAACGGGTATAAGGAAATAGCTGAACTTCTAATCTCCAAAGGCATAGAGATAGATGCCGCCGATAAGAGAGGAAAAACGCCGCTGTATTATGCGGCGAAATATGGGCA
>CAYFVQ010000191.1:0-13495 GCA_964346585.1 uncultured Eubacteriales bacterium | reverse complement strand
AGGTATACGGTTTGGGTTTTTCCTAGATTTATGGCGGGAACCGGCAATGTGCGGATAGAGCCTCCGCCAACTCTGACACCGACCACAGATGCGTTGGCATCTGCAGTGCCAATATTTTTTACTGTGATCTGAAAATCTATATTGTCGCTGGTACGGGGTTTAGAAGGAGTGATGTTGATCACGGAAATGACTAAATCCGAAAGCCAGCCTGTACTCACCCCCGACCCTCTAACTCTAAAACTGTGATATTTTGAATTATTCGTTTCGTTGGATTCACTGACCTGGTTTTGATGGTCGCAATAGGCAGTGATGCGGAAATTGCCGGCGGTGTTTAAAACAAAATTCCGCCTAACCATATGGTCTGCGTTTACACGCAGATCAGGCACAGGGAATGTGTGCAGAGTTGATGAACCGCCGATCCGGAGGGCTACCACGGAGGCTTCTGATTTACAGCTGCCGATGTTTTTCACATTCAAGTAAGCGGTTATATTCCCATTAGTGGTTGGATCTGTGGGATTGATGTAAATTTTGTCGATGGCTAAATCGGGGGAACCGCTGATCACTTCAAAACTTTTGTACTTGCTGTTGTTGCTTTCATTTTGCTCATTGATCTGATTATTATAGTCTGCATAGGCGGTGATCCGGTAATTCTGAGGAGTGGATAGTGTTATGTTTCTCAGGTATACGGTTTGGGTTTTTCCTAGATTTATGGCGGGAACCGGCAATGTGCGGATAGAGCCTCCGCCAACTCTGACACCGACCACAGATGCGTTGGCATTTGCAGTACCAATATTTTTTACTGTGATCTGAAAATCTATATTGTCGCTGGTACAGGGTTTATAGTAGGGAAAAATGTTTATCAGATGAATGATTAGATCAGGTTTACTGGCACTCACCAGATGTGTCGGATTGATGGCAGTGATTAAAACTAAAATACTTAGTGTTGAAAAGATTATTTTTGATTTCATGATCTTCCTCCTTTAACATAATAATAAAAAATAGGAAAAATAATAATAATAAAATAGGAAAATATTTCAAGTCTAACTTCCAGCTGATAAATATTAGTTATTCGATTGAAAAATCAAAACGGTGTAAACGGCTGGAAATAAACGGAATAAGGTGGGGTGAGCGAGGGGTCTCGAACCCCCAACCTCTGGATCCACAATCCAGTGCTCTAACCAGTTGAGCTACGCTCACCATAAAAAGGGAATTCCAAATTTTCGCATCTCTTGGGGTTAATGTCAATATGGAAACCAGAAGTTCAGGAGATAATGAGTTGTTTTGTAGAGATTTCTATCTTTGCCCTTCGATCAGGTCCAGGACATCAGCCTTGTCGCGCCACTTCTCTCTGACTTTGACCCATAGGTCCAGGAAGACGCGCGTGCCAAGGACTTTCGCGAGCTCCTTACGGGCCTCGGTGCCGATCGTTTTAATCAGCCGTCCCTGTTTACCGATAACGATTCTCCGGTGGGAGTCTTTCTCGACAAAAATAGTGGCCTTGATGTATTTTTTCGGCTCTCTCTTCTCATCCGATTTTTCGGTGGGAGTTTCTTCCTCGTAGTCGTCAATAATATCAATATAGACCGCAGTGACAAATGGAAGTTCCTGTTCGACATGACTGAGGAGTTTCTCCCGGATGATTTCTGAAAAAAGGAATTTGTCGGATTGAACGGATATCTCATCGTCTGAGTAGATTTTTTCCGCTTCAGGCAGAAAATCATATATCTTTTCCTCAAAGACATCCACGTTCGTTCCTTTGAGCGCGGAGATGGGGATGATCTCTTTAAAATCCAGGAGGTCTTTGTATTTATCGATGATGAGGAGGATTTTTTCTTTTTTGACGATATCCACTTTATTGATCAGAAGGATTTTCGGCGTGGAGATTTTCTTCAGTGTCTCAATGACAAATTCGTCTCCATGTCCAAATTTCAGCGTGGCATCGATGAGCAAGTTGACGAGGTCAGCCGTTTCCAGAGATGAATAGACAAAGTTCATCATCCTCCTGTTCAGGCTGTGGAGAGGCTTATGGATTCCCGGATTGTCGACGAAGATTATCTGCCCTTTTTCAGTTGTTTTAATACCCAGGATGCTTGTTCGTGTCGTCTGAGGTTTATCGGAGATGATGGCAACTTTTTGTCCGAGAATTGTGTTGAGTAGGGTGGACTTACCGACGTTTGGGCGTCCGACTAAGGACACGTAACCGACTTTCATTTTGTTTCTTCTTTTATGTTTATGATGAAGAAAATTTCTTTTTATGACATTGACACGCTTCGCTCGCACTGACACGTGGATGAGATTGCCACACTTCGCTCGCAATGACATGTGGATGAGATTGCAGCTTCCATTGCGGTCACTCGTAATGATCTATGCTTACTTGCCTTTTCTTTCAGATCTTTAATATTCTTCCTCAGCTTTTTTCGCCCGGCTTCTCTTCCTTGCTCCGTTTTTTGATCCTCAGTTTTTTAATTGTTTTCTGGTCGACTTCTAAAATCTCTAGAGACAGACCTTTTATCTGGACCTTTTCTCCCACTTCAGGCAGGCGCCCTAGGTGGTGTGTGATCAGGCCTCCGATTGTGATGTAGCTGTTTTCTGCGAATTCCAGGTCAAAAAGCTCCTCGATCTCTTCGACTTCTGCATCTCCTGATACGATATAATCAGAAGGCCCTCTTTCTATGATTTGGATTTCTTCCCGGTCATACTCATCCTGGATTTCTCCCACGATCTCTTCCACAAGGTCTTCCATGGTGACAAGGCCGGAGACTCCTCCATGTTCATCCACCACCACAGCCAGCTTTTGTTTCCTCTTCTGGAGTTCATTGAGGAGCTCGGAGACCTTCATGGATTCCGGCACATAGTATACAGGCCGGATAAGCGGCTCGATGGAGTCGTTCTTGTACTTGTCATCCGCATACTCGAGAAGATCTTTGGCGATGACGATTCCTTCGATATTATCCACTCTATCTTTGTAGACCGGTACGCGAGAACGCTTTTCTTTAATCACCAACTCTCTGAGTTTTTCTATGGTTGTATCGCTTTTGATGGCGGCCATGTCCACTCTGGGAGTCATGATCTCCCGGACGGTAGTATCACCGAATTCCACGACGCTTTTCAGGAGCTTGCGTTCTTCTGTTTCGATGATGCCCTCTTCTTGAGCCTCTTCGATAAAGGTCTGGATCTCCTCATCCGAGGCTTCCCGGAATTCCTCCTGTTCCTCTTCCGATTCTTTGATTTTCGTGATCACAAGCAGGGGGTAAGCCAAAAAGCGAGCCAGTCTGTAAGAAGGGAGGAAGAGGCTGAGGATTCTCTTTTTGCTCAGCGCATTGAAAACCCGGGGAAGGGAATCAAAGAGCACAAAATAAGCGCCGAGAGAGATCAGGAAAAGCCAGAGAGGCCAGAACCTCAACCGGGGAAATATCGTGAAAAGGTAGACTAGAAAGGCGATGAGAAAGATAACGCGCAAGAAACCGACTGCAGTCTTGATCTCATCGTAGTTGTCAAGAATTTTGACTCGGTATTTTTTGTCCTTATCCTCGAGGAAGCGGCTGAGTGCAATTTTTGAAAAGGAACTCAATGACAGGTGGAAAAGCGAAAAGAGAAAAGCAGCCAGGAAACTCAGGGAAAATCCGGCCCATTTGACAAATTCTATATCCATATCAGTCGTCCGATAAGAGATTCTCTATTTTTTCTTCCTCCTCTTCGATTCCTTCGGTGTGTTCATACCCGAGAAGATGAAGAAAACCGTGTATGGTGAGAAGCTCCAGCTCTCTCTCCAATCCGTGTTCCTGGGAGAAGCACTGCTTAAATGCCTGAGGGACAGAGATAACGATATCGCCGAGGTAGAATTTCCCGTCTGCGCTCTTTTCCCCCATGGGGAAACTCAAGACATCGGTCGGTGCGTCTTTTTTCAGGTATTTTTTATTTAGTTTTTTGATGGCTCTGTTATCCACGAACACCAGAGTGATTTCCGGGTCGTTCAGTTTGTAGTGCGTGGATAGCCTCTGGAGTAAATCCTTATATTTTCTGGCGTTCAGCCAGTATCTATGCTGTTGATTTATTATTTCTATCATTCGGTTTTTTATTTTTCGAAGCGTTCCTCTTTTTCTTCATTTCAAAATCAAAGCCAGGGTATTCGACCCGGGGGTGGTAGAGTGTGTAGAGTGTTTCGAGAAAAGAGGAGGCGATGGCTCGGAGTTCCTTTAAGGAGAAATCACAGTCATCGAGCTGGCCATCTTGGAGATAGCTGTTGAAAATCTCATTGATCATTCGTGTCAGGTTGGGTCTGGAGGGAATTTTTAAACTTCGGGCAGCCGCTTCGACAGAGTCGGCGAGCAGGACCAGGGCTGCCTCCCTGGATTTGGGAATGGGGCCTGGATACCTGTAAGCTTCTTCTTTTATTTTTTGCATCTCTGGGTCGTATTTTTCTTTCGCTTTCTGGAAGAAGAAGCGGACGAGTGAGTTTCCATGGTGTTGCTCGATTATTTCCCTAATGGCATGAGGAAGCTTCAGTTTTTTAGCCAACTCTAATCCTTCCTTGACATGGTTTATGATCACGAGTGTACTCATGCTGGGTGTGAGGTCTTTATGGATGTCAGGATTGCGAACTTTGTTCTCGATAAAATACTCCGGTCTTTTGATTTTCCCGATATCATGGTAGAGTGCGCTGGCTTTGACCAACATGGGCTCCATCTTGATTTCTTCCGCCGCAGATTCTGCAAGCGATGCGACGAGGAGAGAATGGTGATAGGAACCTGGGGCTTCTATAGCCATTTGTCTGAAAATCGGAAGCTCCGAGTTTGCAAGCTCCAGGAGCTTTGATTCGGTGAGAAAACCAAAAAGGTTTTCAAACAAAGGGAGGAAAAGGAATGCCAGTGAGGCGCTCAAGACGCCTCCGATGAGTCCCATGATGAGCTCGCTGGCGAAGATGTCGACAGTCCCCATTTTTTCGGTGATAAGCTTAATGGTTATGATGACAAAGATATTCACCGGTGCAATCAAATGGAGACCTGAGCGAAGGGCTGAGGTCCGGCTCTGATTTCCGAAATACCTGATCCCATAAATTGCAGCTAGGCTCCCGATGAAGCAGAAGACCATTAGAAAGAAATCCCCTTTGAACAGGTATCCCACGAGTAAACTGTTGATGACAGAGTAGAAAAGGGCCAGCTGGCTGCCTCCGAGAAAAGCAAAAAGAAGAGCACCCAATTGAAAAGGAAACGCATAGGTGTAAGCTTCCGAATGGGATAACAGTGAAAAATTGGTGCTTTCACTGAATGTTTGAGCTAAAAAGATTGAGAGTTTGTAAAAAAGAAGGCTGATGATGAGAGTTACGCCCATCATGATGAGGTTTCGTAGAGCCAGCCTGAATTTCAAGATGGATTTCAGGTAGTACCAGAGCGTGAGAAGAATAAGGGCAAAGAGAAGAAATGTGCCTGAAAAGTTGGTCAACCACGTCGGGCGGGCGCGGAGGTTTTGGTTGATCAATTTGATTTCTTCCAGAATATCTCTTGTGATTTCATCTCCTTTACGGAGAATGACTTTTCCCTTCTTGATATTGTAGAAAATAGTTTCCTGTCCTTGGCGGGCCAGCTCTTTTTGTGCGTCGGTTCTTATCCGGCTGTACTTGATATTCTCTTTGATGAAGTGATAAGAGAGTGCGGTGAGAAGACTTTTTTCATTTTGAGGGATGTCCAATTGATTGATTTCTTTGGTCAGTTCCTGCTTGCTCTCTTTGATATCAAGGATCTCTTCTGCCTTGACAGTCTCTTCATCTCCAGGGCCCTTGAAAAGAGTGAAGCCTCTCTCCGGGACTCCTGGCCTTAAAAGACCTTTGGAGGTGATAATCCCTTGAGTGGATACTTTTGCGATAAGAGTAATTAAGTTTTCTTCGATGTTTATATCGAATTTAGACCTGATCAGAGACCTCAAGTCTGAATCAGTGAGAATCAAGTTATAATTATCGAGAATATTCTGCTGAAATTCTTCTCTTCTTCGAGCCGTAAGGGGTTCCTCTTGCCATTCTCTTCCTGAGCTGAAAAATTCGCGAATTTCTTCTTCAGTAGTCAGGAAAACATTCGGGTCGAATTCGTATACTGTGAGGATGGCCTCTTCTGCTTCTTTCCTTCTGTTTTCAGTTTCTTCAGTGTCCTCGATGGATAAATCTTCAGGAACGATGATGTCTGAGTCTGCGATCTCTCCTTCTGTGAGGTCAGCAGGGAGAGACTTTGAGGGGAGATAGGCGATCAAGTAGGATAGAGCCAACACGAATACAAAGAGATAGACAAAAGGATTCTGGATGAGTTTTTTCCAGAAATCCGGCTTTTTCGTGTCTTCAGGCGGAGGAGCTCCCTTTTTCGGCTTGGGGGCTGCAGGTTTCTTGTTCTTGAAGAATTTGAACTTGTCAAAGGTTAAGAAGGTCATTTACTTTTTCCGTGCTTTGTCCTCAGCCTTTTGGTAGGCCTTTATGATTTTTTGAACTAATGGATGCCTGACAACGTCTCTCTCGCTAAAGTGGATAAAAGCGATACCACTTATTTTAGAGAGAATCTTCATGGAATGCAAAACGCCGGATTTACTTGGCTGGGGAAGGTCGATTTGGGTGATGTCTGCTGTGACGACCATCTTTGAGTCAAAGCCGGAGCGCGTCAGGATCATTTTCATCTGCTCTTTGGTCGTGTTCTGGGCCTCATCGAGAATGATGAAAGAACCGTTCAGAGTTCTTCCTCTCATGTAGGCTAAAGGCGCAATCTCGATGATTCCTCTCTCGATCAACCTGTTTGCCTCTTCTGTCTGAGCAAGGTCAAAGAGTGCATCATAAAGGGGCCGGAGGTAGGGATTGATTTTCTGCTGCATGTCGCCCGGAAGAAAACCGAGTCTTTCTCCAGCTTCCACGGCAGGCCGGGTGAGGACGATACGGTTGACGAGTTTATTCTGGAGGAAAGACAGAGCCATGGCCATTGCCAGGTAAGTTTTGCCCGTTCCTGCAGGCCCTATTCCAAAGACCAGGTCATGGGCTTTGATAGTCTGGATGAATTCATGCTGTTTGAGGCTTTTTGGTGTAACGGATTTACGGGAAAGGCTTAACGGCTCTGCAGGAGAAAAATCCTCCAGTTGGTGAGGGCCGCCTTCCTCCAAGAGGTCGAGGACGATGTGGAAATCTTCTTCTTTTAGAGTATGTCCCTTTTCCTGGAGTTCCTTCATCTTGATGAAGTAGCGTTTGGCGAATTCAACTTTTTTATCGTCTCCGTCGATCATCAGGCTGTCGCCGCGAACAGATAGAGTGATCCCGAGTCTCTTCTCGAGCTTTTTCAAGTTCTTGTCCAGGACTCCAGAGAAAGAGTTATTCCTGAAGTAGGGGTGTTCGATTTTTTCCATAATTAAAGGGAGGTGGGGGTTCTTCTGACATTTTCTAAAATACATAATTAACATTATTAGGATGAAGTTGTCAAGCTCACTCAGCACACATTGGGGTCAGACCTTAGTAACTTCAGTAACTTTTTTTGATAACTTGAGGTCAAGCCTTAGTCGCTTCATTAGTTTAGGTCAAGCCTCTTTAGTATTAGTCCTTTCTTGTGAGCATTCAGGATTTTATGAGATTCAATAGATAAAGACGTTATAAATTTCAAAAAATTATCAGTAGAAGAGGTCGGTTTCAACGACAATCCCAACTATCAACGATACATGTCACCGGCTACTGAAGTGATTGAGTCCTGACCTCAACGATGATCTCGATGATTATCGAAGTTGCGAAGGCCTGATCTCAACGATTTACTGAAGGTACTAAGGGCTGACCCCAAAGCAAAGATTAAAAAAATTAAAAAAGATTTTGCAAAAACATGTGCTCTTGGTGTAAAGATAGAAAAACGCATGAATGCACAAGATCATTCTTATTTAAAAAATCGAAGAGGAGCCGAGAAATGCCCCTGAGTAGAGGATTCGATAACGAAAAATATTTAGAGGAACAAACCTCTTCTATCCTGGAAAGAGTGAGCATTTTCAATAACAAACTGTACCTTGAGTTTGGGGGGAAACTTCTCTTTGATTACCATGCGGCACGGGTGTTACCGGGTTTTGATCCGAACGTGAAGATGAGGCTCCTTCAACAACTCAAGGAAAGGGCTGATATTCTTCTTTGTATTTACGCCGGCGATATTGAGAGAAAAAAGGTGCGAGCTGATTTCGGGATCACTTATGACGTGGATGCTCTCAAATTGATTGACGATTTGCGAGAGTGGGGTTTGAACGTGGGAGGAGTCGTCATCACACGTTTCGATAATCAGCCTTCCGCGAAAATGTTCAAGAATAAGCTTGAACGGCGGGACATTAAAGTGTTCACACATCGTTTTACAAAAGGGTATCCCACAGATATTGATATTATCGTGAGTGATGAAGGCTACGGCGCCAACGAATATATTCCTTCAGATAAACCTCTCGTGGTTGTCACAGGCCCGGGACCGGGAAGCGGTAAGCTGGCCACCTGTCTGTCTCAGCTCTATCACGATTATAAGCAGGGTGTGAAAGCAGGATACGCAAAATTCGAAACCTTTCCCATTTGGGATTTACCTTTGAAACACCCTGTTAATGTCGCCTATGAGGCCGCCACAGCCGATCTTGGAGATTTCAATGTTATCGACTCTTTTCATCTGGAGGCTTATGGAAAACCAGCCGTCAATTATAACCGGGATGTCGAAGTCTTCCCGGTTTTGAAGAGGGTATTGGAAAAACTTACAGGAGCTGAATCCGTGTATAAGTCTCCGACAGATATGGGAGTCAACCGCGCCAATACGGGTATTGTGGATGATCAATCAGTCAAGGAAGCCGCCAAGCAAGAAGTGATCAGAAGATTTTTCAGGTATTCTTGCGAGTATGTTATGGGATTCGCGGATAAAGACACGGTCCAGAGAGTGGAGCTTCTGATGGAGGAGCTGGATGTCAAACCTGAGCGCAGGTGTGTTGTCGAGCCTGCGAGGCATGCGGCAGAAGAGGCTAAAACGACAAAAAAAGGTCACAAAGGGATCTTTTGCGGGGCCGCTATCGAGTTAAAGGACGGTTCCATTATTACTGGTAAAAATTCCCCTCTCATGCATGCGGCTTCCAGTCTGGTTCTTAATGCAGTGAAAGAACTGGCCGACATCCCAGATCACATTCATATACTGTCTCCGGATATTATCGAGTCCATTTCGGGCCTGAAAAAGGATATCCTGAATGCCAAGTCAGTCAGCTTGGATTTGGAGGAGACTCTGATTAGCTTAAGTGTCAGCGCGACTGCAAATCCTACCTCCAAATTGGCACTTGATAAACTAAAAGAGTTGAAGGGCTGCGAGGTTCATCTCACACATATTCCCACTCCTGGAGACGAAGCTGGTTTGAAAAGGCTGGGAGTGAACCTGACAAGCGAACCGAATTTCTCCACAAAAGATCTTTTCACCACCTAACAAAAAAAGGGGACAGGCTACTTTTTCTGCGCGGTAAGGGGTCGCATCTCAACATTCGACATTTCTTTTCTTTTAATTTTTTATTCGAAGCGCACTTTTCTAATGGTCAACGCGGATGCAAAGAAGCCAAGACATAATAAATGTCGAATGTTGAGATGCAACCCCAACGACTTGTCCTGAAGTTACTAAGGTCTGACCCCAACGATTACTTGAAAAATAGGGGAGGGTGGTGTATATATCAAGGTTAAAAGTGTAGAGGGATCAATCCACTCCCCTTTATCAATGGATCCTGTTCCCCATCGAGAAGGAGACAAACATGGATAAAGAAGAACGTATAGACGTTTCCATCCCGGCTTCTCTGTATAAGAAGATCGAAGAAAAGATTAAAGGAACAGAAACAGAGTCTGTCTCGAGTTACATCACCAAAATAATAGAAGAAAATCTGGCCGAAAAAGAAGGCGCATCAGAATCATTAAGCAAAGAGGATGAAGAAAAGGTGAAGGAGAGGCTGAAAGCATTAGGATATCTGGATTAAATTATAATAATTCATTCACGGAGTAATAATCATGAAACCGATTTACATTGTTTCTGGCCTCCCACGGTCAGGCACTTCGTTGCTGATGCAGGCTTTACAAGCGGGAGGACTGCCTGTGGCCACAGACGGAAAAAGAAAACCGGATGAGGATAATCCAAAAGGCTATGTGGAGATTGAAAGCATCATCGACAAACTCAGGGATAATCCTGAGTTTGTGTTCAACTTTGAGGACCAGGTCGTCAAGGTCATTGCCTACGGCCTTCAATACCTTCCTCGCGGTAACTATAAAATTGTTTACATGGAAAGAAACATCGAGGAGGTTCTGGATTCCATGGAGAAGATGATGGGCGCCAAGGACGAGGAAAGAGGGAGCACAAGAGCGGCTTTCACCCAATTGGACGAAAAAACAAAAGTCAACATCAGCAATAGAAAAGATATCGATGTGTTATTCGTGAATTACAATGAAATTCTTTCAAACCCTGAGGAGCAGCTGAAAAAGGTTCATCACTTTTTTGAGGATAAGAATCTGGATTTAGCCAAGATGGTGGATGCTGTGGATAACACACTCTACAGGCAAAGACGAGTAAAGGGGCAATAAGGCTCAAGGGATTTAGCTGTTCAACACAGGCTCGGTGGGGCCGGGCAATTCTGCACTCGCGATTTAAAATCAAAGATATTGCCTGTTGAGAAAAGACAGTCGAAGAACACAATGAAAAGAATACGGAGGGAATAGAACCCGTCATTTAAACTGGTCTCTTAAACTGTGTTTGATAAAAAAGGGCAAAAATTATAAAAAATAGAGAATGAATAAATATTTAGTGACCGGTGGAGCTGGGTTTATCGGCTCCCATATTGCCGAAGAATTAGTGAAAAAAGGGCATGCGGTCCGGATTATCGATAATTTTTTCACGGGAAAACGGGAAAACATCTCTTCATTTCTAGAAGAGATTGAACTTGTTGAAGCGGATATCAGAGAATTCAAAGCCTGCCGAAAAGTTGTAGAGGGGATGGATTTTGTCCTGCATCAGGCTGCCCTGACCTCAGTTCCGCTTTCTATCGAAGACCCTCTCCTCACAAACGAGATCAACATCACAGGGACTCTCAACCTTCTGCTGGCATCCAGGGATGCAAAGGTCCAGAGATTGGTTTTTGCCTCATCCGCCGCAGTTTACGGGGATGAATCCAGGCTTCCGAAGACAGAAAACATGGAAGGGCTTCCCATCTCTCCTTATGCTCTCAGCAAACAGGTGGGAGAGCTGTACTGCCGGTTGTTCAGCCAGTTATATGGCCTGTCCACGGTCTGCCTCAGGTACTTCAACATCTTTGGCCCTCGCCAGGATCCTTTTTCCCAGTATGCTTCGGTGATTCCGAACTTCATCGGAAAGATGCTGAAGGAGGAAAAGCCCCCAGTGTTCGGAGATGGAGAACAGTCTCGAGATTTTTTATACGTCTCCAATGTCGTGGACGCCAATATCCAGGCATCGAAGGCCGGAGAGGTTTCAGGTGAAGTCTTCAATATTGCAGGCGGCGAAAAAACGACCGTTAATCTTTTGGTCAAGGAGCTGAATGATACGTTGGGTAAAGAGATCAAGCCGTCTTATGAAGACCCGCGTCCTGGAGACATTAAGCATTCGTATGCGGATATTTCAAAGGCAAGAAAAATGTTAAAATATGAGCCAACTGTTTCGTTCAGTGAAGGCTTGAGCGAAACTGTTCACTGGTACAGGGAAGGAAATAGACAATGAGTGCAGAGGCATTGGACTTAGAGAAAAAAATAAAAAGCAGAGAGGCGCGTGTCGGAATCATCGGCATGGGCTATGTGGGATTGCCCCTGGTCAAAACGTTTTTGGTTCAGGGATTCGAGGTTGTGGGTTTTGACATTGATGAGAAAAAAGTGAATTTCCTGAATCAGGGAAAAAGCTACATCAAGCATGTCTCAGCAGAGGAATTGAAGGATTTTCTTAAAAAGAAAAAATTCCGGGCGACGGCTGATTTCGCAGCTCTTACAGAAACCGAAGTGATCATCATCTGTGTTCCTACTCCTCTGGACTCCCATAAGAATCCTGACCTGTCTTTTGTGTTGAAAACGACTAAAACCATTTCTAAGGCTTTGAGAAAGGGACAGCTTGTCGTGTTGGAGAGCACGACTTATCCGGGCACCACAGAAGAAGAAGTGCTCCCCCTGTTAGAGAGCGTCGGGTTGAAAGTGGGAGAGGATTTTTTCCTGGCCTATTCTCCTGAGAGAGAGAATCCGGGTGATGAGATCTATACGACTGAGAAAATCCCGAAGGTTGTCGGAGGAGTGACGCCAAAATGCAGCCAGGTGGCCAAGACACTCTACGATCAGATCGTTAAGAGAACGGTCCCGGTTTCTTCTCCAAAGGTGGCTGAAGCCACAAAGATTATGGAGAATGTCTTTCGCTCCGTGAACATCGCCATGGTCAATGAGATGAAAATGATTTTTGACCAAATGGGAATCGATGTTTGGGAAGTGATACAGGCCGCCTCCACCAAGCCTTTTGGGTTTATGCCTTTCTTCCCCGGTCCTGGCTATGGAGGGCACTGTATTCCGGTCGATCCCTTTTATCTTGCCTGGAAAGCCAAGGAAGTCGAATATCCCACAAAATTCATCGAGCTCGCAGGAGAGATCAACACGCGCATGCCATATTACGTCGTCACGAAGACAGTCGAGGCATTAAACGAGAGTGGAAAGTCGATCAAAGGGGCCAAGATATTGATCCTGGGATTAGCCTACAAAGAAGATATCGATGACCAGCGAGAGTCCCCCTCGCTCAAGATTATAAGCCTTTTCAAGAAAAGAGGCGCTGATGTCTCGTACAATGACCCCTATGTTCCTCGGGCCGGCGGGTACAGGGACTATCCAGGCCTGGTGCTGGAGTCAGTGGATTTGACAGAGAAAAAGCTAAAAGAGTGCGATGCGGTGGTCATCGTGACTGCTCACTCGGCCTATGATTTCGAATGGATCACGAAAAATGCCTCCCTCATTGTCGATACCAGAAATGCCATTAAGAAGAAAAAAAAGAATGTTATCAAGGCTTAAGAGTGATTTTGGGCGTTAATCTCATTTATTCAATGTTTGAAATGAGTTTTTTATTGAGAAGGAGCCAGTCATGAAAATAGCGATCATTGGTACGGGATATGTTGGATTGGTCACAGCTGTCTGTTTTGCTGACATGGGCCACACAGTTGTCGGGACGGATGTGGTGCCTGAAAAAATCGATAAGGCATCCCGGGGAATCCCACACATCTATGAACCCGGACTTGAAGAACTCCTGAAAAAGAACCTGAAGAAAGGGAACCTGACGTTCATCCATGACCTCGATGAAGCGATCCGGTCCTCTGACGTTCTGTTTGTTTCGGTCAACACGCCTCAATGGAAAGATGGAAGCGCGGACATGGTTTATGTGGAAGGAGTTGCCAGAAGGATCGCTGAAAACTTGAACAGCTATAAAGTGATCGTGGAGAAGAGCACTGTTCCGGTCAAGACATCGATGTGGATCAAGAGAACGAT
>CAYFVQ010000190.1:0-27308 GCA_964346585.1 uncultured Eubacteriales bacterium | reverse complement strand
TTCGCGATGTCCGCGAATATCCAGCAGAGAAGCGGAGAAAACTGGGAAAACACAAAGGCTCTTCTCTCCACCGCCTCTCCTGCCCTCTCGACAAATCCACCTGTGCTGTATCCCTGGATTCTGGACCTTTATGCACCAAGACCTGAACAGGCGAGGAAAGCCGCAAGAGGAGTCGCAGGTGGAGTGGTCAGTGGCGTACGTGTCGAAGAGCCCAAGGCCGAGGCGCCTCTTGAAGAAGCAGAGATGATGGATGCGGAAATGGCCACAGCCGGCATTGTCGAAACCGGCATCAATCTCAACTTCGCCATAAAAAAGAATGTCCAGATTCCAAGTGACGGATCGCCCCACAAGGTCCCGATAGACACTCAGAATATAGAAGTGGAATATGATTACATATCTGTCCCCAAGCTCAAACAAGCCGCATTCCTGAGGGCCAAACTCCGCAATACTCTTCCCTACCCACTCCTCTCAGGTTCTGCTGACCTGTTCGTGATCCAGGATTTCATAGGCTCGACAAAAGTTCCTTTCATCGCCAAAGATGAAGAAACAAAGGTGTACTTCGGCGAGGATAGACAAATCAGGATCAAACACGAACGCACCAAAAAAGAAACGAGCCCACCCGGATTTTTGGGAAAAAACGAGCGAATCAAACTCGCCTACAAGATAACAATCCAAAACCTGCGAAAGAATAAAGTCAATATCGAAATCCTCGACCAGCTTCCTATCAGCCAGAATACCAAGATCGAAATAAAAGACCAGGCAATCACTCCATCCCCATCCAAGAAGGACGAAAAGGGCCTTCTCACATGGACGCTGACCCTTGAGCCCCAGGAAAAGAAAGAAATCATCATCGCGTTCACCATTGAATATCCGAAAGGAGCCACCATTCGAGGGATATAGGTGCAAAACTTTCTTAAAAATTAACCTATTACAGCCCAGAAAACATCTCCAAATTTATCTTGGAAGAATAAAGCATGGACAAATGTTTTTGTCCAGTCAGATTTTCAAATCCAATTAAAGACTTGATTAGAACGGCAAATCCTGCCATACTTTCCCTGAGGTTGACTTAAATTATTAACCTGAGTTATTAATGAGTCGAGGTTGCCGGAAACGTCGTTGCGAGGAGAGAAGCGACAGCGGCAATCTCATGCTGGTGGCGAGGCATGATGAGATCACCACACTCTATTCGTTCGCTCGTGATGACATAATCATCCACCGCGATTGGGCTGTAACGAAGTAGATGGGGTGAGAATGGCTCGCACGAAGGGAAAGAGATGCCGACTTACAAAAAATGTAAACTATCCCTTTCAGTCCTTATTTTAAAAAGAGAGGGACTGTCCCCTTTTTTGAAGAATGAAAAAGGTGTCGGCAGATTTTATGAATAATTCAGGGGACATGATTTATTCACGAGTTGAGGTTGCCGTAGATACGAGGCACAGCGCATGAAGCTGTGGTCGTCCACCGCAATTGTGCTGTAACGAAGTAGATGCGGTGAGATCGGCTCGCACGAAGTGTAAAAGATGTCGACTTTAAGAAAATGGGGATTATCCCCTTTTTTGAAGGACGAAAAAGATGTCGACAGATTTTATGAATAAATCAGGTTTTACGAATGGGGAAAGGAAGTCAAAAAATGAACGAAAAAGATTACTCAGACGTCTGCAAAAAAGAGCTTCAAGACAATGATGAAAAAGATCCATCCATCCATGATGAGGAAGAACCTCCAGAGTCAGATGAAAAAGATCAGTTAGAAAACGAGGAGGAAGAAGTAGAGGAGGAGGAGGAGGAATTAGAAGAATGGGAAGAGGAAGAAGAGGAAGAAGAGGAAGAAGAGGAGGAAGTAGAGGAAAAAGTTTTAGATTATGATGAATCCGTTGAGGCCCAAAAACAGGAAATTGAAGAGAGTGAAAAGGAAGGAGTCGTAGAAAAAGAAGAAGAGCGAGAACAGGAACAAAAACTAGAAGAACCAGTACTGACAGCAGAGGAAACAGTCAAAGTCATACACGAACAAGTGCAAGAGCCAAAAGAGCCAGATGAGGGAGTGGACGAACCTGAGCAGGAACAAAACGAGGAAGCACAAATAGAGAGGAGAGAAGAAAAAGAAGAAGATAGGCAGGTCAAAGAAGACGAAGAAAAGGAAAGAGCAGAAGAGAAAGAAGAAGAATTATCTTTAGTGCACGAACAGGAAGTGGAGGACGTTGAAAAAGTCGATGTAAGAGAAAAGGATGTTATAAAGAGAGATGTTATAGAAATAGATGTAGTAGAAAGAAAAGAAGAAAAAACTGAGGGAAAGATTGGAGTAAAAGCAGAAGAACCAGATCAGCTAGAAAACATCGACCTGAAAAAAGAAGCGGAAAGAGCGGAAAAAGCAATCAGAAAATACATCAGAGAAACTCCCGCCGAACACTCACCTTTTTTCAGCCAGGAGGGAGACTGCAATGTCTATCTCAAACTGGAAAACCTGCAAATGACAGGTTCTTTCAAGCTGCGGGGCACCATGAACAAACTCCTCTCTCTCTCTAAAAAAGAAAGGAAAACCATACTGGTAACAGCTTCATCTGGAAACCATGGTGCTGCGTTTGCGCATGGAGTTAAAAAATTGGGGCTCAGAGGGATCATTTATCTCCCTGGCCACACATCCCAGGCAAAAGTGGATGCCTTGAAATATTATGATGTGGTTCTTAAATTCTTTGGAACGGATTGTGTCAAAACTGAAGAGCACGCTATAAAAGAGGCTGTGAAAAACAGTTTAAAATACATCCCCCCTTATAATGACTTGAAGATCATCGGCGGCCATGGAACAATCGGGATCGAACTGATGAGACAGGTTGAGAGGATCGATGCTTTACTTGTCCCTGTCGGCGGAGGAGGCTTGATTTCCGGAATCGCCGGATACCTTAAATCCCTAAACGAAAAAATCGAAATCATCGGCTGCCAGCCCCAAAATTCCGCGGTCATGTATGAATCCATCAAAGCCGGAAAGATTCTCGAAATGGAATCCCAACCCACACTTTCGGATGGTTCGGCGGGTGGGATCGAACAAGGCGCCATCACGTTTGACATCTGCAAGAAATACGTGGATGATTTCATTCTTGTTTCAGAGGAAGAAATCAAAGAAGCGATGAAACTGTTTTTAGAAAAACACTTCATGCTCATCGAAGGCGCAGGTGCTCTTTCTGTGGCGTCCTTTCTGAAGAAAAAAATGAGATTCAACGGGAAAAATGTCGTTCTGATCATCAGTGGATCAAAGCTCACGCTCGACACATTGAAAGAAGTCCTCCTATCAAGTGCCAAAGAAAATGACTGAGATCTATAACCTGACTCAAATCAAAGCTGTATTAGAAAACATAGATTCACTCAGCGCTGTCGAAGAAGGATTTATTGCCTATTCAAAAGGTAAAGCCGTGGTCCCTCCGGTCGGGGAAATGCTTTTTGACCACCCACCTGGAGATGTCCATATCAAATACGGATACATACTCGACGATGAATACTATGTCATAAAAATCGCTTCCGGTTTCTACGAGAATGTCAAGCTCAACCTCCCGACAGGCACCGGTCTCATGCTGGTCTTCAAGCAAAAAACAGGTGAGCTGGCCTGTATCCTTCTCGATGAGGCCCATCTGACCAATGTGCGGACTGCCGCAGCTGGAGCCGTGGTGGCCAAGTATTTCGCCCCGAAAAACGTCCACTGCATCGGCATCCTCGGCGCCGGGATCCAGGGCCGGATGCAGCTTGAGTATCTCAAACCCATCGTCGACTGCAGAGACGCTTTTGTCTGGGGATTGGATCAAGCGGAATTGGAAGCTTACAAAAAAGACATGGAGCCTCTCGGTTTTAAAGTCCAAACAACTCTGGATGCGGATGAAATAGCCTCGTCCTGCAATCTGATCATTACCGCCACTCCCTCCAGAGCTCCTTTGTTGAAAGCGGAACAAATCAGGAAAGGGACGCATATCACAGCCATGGGTTCGGATACGCCAGAGAAAAACGAGCTGGACCCTGAAATCCTCCGGAATGCGGATATCGTTGTGGTGGACAGTATCAGCCAGTGTCAATCCCGGGGAGAAATCTCCGTGGCCTTGAAGGCGGGCTTGATCGAAGAAAAAAATATTTTTGAATTGGGAAATGTCATCCAGGATACAAAGCTGCAGAGGTCTTCTGATGAGCAAACGACTGTGGCCGATTTGACCGGAGTGGCTGTTCAGGACATCCAAATCTCAAAAGCCGTGTACGAAGCATTAGCCCTGAAAAGGAATCAATAAAGATAAGAATTTTTCTTTGGCGGAAGGGAGCATAGAGAGGTTATCATGAAAATTGAAATCTTTGAACTGGAAAGGACTCAATCTCTGTATGAAAACACAGTGAAGTACAACCTGACGGAGAGCGGAATCCATCCTTTTACAATAGAGGAATTACTCGATAAGGAAGAGATTGAGAACTTGCTTTCACTCCGGCTTGGCTACGGACAGACAAACGGCTCCATAGAGCTGAGGGAAGCGATCAGCCACCTTTATCCAGGTGCTGACCTGGATAACGTTCTCGTCACCAACGGATCAGCTGAAGCCAATTTCATCAACACCTGGTGCAATCTGGATGCCGGAGACGAACTCCTCCTGATGGTGCCCAATTACATGCAGATGTGGGGGATTGCCAGAGCTTTCGGTGCTAAGGTGAAACCCTTTCATCTCCGTGAAGAACTCAACTGGGATCCAGACCTCGATGAGCTGAAAAGACTGGTTACGCCCCGGACAAAAATGATCGCCATCTGCAATCCGAATAATCCCACCGGTGCGGTCATGAGTGATGAGGCTATGAACGAAATCGTCCGTCTGGCAAAAGAGGCAGATGCCTGGATCTATGCAGACGAGATTTACCGGGGAGCGGAACTGGATGGGAAGGAAACACAATCTTTCTATGGCCTCACCGATAAGGCGATCATCTGCTGCGGCCTCTCCAAAGCGTACGCCCTTCCAGGATTGAGGATCGGCTGGCTGGTGGGACCGAAAAAAGTTATCGAACAATGCTGGGCATGTCATGACTACACATCTATTTCGTCCGGAATCCTTGGTAATCACGTGGCCGCTCTGGTGCTCCAACCCGAACGGCGGATGAAAGTCTTGAACCGCAACAGAAAAATCTTGAGAGAAAATCTTTCCGCTCTGGACGAATGGGCAGAAAAACATCAAGGTCTTTTCAACTTCATCCCTCCACGGGCTGGCGGTATCGCTTTTGTAAAATACTCGATGAACATCAACTCCTCAGAGCTGATGACTAAACTCAGAGAGGAGAAAAGCGTCTTTATCGTCGCTGGCGATTTTTTCGGGATGGACCACTACCTCCGGATAGGGATCGGCTCTGAGAAGAATTATCTGATGGCTGGTTTAAGTCTTTTCGATGAAGTTCTCAACGATATGAGTTGAGACCTCTCTTATCGCTTATAAAAATCATTGATGGATGAAACGATATGATCCTGTTGCTCTGCGCTTAGCTCTGGATAGATGGGCAGCGCCAGGACCTCGTGTGCAGCCTTCTCAGCCACAGGAAAATCCCCCTCTTTGTAACCGAGATAAGAAAAACATTTCTGAAGATGGAGGGGCAAAGGATAATAAATGGCAGTGTTCACGCCTTTATCTTCCAAGAATTCCCGCAGCTTATCCCTGTCTTCCGCTCGAATGACATACTGATGATAAGTGTGGAAATACTCAGCGTCGCTGTCTCTATATAAAGCCTCTGGGATCTGGACAAGGGCGTCCTTCGCCAAACCTGATTCTTTGAAAATCCTATCGTAGTATGACGCCTTCTCTCTCCTCTTTTGCTGCCAAGCGTCCAAGTGTTTGAGTTTGACTCTCAGCACAGCAGCCTGGATCGCATCCAAGCGGAAATTTCCACCGAGGATATCATAAAAATATTTATTTCTCGATCCATGAACCCTCAACAGTTTGAGCTTTTGAGCCAGTTGGTCATCATCAGTCAGGACCATGCCGCCATCTCCAAATCCTCCAAGATTTTTCGAAGGGAAAAAAGACAATATCCCCACATCGCCCAAAGAACAGGACTTCTTTATTCCATCATGAGCCGGATATTCCGACCCGATTGCCTGGGCGGCATCTTCAATCACGGAAAGTTCATACTTTTTGGCCAGAGCGAGAACCGGAGTCATATCGACACACTGCCCATAGAGATGGACAGGTATTATGGCCTTAATGGATGAAACATCCTGAGCTCTGGATCGGCTTTCCAGGAGTTCCGCCAATTTTTCAGTATCCAGGTTGTAGCTTTTCTCCTCGATATCACAAAAAATCGGTTTGGCCTTAATTCTGGCAACCGCTCCTGCTGTGGCGAAAAACGTAAAAGGAGTTGTGATAACCGCATCACCCTCCCCCAACTCAAACGCCATCAATGAAATGATCAACGCATCCGAGCCAGAGGATACGCCGACTGCATGCCCGGTTCGACTGTATGCGGCAACTTCCTCCTCCAGCGCTTCAACTTCAGAGCCTAACACAAATTTCTGAGAAGAGACCACTTCCAGAATTTTTTGATCGATCTCCTCTTGAATACTTTTGTACTGTGCCTTTAGGTCTAAAAATGGAATATTCATCGGGTCTTCCTCTTTTTCAATTAATCTTGCACAAAATTAAGGATTCAGAGCTCGAAAGTTTTTCATGGTCAGGTCTTGTCAAAATCAATACCTGAAAACGAGAATCAAGGCCTGATTCTTAACTTTTAGATAAAGCTTGAATCTAATTTCCATATTTTCGAGTTCAGACTCCATCACATTCAATTTATTTTACAACCTTTTTCAATTTTTCTTTTTCGATGATTAGCTGAGCTTGATAAGTCACATAATTGAGAAGAATCAGCACTCGCTCTTTAGCTGTCAGCTCTTTTTTGAAGACTCCTCTCAATCCTTTCAAGGGCCCCTCCACGACTTCAATCTCATCACCGACTTCGGGTTTTTCTCCATACTTATCGATCTCGATGAGTCCGTTCACTTCTCGGGATTTGATCTCTTGGATGACTTCATCTGGAATGGGCACGGGAACTTCTCTGACTCCGACCACCTTTTTGACACCCCTTGTGTATTTCACCAACCGATATTGCTCAGGGTAATCGAAAGAGATAAACTCATAGCCAGGGAAAAAGGGCTTGATCCGCTCCCCGTGCAGGTATTTCGGGTTGTAAATCTCGATTCCTCCTTCTATGAATAATCTCTCCACTTGAAATTCTTTTTTGGGCTTCGTGTTAATGACGTACCAGTTTTTCATCTTTACCTTTCATTCACAAGGCTTATGGTCAATCCATGATCCAATCCTAAAACCGACACAAGATGCACACAAAGCAAGCATCCTACTTTTTTCTAAACAATCAGTCAAGCAAGCCGAAGACACGGTAGAAATCAGGCCGTCTGTCCTGGAGAAAGTATTTCTTGGCTGGAGCTTGAGGAATCTGGCTAAAATCGCAGTCTGCATAGAGGATAAAATCCTCCTCCTGAGGCGCTTGCGCAATGACCCGGCCGTGTGGATCGACGACAAAAGATTCGCCTGAAAAATGGACGACTTCCTCTTTTCCGACACGGTTGGCGAGCGCGGCATAATATCCGTTCTGAAAAGCCGCAACCTGAAGCTCAGCTTCGAATATTCCTTCAGTCCATTCCCCCACTGCGCCGGCTTGTGGGACAATGACTATCTCGGCTCCTTGAAGACCCAGGGTTCTCATGTATTCCGGAAAATGACGGTCATAGCAGATAGCGATCCCCACGCGTCCGGCTTTGGTCTCATAAACAAAATTCTTATTTTCGCCCGGAACGTAATATCCTCTCTCATGAAATCCAGGACCTTCCATGATATGGACCATTCGTGTGACACCAAGAAGCGTCCCGTCTGCATCGATGACAGGAGAGGCATCATATGTTTTTTCTCCATCTCGCTCAAACACATTCAGCACCACAACCACACCGTATTGTTCTGCCAGGGTGGAAAACTGCTCGGTCGTCGGACCAGGGATAGGCTCTGCTCTGTTCAAAGCATCTTGTGCGGCCGGGATCTGAGGAAGAAAAGGAGAGAAAGCGAGCTCCGCATAGGCGATTAATCCGGCTCCAGCTTGTGCGGCTTTATGAAAAGAGTCGATTCCTCGTTTAAGGTTCTCCTCATAATTTAGCGTGGCATGCTGCTGAATCAATGCGATTTTCATGCGATTCTCCTTACTCATTATTCAGAAAATTTCATGCTCAAACCCTGGCTTCTATCTCCTCCTGAATTCAGGCAGAACCTCTTTAGGGTCCCTCTCATCTCCCTGGTTATCTTATTAAATTTCACCGACTTTTGTAAATAGAAAAAAGTGAAATAGTTCCTTTCTATTCCCTCAGCCTGCCCTCTTCCCGTTATTCTGATTCTTCCTAAGACTATCCATTCCTTTCTCTGATTTGGATTATTGAGCCAACTTGATAATAGATTTTTCCAGTGATAGTTTGAGCGTGATGATCAAGGGGAGGTTAGGTCATTCTCAAAAATCAGAATTCGTCAAAAGAGGGATAAAAATGGAACTTTTTGAAGAACAAAAGAAAAAGGGGAAAGGTAGATTAATAAAAACATTTCTAGTGTTAATGATCCTTTCTAGTTTTCTGATAGCTCTCAATGAGCTTGTCTATCTTATTTCGAATAAAGTTCTCTTAAAATCTTTTATGCCAGCTGAAATCTTAGAGCAAATAGCGAACATATCTTCAGTGTTTATCGTGGTCAATTTTATTTTAAACCTTGCGGTCATCGTGTTCGCCATAGCCATCTGGAAAAGAAAAATATGGGGGCTTTATGCCTATGGAGGCTATATCATTGGTATGGATTTCATAGTACCTCTTATCGCAGGGGTGTCAGTCGCGAGTCTCATTCTAGGATTAATAGCGCTTGTCATCTGGGGGATGATTGCTTATTCGTTATGGAGTGAATTTGCCTAAATAAGGGGATTTAATTGATACCGGTTATGTGCAACTCCCAATTTTCAGTTTCTTCATTAAAAACGAGTTGATAAAACTTGTCTTTATAAAAAGAAAAGGGACATAGGTGTTCCGGATTCATCGCTCTGATAGGAAGGAATACCTTTTTTAAAAGATTGCCTTTGATATCAAATAACAGCACTTCATTCGCATTTGATTCTTGTTTAAAAGTCAAAACATAAATTTTATCATCCTGAACACTGAAATTCAGTATGGCCGGGAAGTGCTTCGGGAGATTGAGGTTCTTAATAACATAACTCGCATATCGCTGAAACTTGATCTTAAAATGCTCATGAATCTCATCAATGAAACTCGAGGGGATTTTGAATGCCTCAGAATCACGTTCTACAGTGAATAGTTTATTTCCTTCAAAATCAAAGACATGAATGGCAAATAAAGGAGCATCGCCTCTCGCAAGATATATTCTATTCTTATAGACTGAGACGAATAATGTATCCGACGCCCTGTCAAAAAAATTGGCTTGTTCTCGGCGCTGCAGATTAAACCAGTAATCGCAATTAAAAATTTCTTTAAGTTTATTTAAATCCGAGTCAAAAAGAGTAACGGATAATTTGCCTCCTTTTAAAGGAAGAAAACCCAATAGCTGATCACCAAGAGAAAGGAATTTGGCATTGATCCCGTAAGGCAACTTTATTTCACGAATAAAATCACCTTTCCTCGTAAAATAGGAGAGGCGGCTCGTGCTATTGGCAGCTATGTGATCCGGATTCACAGAAAGAACAAGCCCCCTCTCTTTGAGATTCATATTGGCCTGTATGACATGGAATTCTCCTGGCCCCTGACCTTCTCTGCCAATTTTTTTTATCAGACTGTGATCACCCAATGAATACAAATAAACATGCGGATAGTCTGATATGATAATCTGATCGTTGTCCACAATGAGGTATCTCGGGTTGAGCAAACCAGAAAACGTCTGTGCCTTTTCTGCATGAAGGAATAAAACACACAAAAAAACACCAATGATAATAACCGTTCTTTTCATTTTTCAATTCCCCGGATTTAGCAATTTAATAACGATTTTTAATGAACTGATACCACTCTTTGTTGAAGGAATATCTAATGTCCTTTTAGTTATAAAGATGCAATACAAAGAAAAAAGGTTTATTTTTTTAAAAAAAAGAGGCCTACCGTACACGCTCAGTAATTTGGCAACATTTTTTTGATGTCTTTGAGAGCGAAGCGTGGCTATTTCAAAACTCTGTTCCATGTCATTGCGAGGAACGTAGTAACGTGCAATCTTATAAAAAAAAGTTACATTAATATTTTAAAGAGATTGCCACGCTTCGCTCGCAATGACAACAACCTGAGTATACCACGCTTCGCTCGCAATGGCACTTTTATCTTCCATATCTTTAATAAAAGTTTAGCCGAAAAAGAGTAAAAAAAGGGGCCTGTCCCCTTTTTTAAGGGACGACGTCTGTGTATTTGGCCAAGAAGGCAGAACGATCATAAATTTCCTGGAGAGTCATCCCGTTTTTTTTGATACCTTCGAACATATCGGAAATTCTTTCCTGCACGATTCCCACATGCAACCTCATGAGTTGACAATACTGATAAGTCCTTTCTTTAGATCCGGCTAGAACCTGAACCGGACACCGGCCTCCGCAGTAGAAATGGACTCCACACTCATGGCAACCCAACCATTCTTTGTATTCCACCAGTGAATTCAAATCATACTCATCAATTTGGAGCTTTCTGTGCTCATCCAGCCCCCCAATCGCATGGGAAGACGGGAGGTCCGCGCAGGAAAAGACCTTTCCTGAAACGACATCATAGTTTTTAGCCAGCTCTACTCCGCAAGCTGTATGCCCCCGTTCATTGGATGTCAACAAAAACAGAATGAGCTCATTTATGTGAGCGATGGGGAGAAGCTCGCCTTTTGAGATTTTCTGGGCATAAATGTCCATGACACTTTCAAGATCCTGGCCATACTGCCTCACGAAATAGGGGAAATTCTGGAAAGGTTCCCGGTCTTCAGCCCAATGCCAGAAAAAATGATTGACCAACCCTTCTTCAGACAATCTCATGAATTCCTCAAAGCAGTTGAGTAGAGATTGTTCTTCCCGGAGAGTGGACCAATGCAATATGTTTCCTTTATAGGATGAAGCGAATGCCCTAAGATTATCCTTTATTTTGCTCAACTGCGTCCCCTGACGGACTCGATTATGCTGCTCTTCATCACCGTCAATCGAAACAGAGTACAGCCAGATATCTTTCATGAATTCCGGATAGGTGGCCAGCGTATCCATCAAGAGTTCTCCATTCGTGTACACCATAAATCTGAATCTATCTGGCTCGTCGGAATCTCTGAGAATCCTCCAAGTTTCTTGCATCTTATCGGATGCCAGGAAGGGTTCTCCTCCATAAAAACACACAGTGATCGTTTGACCGGGATGGCGGTAAGCGAGCTCGTTGATAATGTGTGCATCCCGCTCTGGTTCGACATCCTGGGATGTGATGACCGTATTCCGGGGATTATCGCTCCCCATAGTGATCGCACTGTTTACACATCCTTTACACTGGGCATAACAGCGCCCTGTTATAGTCAGATGAATCATGATATCTTTATCAGGCTTGAGGATTTCTGTAGACAGAGGATGTTCACTAGTGATTCTGACCGCGTCATATTGAGATAAATCATCAAATCCCGGATAACTCACGCCCGCAACAGGCTGAACATTTTTTCTCTTCTTTTTCATAATCTTCTCTTTCAAAACCGATACCAGTATTTTTTCCCCTCCAAGAACAACCCACTCTAGATGACCATAACTTACACTAAAGGAAAATCTGGAGTCAACGTTGAGATTTCAAATAGGGAGGAGTAAGCCTCTACTCACAGATCTTTTAATATTTAATGGTTTGAAAAAGGAAGTCCTTGGAGGGAATGTCAGGAGGTTCAAATCTGTTAATATTTTATCAAACCCTATTCAAGCTCAGGGCTTTCTGTTTTTTCGATGTGCTCTTTGAGAGCAAGGATATGATCCTTTGGTGTATCGACAAACTCTATCCCCAGCTCGAACAATTCGTCTGCATACCGGCTCTTGATCCACCGTACTTTTCCGAAAGCACTGATCAATCTATGCGGTTTGCTTAAAGTCAGATCTATTTTTAAGGTTGAATTGATCGGCAAAAACGTGTTGGCAAGCATCCTGAGGCCTGTTGAAGAGATATCTTTTGTCAGGTGATAGCTGATTTTTTTGTCAGGCGTAAAAGTTTCAGAGGGGACCAGCTTGATCGTCACTTGCGCTTCTTCTTTAACACGCCTCGCTCGCCGATGCTCAGTCATTCTTTCTGCTCCCTCTTATTCAGTCCATCAGGACACTTACGTGTGCCTGGAATGGTCTTCCCTATGATATGAGTGAAATCCCTGTTCACCTTTCAATTTAGTTATCCCAGCTCTTCCCTTCATCAAATTTTCCCCTTCCGAGTCCTTCCTGTCCTCTTATAGCACAGAAAAAAAATGAAGTCAAAGACGAAAAGAGAGAAAAAAAAATTCTTTTTTCTCGCATTCCTGAAATATCTATGAATCTTTTTATTTCGCCATTGCTTTTCGAACTATGCTCAAGAGGCTTTTGAGAAAATCTATGGCGGTACAAACAGTAAACACAATAAGCACGAAACCGCCGATTCCCTTGACAAAAGAATTTACGAAATCCAAATCCGTGCCTTGTATTCCGATATACGCATTCTCAATCGGATTGTTGAAGATTATCCACACCAACACGAGATAAAACGCGTTTATAATGAGGGGCACCCATTCAGACTCTGTAAAAAACCGAAAAGAGTAGCCGATGATCTCACAGGCAATAATAGTGATCAAAAAGAGAGAATACCATTTAGATGCTTCCGGGTTGAGTAACGATTCAGGAGATTTGAAATCTAGCGATACAAAAAACAACGTATGAAATCTGATGTAGGCAGAAACAACAAGACCAAAACCTATCAGCATCAATATCAAATAGATGATTCTGGGCTGTATACGCTTCTTTTCGGGAATCCGGGGTGCGGATATTTTCAATCGAGGCCACGGAAGCTTTAAATCCTTTTTGCTCTGAGTAACAAAATAGAGAAATAAACACACCAAACCAAAGTCATAAATAAAGGCCATCGGCAAGTAGGACAATAACTCGATAAATCCCATTTTCGGTATGTAAAGAAAAGGAATAACCATGATGCTACCCGAACCAAAAAAGGAGGTGGACATGGTCAGGCCAAAATGAATAGCAAAGAGCACTCCTGTGTAGAGGAATAAGTACTTTTTAAAAGCAGGAGAGATAATCTGATAATCTTCAAGATACTGTTCGGCCACTTTTTTCGGGCTACCGTAATGGATGATGATTTTTTCCAGGGAATGCTCTGTGATCTCACCATGCTCACTCTCCGCTTTTTCGAGAATGTGACCTCTAATCTCGGACAAAATCTCTTCCCTTCCCTCTTTTACCACAAGATAACTATTGATTTGTTCCAGATAGTCTTCTATTTTTTTATACATTTTTATTTGCCTCCAATAAGTGATTTAAGATTTCATTCTGCTCTCTCCAGATTTTAAGCAGCTCTTTCCTCGCGGCCTTCCCGCTCTTCGAAATCACATAGAATTTCTTAGGACGATCCTGGCTGACATCCCATTCACTTTGAATGAGATCTTTCTTCTCGAGTCTCCTCAAGAGCGGATAGAGCGTGTTTTCTTCAACCGCATATCCCATTCGCTCAAAGTGTTTGAGCATCATGTAACCGTACATAGACTTTTCTAACAGCACTAAAACCAGAACCTGAAGAAATCCCCGGTTCATTTCGGATTCAAATTTACTGGTTTCGTCAGTCATGCCATACCTCCTTGGTGGCACTCAACCGCTTTATACTGTGTTAGCCATTAATACTATATATTATATATATACTGTGTATCACACAGCTTGTCAAGAGTTTTTTTATTTTTCTGGTATTTTGAATGTATAAATCTGGAAGAAATGGTTTATGTGGGATTCATATCCGAATGCGAGGCGAGCCAAATCGCACTGTTTTGACAAAACTGATGAGTCAGAGGAACAATCTCGTCTCTACTCTATCGGCGATAGAGGTATACATCATGATCTTCGCCATCCTCTGCTCTGAGGGAGGTGAATGAAATCTCTTTACTCTCCCACCCAGGAATGGGGTAATTATGAGACACAACCATAGTGCCCGGCTTCAGGAGTTTATCGAATAATGGCCTCAGGAGTTCATTGGATTCTTCCAGGAGATACAATGTGACGACTGTTGCTTTTGAGAAGTCGACTTTCGTCACATCTGCCAGCCGGAATTCGACCATCTTCTCCACTCCTGCCTTCTTGGCGGCGGCATTCGCCTCCTTGATCCTCTGGGGATCGATGTCAATACCGATTCCCCGGGCGCCGTATTTTGTTGCCGCCAAAATCACGATCCGTCCATCACCACAGCCAAGGTCGTAGAGAATATCTGTATTATCCACTTCTACCATTTCTAACATCTTCTCAACTACAGCCATGGGAGTGGGCACAAAGGGCGCCAGGTCCGGAGCATCGGATCTTCCATGAGAACCTTCGTAAAGCTCCAATTCATCATTCTCGTTGTATCGGAAGGAATACGGCATTCCAGCATCCAGCCGATAAGAAATGGTCTCCTCCCCCCGCTGAAAGTAGATATCCAAATCGCCATCACCCGGAAATCGGTCAATGCTTCCTACCTGGATGGTCATCTCCATGGGCTCGGAGTCAGAATCGGATGGCTTGATCCGGTAGTGAACAGTTTGATGGGTGACATTGCGAATAGTGATTTCTTTTTTCTCCTGCACCTGGGCAGAGGCTTCAGGGATAGCACTCGAGTTCATCTCGTTAGCCGACGGCCCCACCAGAATGAACCAGGCCGCAACACCCAATCCAATCAGCGCCATAACAAATGCAAACGTGGCCTTCCTTGGCATAGGCATTCTCCTTATATCAAGGGATACACCAGCACAAATCGACATCCTGTCCCCTATATGATTTATCACTTTTTCTTTGACGTGAAATCTTCATGATTATCCATTATGACAAATATCCCCGCATTTTGAAACACATCCTCATAAAATGAAAAAAGGGGATAGGCCCCTTTTTTCAGGGACTGTCCATCTCAGTCCTTTTGTTGAGAAAGATAGGGATTATCCCTCATCTTTAAAAAAGGGGCCTGTCCCCTTTTATTAAGCGATTTATCCACAGTCAAACCAAACAGCAGGCAGAACTTCTCTTATCAAATTCGAGGAATGCAAGAAAATCCTTAATTTTTTTTCGCTGAGGCTTCATTCAATTATCTTGATAGAAGCTTTCCATACCCTTTGAGCGTTTTCTGAATTGCTGCTTTTTTCATCATCGCTGATAAAGTCGCTGTATTGCTGGATATCACGGGCACCTCCAATTCTTCCTCGAGCTGCCCGATCACCTCTATCGTTCTGAAATTTGTGCAGCTGATGAATATACCCTGAGCTTCCGGCGCAAAAGCTTTCTTAGCCAGTTCATAGGCCACATCTGCACGTTTATTGCCAACTTCTGAATTGCGTGTGATACCCAATCCCTCGATTTTTAAAACTTCTATTTTATTCTGTTCAAGATATTTTTGAACACGCTCGTTTATCTCATCAATGTAAGGCGTGGCGACACACACTCTGCTTATCTGAAATGTATCCAAAGCTTCAATTACAGCCTTAGCGGTGGCAACAGCAGGAACTTTCGTTTTTCCTTCTATCTCTCGCTCTATCGTTAAATCGTGATCTTTCCCTTTGAACAAACTTCCGGATGTGCATCCGTATCCTATAACATCCACTCTTGCATCGGCCAGACTACCTGCGGCTTCTAACATTTGTCCTTCCATTTTTTCCAGGTCATCGACCGTGATTTCTTGGAGTCTCATCCTTGCCGTATGCACCGTGGACCATCCTGAAGCCATTTTCCAGACTTCAGCCTCCATCGTGGTGTTGGAGGAAGGAACGATCAAGCCGATCTTCATTGGACTGCTGACAATCATTTTATCTGTTTTTTACTCATTTTTCATCCTCCAGTCTTCTGAACTGTTGAATCCAAATAGAATTTTTTTAGGTGCTATCTCTCCTATTCCATAGATTAAATGAAACAAGGGCTGTCACTCATCTTTAAAAAGGAAAACAGGATACTCCAATACAGGAGGACAGTCCTCTTTTTTAGAGAATGTCCCTTTTAGTCATTAGTTTAAGTCGGATTGGGACTTTCCCTCTTCTAGAAAAAAAGGGGCCTGTCCCCTTTTTTCAAATAGGATTGGATTCAATACTGAAAAAATGTATTATTTAGGCAGCAGATGCAAGAAACAAAGGAAAAAATCCCGGGACAACTCATCCGTCAGCTTGGCCTCTTCGACTCGACCATGGTCATGGTCGGGATTGTGATCGGTTCGGGCATTTTTCTCACCACCGGAATCATGGCCAAGTATATTCCCTCTGCCGGGTTATTACTCCTGGCTTGGGTCGTGGGCGGATTACTGACCCTTGCCGGGGCGCTCACATACGCAGAGCTCGGTGCGGCTCTCCCGGAAGCCGGGGGCCAGTATGTCTACCTGAGGGAAGCCTACGGGAATATGGCCGCGTTTCTTTTTGGATGGATCCTTTTTCTTGTCTACATGACTGGAGGTATCGCCGGACTGGCTCTGGCTTTTGCTGAATATTTCGGTTATTTCTTCCCAGGTTTATCGACAGACAGCACCCTGCTCTCGCAAACATTTAATATTTTTGGCCGTTCCCTCACATACTCACTCTCCGCAGGCCAGCTCATCGGAGTTTTGGTCATCATCCTTCTATCCGTTTTTAACTTTGTCGGCGTGGGACTCGGGAAATTCATCCAGAATATCTTCACAGTCATTAAAATTGGGATAATCGTTGCCATCATTGGCTTGGGATTTATTATCGGTAAAGGAACGGCTGTTAACCTCTCTTTGAAGCCGGAAAGTATGAGTTTCGGTCAGATAATCATCGGTTTCGGAGTGGCTCTTGTGGCTGTCACTTGGGCCTTTGACGGCTGGAACAACGTGAATTTCGTGGCCGGAGAGATTAAAAAACCAAGCCGTAATCTTCCTTTAGCCCTGATCATAGGGACGCTGGGAATCACAGTGCTTTATGTCCTGACAAACTATATCTATCTTTACGCCCTGCCCATCCCCGAGGTTAATGGGGTAGTTAGAATCGCTGAAAAAGCCACATCCGCACTTTTTGGCGCTTCCACTGGGGCGCTCATCTCTGCAGCGGTCATCATCTCGACTTTTGGGTCCTTGAACGGCTCGATATTGACCGGACCTCGAGTGTATTACGCTATGGCCAAAGATAAACTTTTCTTCCAACGTGTATCGCAGGTTCACCCTCGTTTTCGAACTCCCGGGTTTGCGATCCTCATCCAGGCGCTTTGGGCTTCTCTCCTCACATTGGTTGGGACTTTCGAACAGATTTTCACCTTCGCCATGTTCATGGCCATAGTATTCTGGACCGCTGCGACCGCCTCTGTCTTTACTCTGAGGAAAAAACTACCCAACCTTCCCCGACCCTACAAGACCTGGGGCTATCCTGTTGTTCCCGCCTTATTCATTCTGGCCTCATTGGGTATCCTTCTCAATACACTCCTGGAAAAACCGGCTGAAGCGCTGGCCGGCATCATTCTCACTGCACTGGGAATTCCAGTGTATTATCACTGGAAGAGAAAAAAGAAAGAACACAGCGAGGCTGATGAGACCTGACTCTGCCTCACTGAGTCATTCTCAAAAAAAGAGGATATTGACAGAATCTCAATTCACGTCCCATTTAAAATAAAAGATTGTTTCGTTCATCCATTTAGACTATACTCGATTCTCATTTGATCCTAATCAATCTTTAAAATGAAAAAATCTTTTCAAAAAGGAGGTAAAGGATGAGGAAACCTTTGCTTTTTATCATTATTTTCTTCTTTTTGGCATTCTCCTCATTGGTCGGGCAACAACAAAAAGCCGAAGAGAAGCCTGACCCGATGAAGAACTTCTCGCTCGTTACAGAAACAAAACCTGTCCAGGAAAAAGTGAAAATGGGCTTCGAATCCATTACAGGTCAGGACGCTGTCACCTATCTGAAATTCATCTCTTCAGACCTTACGGAAGGAAGAGAGACAGCCAGCGAGGGGTACGAAATCGCCGCCCAATATGCGGCCTCGCTGTTCGAGCTCTGGGGAATTAAACCTGCTGGAGACCTTGAGCGCCGCCGAATGAGTATGCGCATGATGTTTCAACCCTCACAAAAGCCTCCAGCACCCAGGAGAGGTTATTTCCAGAACATCCCATTTATTGAGATTCTGGGAAGCGAAGGAACGGCCGCTGTTGAATTCCAAAAAGGCCAGATGAAAAAGACCAAGACTTTTAATCAGAATATGGATTACACCTATTCGGCATCAGAGACACAATCTTTGACAGCGCCGGTAGTGTTCGTGGGCTACGGTATTCAGGAGTCTTCTTTGAAGTTCGATGAGTACAAAAATCTGGATGTCAAGGACAAATTCATCATGATGCTCTCTGAAACTCCCGGAAAAGACGACCCTGAATCTCCCTTCAACAAAGGCAAACTCAAAGAAAAATATTATCCCCAGCGTCGACGCATGAGACGGATGACTTCTCCTAAAAACAATCTGGCCAGAGATAAGGGAGCCATAGCCATCCTGATGGTTGAAAACTCTCCTAAAGATAATTCCGATGTGCCCCGTAGAGCCCTAGATTCTCAGAGAATCAACGATGAACGGCCGATATACCCGGGTCGACGCCGCCGGATGTCACTCGCCGAAAACTTGGGGCCGTCCATGCCCAGGGAATCAATCCCGACCATCCGGATCTCACGGAAAATGGCCGACGATATTCTCGGACTGGTGGGCCAGAATGTCGAGTCTCTGAAAGGAAAAATCGAGAAGACACTCAAGAGCCATTCCATGCCGCTGTCAGGAGTGTCCTTCACAGTTAAAACCAAGGTCGAGACCAAACTGGTCAACAGCATGAATGTCCTGGGATACATCGAAGGCTAAGACTCTGAGTTAAAAAAAGAAGCGATCGTGATCGGCGCTCACCTCGACCACCTGGGACGGAGAGGAGATTACATCTTTAATGGAGCTGACGATGACGGTTCGGGCTCTGTCGGAGTAATGGAGATCGCTGAAGCCTTTGCCAATAATCCTGTCAAGCCCAAAAGGTCGATCGTATTTGCTCTCTGGTGTGGCGAAGAAAAAGGACTCCTGGGTTCAAGGTATTATGTGGCCAATTCTTTCATGAAAACATCGGTTAACCTGAATCTGGATATGATCAGCCGGACCTACGACAGAGAGCGCATTACCATGATGGCCAGGCGATGGGGAGTTGAGGTTGGAAAAGAAGTGCTCGAAAAAATCGATGCCAAAAATTTCGTCAGCCTCTCCTATGATGCCAATACTCCTGAGATAGATGAAATCATGAGGAAAAACAATAACCACGTGGGCCTCCACATCCGTCTTCAGGGGCAGGAAGAAGCCTCGGGCGGAAGCGATCACGCACCATTTGCCAGGGCTAAAATTCCCTGGGCCTTTTTTATAGCGGCCATGACTGAGGACTATCACCAACCCAGTGATACAGTGGATAAGGTCAGCCCTGATTTGATGGAAAAAATCATCAGAATAACTTATTTGGCTGCGTTCGAACTGGCAGATAGATAAATACGTAGGCAGTCTGGATACGCGAATTTTCTATCGCATGAATCCGGATGTCTAAAATCATAAATATCTTTTTTGCCTATTCTGGCAGAAAAGTAAACATTTAGGAGGGTTTTTTATGAGACAGAAAGGGAAACTCATCCTCATCCTGTTTTTTTCTTGTTTAATCGTCTCCGCTTCTTCCTTTGCCCAACAGAGAGAAACACCACCAATCAAACTGGATAAGCTATCGGACAGGTTATTCCAAATACTCGGAGGTCGCGGTGCGAACGGAGGAGTATACATAGGAGATGACGGCGTCCTGGTTATCGATGCCAAGTCGAATGAAGGATCAGTCAAGCAGACAATAGCCGAAATCAAGAAAGTCACTAACCTACCGATCAAATACCTGGTCAACACCCATAGTGACGGAGACCATATTACAGGGAATAGATTTTTTCCGGAATCCGTAACGATTGTCGCGCATGAGAAATGCCGTGAAGAATTCTTTCATCCACGCCGGGACGGGAAGCCATCAGATTGGAACAATCCCGAACTAGCGCCCTTTGTGCCATCCCTGACCTATCGCCATAAGATGGATATCTATCTGGGCACGAAGAAAGTCGAGTTGTGGTATTTTGGTGTCGGCCATACAAAGGGAGACACAGTTGTCTATTTCCCGGAAGAAAAAACAGCATTCCTGGGAGACCAGATATTCATGGGCCGGCCCCAACTCATCCACTCTTACAAAGGCGGGAATTCCTTCGGGCACGTGAAAGCGCTCACAAAAATGCTGGAAACACTCGATGCAGAGAGGTTTTGCAGCGGGCACAGCGACCCTATCGACCGCAGTACAGTCAAGCATCACATAGAAGAGATGGAAAAAATCCAGTCAAAAATTAAATCTCTGATGGAACAGGGCAAGAGCCTTGAAGAGGTGAAAAAAGAATTTGACGAAAATCACGCAAGGTTAGTCGAATCCATTTTTAACGAGATTAAAAAATAGCCGCAGACAAAATAAAAAGAAAATATTTAAAGCGGCGAAACAGGAATGATCCGATTCTTATCCCTTGAGGTATTCCGCTTTTTAGACATTACCTCTTTAATTCGTGTCGGTGTCATGGAGAACGCAAACAGCCGGCTGCCAATGGCATCAAGGACCGCCTTGGCCATCACAGCTCCCATGGAAGTAATAACAGGCTATCCACATCTTTGAGGAAGCCTCTTTTTTTTATCCATAAGTGATCTTGTAGGAGACCAAGGTCCTCTTGATTTGTTGGAATAGGTTGTGTATTTTTTACATCCTAATGGATAATAATATAACTTCATGGAAAAGCTATCCGACTCAATGAAAGATTTTTGGTAGATGAAAGATTCTATGAATACCAACGTGAAAGCATTCCACGTGATGGCCAAACCCACCGGCGCGCAGTGCAATCTGGAGTGCGACTACTGCTTTTTCCTTAAAAAAGAACGGCTCTATCCGGACAGTGACTTTCGTATGTCCGACGAGACCATGGAAGCTTATATCCGGCAGACCATTGAGGGACACAAAGTGCCTCAAGCCGTCATAGCCTGGCAGGGCGGAGAGCCAACGCTCATGGGCCTCGATTTTTTCCGGCGTTCTGTGGAATTGGAAAAAAAATACATCAAGCCTGGGATGCGCATTGAAAACTCCCTGCAAACAAACGGCATTCTAATTGATGAGGAGTGGTGCCAATTTTTCCACGAGAACAACTTTCTGATCGGACTCAGCCTAGACGGGCCTCGGCACCTGCACGATGCCTACCGCCATGATAAGGCCGGAAAATCCGTGTTCGATAAGGTCGTCAGAGTGGCACAGCTGATGCAAAAGCACAGTGTGGAATTCAACATCTTGTGCACGGTAAATGCTGTGAACAGCCAACATCCCCTCGAGTTATACCGCTTTTTCCGCGACGAACTGGAAGTACGTTATCTCCAGTTCATCCCGATCGTCGAGCGCGATAACGAAACCGGCAATCAGGAAGGAACCCAGGTTACTGACCGAACGGTTGCTCCCGAACAGTACGGCCGGTTCCTGGTCGAAATTTTTGACGAATGGGTGCGTCGTGATGTCGGGATCATGTTCGTGCAGTTTTTCGACAATGTTCTCGCTTCTTATGTTCACGGCCAATCATCCCTATGTATCCTGACCCCGACCTGCGGTGAGGGCGTGGCTCTCGAACACAACGGCGACTTATACTCTTGCGACCATTTCGTCGAACCGCGTTACCTTTTAGGAAACATCAGCCAGACTTCAATTTCAGAATTGGTTTCATCCGAGGCACAGCGATCCTTTGGCCGCGATAAGTCAGAGGCTCTTCCCAAATACTGCCGGGAGTGCCAGTTTCTTTTTACTTGTTACGGTGAATGCCCGAAGAACCGGGTGCTCACCACTCCGGATGGTGAGCCAGGATTGAACTGGTTGTGTTCAGGACTCAAGGCTTTTTTTGAACATGTGGACCGGCCCATGCAGATCATGGCAGAGTTGCTGCAGCGGGGCCAGAGCGCTGACGGCATCATGAAAATCCTGGCCCAAGAAGAAGGCCGGCCTCTACCGAAAAAGGATAAAATCGGACGCAACGATCCGTGCCCTTGCGGTAGCGGGCTGAAATACAAAAAGTGCCATGGGCTTTGAAATAAGATGAGAAGGCGCCCATAAAAAAGGTGAAAACTAAGGCACCACTGAGAGAGGAATGCTCCTATCCGTCGCGCTGGAGGCATCCTGCGCCTTAGCCAAGGCCTCTTTGATCCGGGCCGGTGTCATCGGGAGCACAAACAACCGGACACCTATAGCATCGTAGACCGCGTTAGCGATCACGCCCCCCATAGACGTGATGGCCGGCTCCCCACAGCCTTGGGGAGGCATTTCCGGATTATCGACGAGCACCGTTTCGATCTTCGGCGTCCAGGAAAAGCGCGGGATCTCGTAGGTGTCGAAATTCTCATCCAGAATCCTGCCTCCTCGAAAACGGATCTCTTCAGTCAGACAGTAACCGAGTCCCATGTTAATGCAGCCCTCGATCTGCATCCTGACTCCTTCCGGGTTAATGACTTCGCCCGTGTCCTGAGCGCAGACAACACGTTCCACCCGAGTCTCTCCCGTCCTCTTGTTCACATTAACCTCTGCCATCGTTGCTAAGTACGTCCCCAGATAATCCGTGCAGGCGATCCCGCATCCCTTCCCGCTGGGGGTCTTCGAGAAGGTCCGTCCGAACTTCTCTGCAGCGGCTTGCAGAACTCTCTTCATCCTTTCATCTGTTAAATTATGCAGCCGGAACTCAAGAGGGTCCATTCCCGCTTGTTCAGCCATGACGTCAATGTGGGATTCGATGGCAAACACGTTGGTGTTGCTGCCCGGGCCGCGCCAGGCGCCGACACCAAAGGGATGAGCACCGCCACCCCCCCTGCCTCCCCATCCTCCGTAGGAAAGAACACGGTGATGAGGGATGTTGTAGAAAGGTTCGGAGCTTCTGCTCCCGGCAAAGTAATTGTGATAATCCCAGAAGACGATCTGGTTTGAGCTGTTGAGACCGGACCGGATTTCAATAACGGCTGCGGGGCGGAAAGTATCATAAAAAAATTCTTCTTTCCGGCTCCAGGCAACCTGCACTGGTTTGCCGCTCAATTTGGCCAGCCGGGCGGCCTCGACCACCTGATTCCCCTGGTTCTTCCCACCGAAACCACACCCGACAAAAGGAGTGATGACACGGACATTTTCGGAAGGGAATCCCAGAGCGCGGGCAACGTCTCCCTGAGCTCTGAAGGGAGCCTGAGTAGACGCCCAGGCTATGGCTTTGTCACCCTTCACTTCTACTACTGCTGTATGGTTTTCCGCGGGAGCGTGGGCGACATAATGATTGAAGTAAGCTTTGTCGAATGTCTGGCTGGCCAGGCCTTTTCCTGAATCCAGATTTCCTGCTTCTGTGACGACATTTCCTTCAGAGGCAGACTTTTTTAAATGATCGAATATGGTCGTGTTATCCAGCTGAGAGGTGGACGGCTCAAATTGTGCCTTGATCAATCCCAGGGCTTTATCTGCAACATCATGGTGTTTGTGAAGAACAGCGATCATGTCATTATCCCGGATGATCTGGATATCTTTGATTTTTTCAGCGGCTGAGGTATCCACACTCTTCAATTTCGCTCCATGAGCCGGAGGCCTCAATATCCTGGCATAGAGCATTCCGGGCAAGCGAATGTCCCCTGCAAACTTGGCTTCTCCGGTGACTTTCTCCCTGCTATCCAAACGGTCTGTCGGCTTACCCGAAATGGTGTGTTTTGAATAGTGTTTTATGGGCGGCTTTTTCTCAAGATGTCTCTCAATTTTCTTTCCTTTGGCCAGCTGCCCATAGGAGACCTTTTTCCCCGGATTTTTCTTCTCGAAAACCGTGCCATCCTTTGTTGTCAGGTTCTCTTGACGTGAACTTAGATGTTCTGCGGCCAGTTGAATCAGGACACCCCTGGCTTCTGCGGCTGCCTGGCGCAGAGGAGGGCCAAAATATTTTGTGCTCCTGGAGCCGAAGGTCCCGGCATCCCAGGGACAGAGGGCGGTGTCTCCCATGATCATATCGACTGTGTTTAAAGGCACATCGAGCTCTTCAGCCAGCATCTGGGCGAGCGATGTATAGACGCCCTGGCCCATCTCGATCTTGGCGCTGAAACAGGTGACCCGTCCATCCTCTCCGATCCTGAGATAGGCGTTGAAATCCTCTGGATATCCGCGGCCTCGCCGTCTCTGCTGGAGTGCAAAAAGATCTCCCACTGAGAAAGAGATGATGATCCCGCCTCCCAGAAGCTTGAGAAATTCTCGGCGGTCAAGCGTGACAGGATTTTCACTTTTTCCCGAATCAAACGGAATATATTCGTCGTCTTTCATGGTCTCCGTCCTTTCAATGTCCGGGCTGCGGTCTGGATGGCCTCGATAATGCGGTTATAGCTTCCACAGCGGCAAAGGTAGCCCTCCATGTCCTCAACGATTTCCCGGTAAGAAGGTTGAGAATTCTTCATCAACAGACCGTAAGCTCCCATGATTATTCCCGGAGTGCAGAATCCACACTGAAGGGCATTGTGCTCTATGAACGCTGTTTGTAAGGGGTGGAGCCTTCCGTTTTTCTGTAGCCCCTCGATGGTCATGACGTCTTTCCCGTTCACATCCTCTACAGGATACTGGCAAGACAAGACCGCTTTTTTATTGACAACCACGGTGCAGGCCCCACAGTACCCTTCTCCGCAGCAGTATTTTGTCCCTGTATGCTCAAGATCGGAACGTAAAACCCATAAAAGCATGCGTTCCGGAGAGGAGATCACACGGACATTCTTTCCATTAAGTTTAAAACTAATTATTTTTTCCATCGGTTCTCCCCAAAATCATTGGAATCATAGGATTTTTTACCAAACTAACAAAAGTCAATTCCGCTGTCAAAGATAATATTTTGCAGGCAGGAACCACAGCCTTGAGTGTTTTTCATTTTCCTGGTGATACCTTCCAGACTTCGGTCGGTGAATAAAAAATGACTGCATCCGGCCTGCGATTCGTCTTCAGAACGTTATATTCGTCCTGAGAGGTCAATTGATTCTTTATTGAAAATTCACGTCCAGCGGCTCTGCATTCTTTGTGGTTTTTGCCTGGATATCTCGAATCTCCTTCCAGGTGTCGATGTCTGGTTCACCCACCCGGAGGGTGTAGGATCCTGGAGCAAAGACCTTCGGCTGAAAGGATCGACTGTTTATCCTCAGCGTATACACTATCTCGTCCGTCTGCTGCCGAATAATCTGAACGACCGGATTCTGCAATCCGCTGACCCGGATCTCTGGCAGCCAGGCCCTGGCTTTTCTTCCATAGTTATCCTGTTGGTTGATCCGGATAGGCCAACCTGGAAAAGGCTTGTCCTTATCCGGATTAGCCCAGTACGGCCAGTTCACCAACTCGATGTCACGACTATCCTTATAAAACGTGATAACACTGTAGCCTGTGACCAGCTCATGGTGTCGGGTGGGAGGGATAGTGCTCTTCTGAGGATTGGCGATGGCATAGACCGTGATCTTGTTCCCAAATCCATCCTCAAAATCACCGGTGTACTTCGGGCTTTCAGGCTTCCGATTCCTCCCGGGGACAGGCGGCCACCAGCGCCGCGGGAAGATGTTTCCGGTGGCAGGCGATACAATCACGTAACTAGAATCACGCCAATCCTCCACTCCGTACTGGCTGGTGTTCGCAAGGTGCTGGTCTCCCACGATATGGGTGGCAAATGCCTTCCGGAATCTCCGGATGGCATTATCCCGCCCGACCTGAGGCCATCCGTTGGAGTCGAAATCAGCGACCAGTTTATCCCCTTCCACATAGACCCCTGGGTCTGGAATCTCCAGACGGGGCACTACTCCATCACTTTTTGCATCTTCTGGAAGGGTGGCGACGTTAGAAAACAGCGTTTGGGACACGACCGCCTTCATCCATGTATGATTTGACCAATCGCTGGCCCAGTCATCCAAAAACTTCATCTGTCGGTTCCCCAGAAGCACTGCTTTCGAGATGCGAGATTTCTGCTTCACATCCCATGCGGGATTCTGGACCCAGCCGTTATAGATCTCAGCTTCGGGGAAAACCCCCTTGGGCGCGGACTTGAATTTGCGGTCCTCGATGACAGCGATACTCAAACCGCCGATATTGCATTCCGTGAAATACACTCCGATGCCTTGTTCGACCGGACGCGGGTCATAAGGATCAGGCAGATGGCTTGTCTGTGTGGCCTGGACCATGTTCACGAATTCCGGCGACATCTTGTAGCCTCCTGTATCCTGAGCGGCAGCGCCCTGCAAACCCGGAGATGTCGCTTTTCCCCCTGCGCCCCAGATATTGCCGTGAAAGACATCATGATCGTCGGGGATGGCAATGGTCGAGATCCTGGTTGTAAGCTCCTTGTTAGTGATACACCAGAGGTACCACTTGTACAGATAATCCAGAAAAGCATGCTTCCGGTCAGCCCGTGTGGGAGAAGCACCTTCATATACCTGGTCACCGGCGAAAAACATCACATCCGGATCAAGCGCCTTCAGCCGTTCAACCAGCTCGGCATGAGGATACAAAAGCCCCCAATCCCAGGGGAACGTTTCGCCGTCCACGCCGACCCAGGAAGTGCGCTTGGGTTTGATAACCTGCTCGACACAGCTCATGGAGACCATGACCAGTTTGTTCTTATCGAACGGGTCTTTTTTGATAACCCCTTCCAGGGTATATTTTTTATCCTGTTTACGCTTGAGGTTATATTCGACACGGAAAGGCACATCTACCTCATATTCCCAGTTCTCGATTCTGAAGGGCGCTGTATACGAAGGATGGAGAAGCTCTAATGAGGCCGTGTGTTCCCAATTCTTATCACTACGGATATACAGGTCGACCTGCTGGTTCTCCTGCTTAGACAGAGGCATGAACTGCACAGTCAGCTTTAATGTGCCGCGGCTCAAAGTATACAGAGCTGTGACTAAAGGGCCCAGGTTCCGCTCCGGATAGTGCTCCAGCTTCGACCCGGATATCTTCCAGTCCCTGAAGGCAAACCGGCTGTCCCCTTCCCCGGAATACCCGCTGTGAGAGACAAGCGCCA
>CAYFVQ010000189.1:0-6905 GCA_964346585.1 uncultured Eubacteriales bacterium | reverse complement strand
CTCACCATCGGGACAGCCATCTCCCTGGCCAAGCAGGTGAGCGAGGGGCTCTCAGAAGCCCACCGTCTGGGAGTCGTGCACCGGGACCTCAAGCCCCAGAATGTCATGATCGACAAGGAGGGGAACGCCCGAATCATGGACTTCGGGGTGGCCCGCTCCGTGGAAGGCAAGGGAATAACGGGCGCCGGCGTGATGATCGGGACACCGGAGTACATGTCCCCCGAGCAGGTGGAGGGCAAGGAGGCGGACCAGAGATCGGATATTTATTCTCTGGGCATCATGCTTTACGAGATGCTGACCGGACGAGTCCCGTTCGAGGGAGACACGGCGTTTGCCATCGGTGTTAAGCAGAAGAGCGAGTCCCCTCAAGATCCGAAAGAGCTCAACTCCCAGATCTCCGAGGACCTGAGCCGAGTGATCCTCAGATGCCTGGAGAAAGAAAAGGAAAAAAGGTATCAGAGCGCGGGTGAAATCCGCAGCGAGTTGAGCCACATCGAACAGGGCATCCCGACTACAGAGAGAGCGATCCCCAAGAAAGAGCCGATCACTTCCAAAGAGATCACCGTCACCTTCAGGGTGAAGAAACTCCTCATCCCGGCTACAGTCGTTATCGCTCTTGTCGTCGCCGCTGTTATCCTCATACAGCTCCTCCCTCAAAAAGAAGCTATTCCCGTCTCCACGGACAAACCCACTCTGGCTGTCGTGTATTTCAAGAACAACACCGGAGACCCCAACTTTGAACACTGGAGAAGCACGCTCTCCGACCTGCTGATCACTGACCTCACCCAGTCAAAATACATCCGTGTCCTGAGCGGGGACAAGATCTTCGACATCCTCAGCGAACTGGACCAGCTGGATGCGATAACTTATTCCTCCAGGGTGCTGAAAGAAGTGGCTTCCCGCGGAAGAGCAACCCACATCCTGCAGGGAGACTTCAGCCGCGCCGGCGATACTTTCCGGATCAACACCGTGCTCAAGGAAGCGAACACGATGGAATCCATCGATTCGGAGATAGTCGAGGGAGAGGGCGAAGGAAGCTTCTACACCATGGTGGATGAGCTCACACGGAGGATCAAGACCAGCTTCCAACTGACTGAAGAGCAGATCGCCGGAGATATCGACAGGCACGTGGGAGAGATTACGACCAGCTCTCCGGAAGCTCTCAAATACTTCAGCGAAGGGAGCAGGCATTACAGAAAAGGAGAGAACCGCCAGGCTGTGGACCTGCTCGAGAAAGCCGTCGAGATCGATCCTGAATTCGCCATGGCCTACCGAAACTTGGCTGGAGCCTACTCCAACCTGGGATATCCTACAAAGTGGAGAGAATTCAATCAAAAAGCTCTCGAATTTGTCGACCGTGTTTCGGATAGAGAGCGCCTGAGAATCCAGGGAGACTTCTACCGCCTTTCCGAAAAAACGTATGACCAGGCCATCGCCTCCTTCGAAAAACTCCTTGAGCTCTATCCGGATGACTGGATCGGGAACAACAGCCTGGGATTGTTGTACGGAAGCTTAGAGGAATGGGATAAGGCCGCGGAACGGTACGAGGTGAACGTCCAGAACAGAGTCGAAGCCATGCATTCGTTTGTCAATTTGGGAAATATTTACAGATTCAAAGGAATGTATGACAAGGCCAGGGAAGTCCTTGAGCTCTATCTGACGAACGTTGGAGAGAGCGCCCGGGTTCGCAGGGCTCTTTCTGATGTTTATTTATACCAGGGAAAATATGACCTCGCTCTTGCGGAAGTCAATAAGGCTATTTCCCTTGAGCCGGATAATTTTCAGAATTTCAATTTAAAAGGTGATATATTCTTTTATAAGCATGACCTCGCAAAGGCAGAAGAGCTTTATCAGAAACTCACTTTGAACAATGAAGTCGTGGCTAGAGCATGGGGCATTGTGGGCTTGACCGCCTTAAACATTCTCCAGGGCAGATTCGAAGAGGCAATGAAGCGATTAAAAATTGGCGTTCAACTGGCAGAAGAGCATGGCGAAAAGGTCGGAGCATGGCAACTCCGAAGGCTGCTCACATACATTCAAACACAATCAGGAAAGCCTGGGGAAGCGCTCGAAGAGCTCGACAAGATGTGGGTTGTGGCTTTGGAGGAGAAAAATCCAGAATGGCAAAGGTTTGTATGGGGAAATAGAGCAATCGCACATGCGATGATGAACTCCATTGATGAAGCGCGGAAAACCGCGAATGAACTGAAAGACTTGCTCGAGCAAGCCGCAAACAAAAAGCTCTTGAGACAGTATCATTACGCAAAAGCTCTGATAGAGCTCAGGATGAAAAATTACTCCAGCGCCATAGAAAGCCTGGACAAAGCTTTGGCGCTGTATCCTTATCATCAGGGGAATTCCTTGACTCTTTTTCTTGACAGTTTAGCTTTGGCCTATTTTGAATCCGGAGAACTGGATAAGGCTCAAGAAAACTATGAGAGAATCACTCAACTCACAGTGCCCAGATACTTTTTCCCGGATATCTACGCCAAAAGCTTCTACATGCTGGGCCGGATTTTCGAACAGAAGGGCTATAAGGGTAAAGCCATAGAGAATTACGAGAAATTCCTCGAACTCTGGAAAAATGCAGACCCGGGTATTGCTGAGGTCGAGGACGCGAAGAAACGATTAGAATATTTACAGGTAAAGGAATAACTTCAACATGATATCCTATTTAAATAAATGTTCGGATTGACATCCAATACATAAATACGTATATATGTATTGGAGGCATAGACAATGAAAAGGCTAAACATCACCATAGACGAAGACCTGTATAAAAAAGTCAAAGCCCTATCCTTCTTCCGCAACGAAAGTGTATCAGAAATCATCCGGAAATCTCTGAAAGCCTGGCTTGATAAAAAGATGAAAAAGAAGGAAGAACTTATCCTGTCCGCAAAGGATGAAAAAGAGATCCTTGAAATCATTTCTTCCGATGAGTTTGTTTCCTCAGAAGAGGCGAAGAAGACTCTTGGTATATGAAATTCCTCTACAGTAAAACCAGTGTACGGTATCTCCAAAAACTTGAAAAAAACATCTCCCGGAAAATCATTGATGCCATAGAGAAGTTGCCAGATGAAGGGAATATTGCCAAGCTCAAAGGGAAAAAAGTGAAAAACATTTACCGTTTGCGAGCAGGCAAATATCGAATCATTTTTTCGTGGGAAAAAGATTTGATAAAAATTGTTAAAATCGATACACGAGGAGATGTGTATAAAAATTGATTTGACAGAATCATGAAATGCCACAAATGTAACGCAGACAATCCCGACACTCAACGGTTTTGTGGGGAGTGTGGGACTCAAATAATTTCTGAAGAAGAAATCCCTGTCACGAAGACCATCGAAACTCCCACCGAAGAACTCACTCGAGGCAGCGTCATCGCGGACAGGTATGAGATCATCGAAGAGCTGGGCAAAGGCGGCATGGGCAAGGTCTTCAGGGTCGAAGACAAGAAAATCAAGGAAGAAGTCGCCCTCAAGCTCATCAAGCCTGAGATCGCCGCCGATAAAAAAACCATCGAACGCTTCAGCAACGAGTTGAAATTCGCACGCAAGATCGCCCACAGGAACGTCTGCAAGATGTACGACCTCGGAGAGGAAGAGGGGACCTATTACATCACGATGGAGTACGTTCCGGGAGAAGACCTGAAAAGTTTCATCAGACGGTCACGGCAGATCACCATCGGAACAGCAATCTCCCTGGCAAAACAGGTGAGCGAGGGCCTCTCTGAAGCCCACCGCCTGGGAGTCGTCCACCGCGACCTTAAGCCTCAGAATGTTATGATCGATAAAGAAGGGAACGCCCGGATCATGGACTTCGGCGTGGCCCGCTCAGTCGAAGGCAAAGGGATAACGGGCGCCGGAGTGATGATCGGCACTCCGGAGTACATGTCTCCGGAGCAGGTGGAGGGGAAGGAGGCGGACCAGAGGTCGGACATCTATTCTCTGGGCATCATGCTCTATGAGATGCTGACCGGACGAGTCCCGTTCGAGGGAGACACAGCGTTTGCCATCGGAGTCATGCAAAAAAGCGAGACGCCCAGGAATCCTAAAGAGTTTAACTCCCAGATCTCAGATGATTTGAGCCGGATGATCCTCAAATGCCTGGAAAAGGACAAAGAAAAGAGGTTTCAGAGCACGGGTGAATTCCGCAGCGAGCTGAGCAGTATCGAGCAGGGCATCCCGACCACAGAGAGAGTGATCCCCAAGAAAGAGCCGATCACGTCCAAAGAGATCACCGTCACCTTCAGAGTGAAGAAGCTCCTTATCCCGGCTTTAATCATCATCGCTGTCGTGATCATCGGAATAATCCTCTTACAGCTTCTTCCAAAAGATAAAACTGTTCCTTTCCCTGATTCTGATAAGCCTTCCCTGGCTGTTGTCTATTTTATGAACGAGACAGGAGATGAGACACTGGATCACTGGAGAGTCGCTCTTCCCCGTTGGCTAATAACCGACCTCTCCCAATCCAAATACATTAATGTCTTGCCAGCAGACAGGCTTTTCAGTGTTCTCAGAAAACTGAACCTGCTGGAGGCAAAAAGTTATGCTTCAGAGGATTTAAAGAATGTCGTACGAGAAGGAAGAGTCAACCATATTTTTCAAGCTAGCCTTTCCAAGGCAGGGAATATCTTTCGAATCGATTACTCACTACAAAGAGCAGACACATTAGAGATTATTGCGTCAGATTATGTTACAGGGGAAAGCGAGGAGAGTTTCCCTTCTTTGGTGGATGATATAACAAAGAAAATAAAGGCTCATCTTGAGCTTTCAGAAGAGCAGGTCACAAGCGACATTGATAGCGAAGTCAGAAAAATCACCACTAACTCTCCTGAAGCGTATAAATACTACAGCATAGGGAGAAAATTTCACCTCCAGGGAGAGTATCGGAAAGGCATAGAGCTGATGGAGCAAGCCGTAGCCATTGATCCGGAGTTTGCCATGGCCTACAGATCCATGGCAATTGCCTATGGCAATTTAGGCCGCAGAACAAAAGCGAAGGAGCTATTCCAAACGGCATTAAAGCTTACAGATAGATTATCGGATAGAGAACGATATCGAATTGAGGCAGATTTCTACGGCAGGTCAGAGATAACCTTTGATAAAGCCTTTGAGGCCTATGAGAAATTACTGGAGATTTATCCTGATGAAAGGGGAGCCAGGCATAACTTAGCCGTTTTGTATGGCAGAATAGAAGATGATCAAAAAGCCATAGAACATTATGAAATTTTAATAAAAGAGCATAAAACTGATTTTATAATCACTTATACAAACTTAGCTAGTATATACGAAGATCATGGATTGTTTGACAAAGCCAAAAAGGTTTACGAAGAATTCCTGAATAATTTTCCAGATAGCTACAGGATCCATCAAGATCAAGCCTCGTATTATCGTTATCAAGAAAAATATGATCTTGCCCTGGAAGAAATGGATAAAGCATTCGCCCTTGCTCCGATAAATTGGATTAACTTCAGGAAAAAAGGCGACATTTATTTCTACATGGGAAATTTGAAGAAAGCAGAAGAGGAATACCGGAAGCTTCTGGCAAAGGAAGAACCATCTGCTAATGCAAATGGCATGCAGAGATTGGGATCTTTGTTTGTACTACAGGGAAGATTTAAAGATACAATAGAGTTGGCAAAACGAGGGATTGAGCAGGCAGAAGAACTCGGCGAAATAACTTGGATATGGGGGGCAACTCGTGATTTAGCCTATGCGGAACTCAGATCAGGCAATTTTGATCGAGCTTTAGAGTTATTAGAAAAAATATGGGAAGGCGCTGTTGAAGATGAGGATACATTCGCTCAAAGAATCGCTCTGAACAGGAAAGCACTTGTGTACGTTGAAATAGAACGATTGGCAGAAGCACAGAAAGCAGCTGAAGAACTTAGGGAGATGATCGAACAACAAATGAACAAGAAACTCATGAGACATTACTATCATTTAATGGGTATGATAGAGATTGAAAGACATGATTATTCCAGAGCCATTGAATATTTTAAGAAGGGCCTGCCTTTGCTCTATCAATTATCCGGCGCGCGTCTTATATACGCTGATTCTTTAGGATTAGCCTATTACAGGTTAGGGGATTTAGACAAAGCTCGAGAAGAATATGAAAGGATAGATTCCCTTTATACAGGCAGACTGACTAATGGCGACGTCTACGCCAAATCCTTCTACATGCTGGGTAAAATCTACGAACAGCAAGGAAACACAACCAAAGCCATCGAGAATTACGATAAATTCCTCGAGCTCTGGAAGGATGCTGACCCGGGCATGGCTGAGGTCGAGGACGCGAAGAAGCAACTGGAGACTTTAAAAAGACAATTATAAGGCAAATAAGACAATGAAATGCCCGAAGTGTCAGGCTGACAACCCGGACGACACCCTTTTCTGCGGGAAGTGCGGGACCAAATTCGAATCCGAAGAGAAAGCCTCACCTTCCCTCACGAAAACCGCAGAAACTCCCACCGAAGAACTCACCCGGGGCAGTGTCATCGCGGACAGGTACGAGATCATCGAAGAGCTGGGCAAAGGCGGAATGGGCAAGGTCTTCAGAGTTGAAGATAAAAAAATTAAGGAAGAAGTCGCGCTTAAGCTCATCAAGCCTGAGATCGCTGCCGACAAAAAGACCATCGAACGCTTCAGCAACGAGCTTAAATTCGCGCGCAAGATCGCCCACAGGAATGTCTGCAAGATGTACGACCTTGGGGAAGAGGAGGGAACCTATTACATCACCATGGAGTATGTTCCCGGCGAGGACCTCAAGAGTTTCATCAGACGCTCGCGCCAGCTCACCATCGGGACAGCCATCTCCCTGGCCAAGCAGGTGAGCGAGGGGCTCTCAGAAGCCCACCGTCTGGGAGTCGTGCACCGGGACCTCAAGCCCCAGAATGTCATGAT
>CAYFVQ010000188.1:0-2748 GCA_964346585.1 uncultured Eubacteriales bacterium | reverse complement strand
AACGTTCCATTGATTCTCCATGTATTCAGCAGCACTGGAAATTTTATCTGGAGAAGAAACTTTTACATAAACAAAATTGAGGCCATCCGGATCCAAATAAAGTACAGCCGGAGTAATTTGACTTAAAAAGATCGATTTGAAATGGTAGTCTTCGGTAACACCGATGACCATACCCTTTTTTTCTCCGATGACCAATTGCTTTCCGATCGGATTCTCCCACTGCAGCTGCTCGGCCGCTGTTTGGTTGATGATAAAGTTATTGACATCCGCGAAGTCTTGAGAAAAACTTCTCCCTTGCCTGATCTCTATTCCCAGCATTTCAATAAAACCATGATCGACAGCATAGGTATTCATATTTAATGCGTCCTCTTTAGCCATTCCCTCTGGCACGACCGGCTCTTCTGTGTTCCATTCAATGGGTAATGCGGCGGCGGCTGAGACAGAGATAATATCTGAGTGCCTAACCAACTCTTTTTTTAAAACGTCGAGTTTGGTCCTCGCTTCATGAGACAGATTTGCAGCAATGATCCCTGACCTGTCGAACCCTAGATCAACATTTAGGTTATGATTGGTTTGCTTTATGGTTATTATGGTCATCAAGATCAAAATAATGGAAAATGTGAATTGGGTGACAACCAGTATTTTGCGGAATCGACTTCCTTTCTTTCCCTTTATCAGCCTTCCTTTAAAAACTTGAACCGCTTGAAAAGCCGATACATAAAAAGCGGGATAACTTCCCGCAAATAAACCTGTGAGTATGGTTACGCCAAATGTCAGAATCAATACAGAAGGAAACTCCCAGATCGAAGGGATGAAAATCCCTGCCATAATCGCAGCCATTCCCGGCCGGGCAATCTCGGAGACCAACATGGCTAAAGGTAATGAAATAAAGGCCATGAGCATCGATTCTCCAAGGAACTGTTTTATCAACTGCATGCGTTTGGCACCGATAACCTTACGGACTCCCACTTCATTGGCACGCAAGGCATAACAAGCTGTGGATAGATTCATAAAATTGATGCAGGCGATTATTAATATTAGAACAGCAACGATCCATATCGCGATAAAGCTAATTCGAGCATTACTCCAATAACAGTCAATCTCAGCTGAATTCAGCCGAAAGTCCTGCATGGGATGAAGATAGAGTTGCTGGGGAGATTCATTTGAATCGGGGTAATATCTCTGAATAAGAGCGGATAAATTTGCGTCCAGCTTTGCGGGATTGGCTCCGTCAGAGAGAAGCAAAAATGTCGCTTGATTATTATCGGTCCAGTCATCCATCCGCATATTCATTGCTCTGGAGGTTTCCATGGACATAAGGAAATCAAATCTAATGCTCGAATTCTCAGGATTGTCTTCAATGATTCCGGTGACGACAACATCAAAATCATTGTTTATAGTCAGGCTTTTTCCTACGGGATCTTCATTCCCGAAATATTTTAATGCCGAAGTCTCTGTAAGAACGATGGAATAGGGATTGGATAAAACCGCCTCGGATTGACCCTTCATGAGATTAAACGTGAAAATGGATAGAAAATCAGCATCGGCAAATCGAATCCTGTTTTCATAAAACAATTTATCCCCGTGCCTGACAACTAATCTCCCTGTTGGAGAAAATCTTGCGGCCTTTTCGATTTCCGGAAATTCGGCTACTAAAGCATTTTTGAGCGGTGCTGGGGTAATGGCTGAATGGTAGTCCCTTTCCACACCTCTGGAAAGAACCTGGACAACACAGTATATCCTGTCAGCATTTTTATGAAATGAGTCGTAGTTTGATTGAGAGGACAGCATGAGAGCGAACAGAATAAAAACTGCCAACCCCAGCACCAAACCTGATATTGTAATGGCTGAATAGATTTTATGATTTGTAATATATCTCCAGGCGGTCTTAATGTAATTGATTAACATTTTTGTCTCCCGTTTTCATGGCTTCTTAAAAGTAGCATTTCAACCCACCACAAAATATTTAATTTAGATCCTGCATTCTTTATTTTAATATGCAATAAGCATGCCAATATTACCTCCTGGGATTTTCGGATACTTATTGAGAATTGGTTGTCCATTATCGAACAATTTATGTCCGCATCTGGACATAAATAAGGAATCTCCTTGGGTAACGTCCCCATTATGATTGCGAGGAACGAAGTTACGTGGCAATCTCATAAAAAAATTTATTTTCTCTATGAGATTGCCGCGCTTCGCTCGCAATGACAGGTTGATTTTCAGTATCGTTAATAAACTCAGATTGGAACGTATCCATTATGAATTTCCCCTGATAAAGGTGTATAATGGCTGAGAAAAGGGGAGCGCCATGAAACGATATCTCCCGAAATATAGTTTTATTTTATAACAGGAGAAAACGCCAAGTTTGGAGGCAAGCTATGCGAAACAGCAAACTATTTCAATTCATTTCGATTTTCATTTTCCTTTTTCTTATTGGTTTTTTGACAGCGGATCTTCATGCGGATGGATTCATCATTCCCAAGCCGCATCCGAGAGAAAAGATCCCTCCTTTGAGCGTGAAATATCATCGCGTCAGTGTGGAGATCATCAATCAGGTCGCTAAAACATCGATTGATCAGGTCTTCATCAACAACCACCCGAGAGATATTGAGGGGATATACATATTCCCTCTTCCGGAAGAAGCCACTATTTCTGAATTCGCGATGTATATCGGAGACAAAAAAGTTGAGGGAGAGATTCTGGATCGGGACCAGGCGCGTCGAATCTATGAAGATATCGTGAGAA
>CAYFVQ010000187.1:0-4606 GCA_964346585.1 uncultured Eubacteriales bacterium | reverse complement strand
CAGGCAGTTGTTTGATATTTACAAGATCGATATTCAATCAGGAAAACTGGAGCTCGATACGGAGAATCCCGGAGATGTCGTATTCCTGATAGGAAAAGAATGGATGGCCGACTCCCAAGGAACCATCCGGGCCATTAAAGCCATGGATCTAAAAACCGGCGGCTCCATACTGCGGGTGCGCAAAAGAAAGGATTCCCCCTGGAAAGAACTGAAACGATGGCCGTTGGGAGCCATATTTGACGGGTACTTGCTCGGATTCTCTGAAGACGGAAAATCTATTTATGTGACTTCAAGCGAAAAATCGGATATGACACAGCTTGTTGAGATAGATGTTGAAACCGGAGAAGTAGCAAAAGTCATAGCTCAAGATCCCCGATGCGATATTTGGGCGGAATCCATTATTCTTGATCCAAAATCAGGGAAAATTCAGGCTTATGAAGTCGATTATTTGAAACCGGAATGGAAAGTTTTGGACAAAAACTTAGTCTCTGATTTCGCCAGATTGCAGGCCTTCAAAAGAGGTCACTTCACCATAAAAAGCCGCGATCGATCTGATACGAAATGGACGGTTTCTTATATGACGGATAATGGCCCAAATTCCTCCTATCTGTATGACAGACAATCAGGAAAAATCCAATTTCTCTTTGATGATAGGCCTGAATTGAAAAAATATGAACTGGCCCAAATGAAACCAGTGATCATAACCGCAAGAGATGGCCTGAAACTGGTTTCTTTTCTCACCCTTCCCGTCGGGATCAAGCCAGAGAAACTCCCCATGGTTCTGTATGTGCACGGCGGGCCAACAGCAAAAGATTCCTGGTGCTATGAACCTTTTGTTCAAATGCTGGCGAATAGGGGATATGCTGTACTTCAGGTTAATTTCCGAGGATCTGTCGGTTTTGGGAAGAAGTTTCAGATGGCAGGAAATCTGAAGATCGGAGTCGGCAGCATGCAGCACGATCTAACCGATGCCGTTAAATGGGCCGTTAAACAGGGATATGCCGACTCTGACAGAATCGGCATCTTCGGGGGTTCATACGGCGGATATGCAACTCTAGCCGGATTGACTTTCACGCCCAGTCTCTATGCCTGCGGGGCCGAAGTTTGTGGGCCGTCCCATCTAAAGACTTTTATGGAAGCCATCCCGCCCTACTGGGGTCCGATGAAGGAGATGTTTAAAAGTATCTTCGGTGACCCGGAAAATGATTCTGAATACAACAGGAAGGTTTCTCCCTTCCATCATGTGGATAAAATCCGGGTTCCACTTTTGATCGGGCAGGGGGCCAATGACCCCCGCTGCAACATCCAGGAATCCGATCAAATCGTGGCCGCCATGCGGAAGAAGAATCTACCGGTGACCTATATTGTCTATACTGATGAAGGTCATGGATTCGTCAGACCCGAAAACGAACTGGATTTTTACGGTAGATTGGATGTGTTTTTCGGGCAGCACTTGGGAGGCCGTTTTGAGCCGTTTAACAAGGTCGCCGGCGCTTCCGCTGAACTCCGTTAGTTGCCCTAAGACCAAAAGCAATCCACATTTAAGATGAAACTCCAGCATTCGAGGAGGCAAGATTCATAAAAATGAGGCGCTTTCTCATGATCCGGTTTTTAAGGAGGAATAACATATATCTTCCTGAGATCGACTTGAGAAAAGCGCCTTATTCCCTTGACTGTCCAGTATGAACTCCTGACGACAACCGAAAAGCAAGGTAAATATTTCCAACGGCATCTGTGGAAAAATAAGAATTCACTTTTAGAGGTTGATAAAAATTCCTTCCAATTTTCCACTATTGCTGACTGCTGACAACCTGGATTAAATGTACTCCATTTACTGGATTAAATGTATTCCATTTAAAAGATTTAATAAAAACCTTTTATCGATTCTACTGACCTTTCATCGAACGCATGTTTTTGTTTTCATCACGAATAAGAGATAATAGTTATCTCCTGTTTCCTTGTATTTTCCATACAGAATATGGAAGAAATTATGATAATCGAATCGAAAGTATAGAGAGGAGAAATCTATGAAAAATCTATTCCAAACAAAAAAATTCGTTTTGATCCTTTTAGGCTTTATTTTAATGAGCGTTTTTTCCTACGGGACTGAAGAAACTGTCAGCTTTGATTCCGAACGCTGGCAGCTTGGGCCGGCAAGTCGGATTGAAGAATTCATGGGTCGAAAGGCGCTCACTCTCGCCGGCACGGCTTTTCTCAAAGATGTCGAATTCGAAAACGGGGTTGTGGAAGTGGATCTGGCTTTTAAAGAGGGAAGGGTTTTCCCGACAATCATTTTCCGCAGTCAGGATGAGGCGAATTACGAAGAGTTTTATGTGCGTCCGCACAAGTCCGGGAAGCCCGATGCGCTTCAATACACGCCGGTCTTTAACGGACTCTCCGCCTGGCAGCTCTATTATGGAGAAGGCTGCACCAATGCCTGGACTTTTCCCACAAATGAATGGGTGCATATCAAGCTGGAAATAGCGGGAACACAGGCAAGGGTCTTTATGGGCGAGGACAAAACTCCGTCACTTGTGATCAGCGATTTAAGGCTCGGCCGGACAAAAGGGAGGCTGGGGCTGAAAGTCACCGGCCCCATTGGACGAGCCTATTTTTCTGATTTTAAATACAGGCATGACGACAGCCTGGAGTTCGAGCCCCCTGTCAAGCCAGAAACTCCTTTCGGCACGATCACGGAATGGGAGGTGTCCCAGGCATTCGAGTACAGTTTTTTCGACCTGAAACGTTACCCCCCTCAAGACAAAATGAAAAAGGTCGATTGGCAAACCGCGGTCAGCGAGCCGAGCGGTCTGGTGAATGTCTCTCGTTATGCCAGGAAGAATCCTGTTGTCCCAGGAATCGTGCTGGCCAAAACGACGATTTCTGCAGACAGTGAAAAATTGATGGAGCTGCAGTTCGGCTACAGCGACCTCGTCAGTATTTTTCTGAATGGACGATTGCTTTTCTGGGGATACAGTGTCTTTCAGTCCCGGGATCCTTTTTTTCAGGGGCGAGTGGGTCTGTTTGATTCGCTTTTTCTGCCTCTAAAAAAAGGGGGCAATGAACTTCTTCTCGTACTCGCCGAGTCTATGGGAGGCTGGGGATTCATGTGCAGGGAAGGGTCTGCTGTTTATCAGGACAATAGCCTGACAGAACTCTGGAATCTGTCCCACAAACTCAGCTATCCGGAGACAGTACTCTATGATAAGGACCGGGATGTTCTCTATATTTCAAACTACATCAGCGGCGGGACCCAATTCATTTCCAAGGTCAAGCTCAACGGTGAAATAGAGAATCGCGAATGGATCAAAGGGCTGATCCGGCCGACCGGAATGGCCATCCATAAGGATAAGCTTTTTATCGTGGAAAGAGCCAACCTCGCCGAGGTCGATATCAAGTCCGGGCAAATCGTCAAAAGGCACTCTGTCCCTAAGCCCGGATTTTTAAATGATATTGCTGTGGACAGTGAAGGCAATATCTACGTTTCCGACGGACAGAGAGGTCAAATCCTGAAATTCAGCAGCGGTCAATTTTCGGTATGGAAAAGCGGGGATGAATTCATCCAGGTCAACGGTCTCCAGTACTCCAACGGAAAGCTTTACGCCGGTTTTTCGTCCGATGCCAGCCTGAGGTCTATCGATTTGGGCAGCGGAGAGGTCACAACAATAGCCAAGCTGGATCCCGGAGCCATTGTCGACGGTATAGAAACGGACAAAAAAGGGAATATCCTTGTCTCCGATTTTAACGGCAAAGTCTATTCGGTGAGTCCGAAAGGTCAAAAAATTCTTCTTCTGGATTCAACCGCGCCCAGACAGTATTGCGCGAATTTCGCCTATATCCCGGGTAAAAAACTTCTGATAATCCCCACTCTGTCCGACAACCGTATCATCGCTTTTAAACGGAATTTAAAGTAAGGTATACTCCCTCCAGTGAATAGAAATAACGCTGGATAGTTATAAGGATTATCGGCTAGTTTTTGGAATGGTACACCAATAAAAGCCGGAATCTCTGACATCCATCGGATATATTGACCGCTTACCGATTCTTGCTTTCCCTCTGTGCACCAAACAACCTACAATCCATTTGAGTGTTATGTTCTGGGCTGGAAAATTGAAGGAGTATAGCAATGATCTCATTCAAAAAAATTATTATTATCTGGATTATTATTATCGCTCTTGTGATTGTTCTTTTTTATTAGAAATACGAAAGAAATTCCATGAATGACAAGAAGAACGAGAAAATCAAAATCAACAGGCGTGGTTTCATTCAGAGCTCTCTGGCTGCCTTCGCTGGCCTGGGCCTGACAGAAAGAGGAAAGCCCCTCGGAAAACATACCAGTCCCTTCACTCAAGAATCTCCGTTTGAGAAATTCCGGATCAAGGAGTTCCGGACATTGGGGCGAACGGGTTTTAAAGCTTCAGACATCGGTTTTGGTGCTGGAAACTTGACAAATCCCGAGATCCTCGATGCGGCTTTGGATATGGGAGTTAACTACATCGATACAGGCGAACACTACACCCGGGGCAATTCGGAGAGAGCCATCGGAGAGGTCATTAAGAACCGCAACAGAAAATCACTCTTTATAACGACCAAATTGAATTTTTCG
>CAYFVQ010000186.1:0-3132 GCA_964346585.1 uncultured Eubacteriales bacterium | reverse complement strand
ATTGAAAAGTTCTTGAGATTATATGTTGTCAAATTAGATTCAGATTAATGGATAGATTGTTATAATTAATAATCTTTCCATCTAGAATCCGGTTCCTTCCAACCCCAGATAAAAAATGGAAGATTTTGAAAAGGATTTGAGTTAATATATTTTTTTATGAATTGTTGATTTGAGCCGAATGCCATGAGTGAATATGCCATAAAAGTCGAGGATTTAACCCGAAAGTTTAACGGGCTTGCGGCCGTGGACCACATCTCTTTCACTGTGAACACCGGCGAGCTTTTTGGGCTTCTCGGACCAAACGGGGCAGGTAAGACGACCACTATCAATATGCTCTCCACTCTTCTCAAGGCGACTTCAGGATACGGGGAGGTCGCGGGCCATGATATCTCCAAGAGTAAAGATGACATTCGACGCAGCATCGGGGTCGTGTTCCAGGAGCCCGCTCTTGATATCAAGTTGACCGGAGAGGAAAACCTGGAGTTTCATGCGATGTTGTACGGGATAAAAAAAGCGGAGCGGAGGATTAGAATAAAAGAAGTCATCGAGCTTGTTGAGCTGACAGAGAAAAAAGATGTCCTTGTTGAAAACTACTCGGGAGGGATGAAAAGAAGATTGGAGATTGCGCGGGGTTTGATTCATAAGCCAGAGGTTTTGTTTCTCGATGAGCCGACACTTGGTTTGGATGCGCAGACGAGACGTCATATCTGGGATTACATAAAGAAATTGAATAAAGAGGGTGGAGTCACCATTATTCTCACAACTCACTACATGGAAGAGGCGGATTTCCTCTGCGACAGGATTGCCATCATGGATAGGGGGAAATTTGTGGCCATGGATTCACCCGCTCGATTGAAGGATATTCTCGGTGGAGACGTCGTTTCCCTGGAAATTGAAGGAAATCCTGATGCTCTGATTGAAAGGATAGATAGCCTGGAGTGGGTCCAGAGTATGACAAGGCATAACGAGACTCTGAGCTTGACGATGGAGAAGGGAGAAAGACGGATTCCGGAATTGATCCACGTCGCCAAGGAAAACGGAGTCGATGTCACCTGTGTCCACTTGCGCAAACCAAGCCTGGAGGACGTTTTTATCCACTTCACCGGAAAAACCATCCGAGAAGAAGAAGCGAGTCAGTCAGAGCGAAACCTGGCGATGATAAGAGCCAGAATGGGAAGGAGAGTGGGAAGGAGATGATTCTCAATAAGGCAGCCATATATGTCCTCTGGCTTCGGGAGATGAAGCGTTTCATGAGGGCAAAGTCTCGGGTCATCGGGGCTCTGGCGATGCCGTTGTTCTTTCTCGCTTTTCTCGGGTTGGGATTCAGACGATTAGCCGTTCCCGGGATTTCGGGAGAGGTGGACTACATTCGCTTTCTGGTCCCCGGCATAATCGGGATGAGTATTCTTTTCTCCTCCACTTTTGGTGGATTATCAGTGCTGTGGGACAGAGAATTCGGATTCCTGAAGGAGATCATGGTAGCGCCTGTCAGCCGGGTCTCTATTGTCCTCGGAAGGATTGCCGGAGGGGCGACGACCACGATGATTCAGGCGCTTCTCATCCTGGGTATATCTTGCATCATGGGGTTTAAGATCGTGAGTGTTTCGTCAATATTTTTGGCGCTGGTGTTCATGACCTTGATTTCGATCACGTTTCTCGGATTGGGATTGATTTTTGCTTCAAAGATGAGAGACATGCAGGGATTCAGCATCGTGATGAATTTTGTGATATTCCCTCTATTCTTCCTTTCCGGCGCCTTGTATCCGATTGAGAATTTTCCGACTTGGCTGAGGTATATCTCAAAGGCCGATCCTCTCACCTATGGAGTTGATGGGTTGAGGGCTTCGTTGATCGGAGTTTCTTCTTTTTCCATGGTTTACAACTTTGTCCTGCTGCTGATATTTTCGACGGTGATGATTGTCCTGGGTGCCTATTTCTTTGAAAAAAGCGAAAGCGTGTGATCCCGTTTTTTCCAAGTCCATACATATCCAATCCTTCTTCTTGTCAACGTTTCAATCTGTGGGGGCTGAGGATTTAAACGATGTCTCAAGCTGAAACTCTTGAAAAAGCTTACAAAAAGCATCTTGAGAAGAAGACATCAGACTTGAGGGAGCATCTCGATGGCATCGGATACGGTCATTTATTCAGTGAGATCATCCCTTCACCACTGAAGGACGGTTGCCGGAACCGCGCCAAATTCAAAATTTACCCTAGGGATAGAAAAGTCGAACTGAAAGGCACGGACCCGATTCAAGGTGAAGTCCTTTATGAGAAAGCCCTGTGGATACTCCCTGAATCGGGGAGAGATATCATTCAGCAGGTCGCGGATATCATTTCCTCCAGATATCAGGCCTTCCCGGTGGATGGCTTTGAACTCCAGTTGACCCATGGACGGAAGGAAGCCCACATCACTCTCTCTGTCAAACGCTCGATAACTTATCCTTATTCTGAATTGGCCCAGACACTTTCAGCTGAAATCTCCGCATTAAAAGGAATCGCCGTCCCCTCTCAAAAAAAAGAGTATGGCGAAGCATTTTTGAATCACAGACTGCTCAATACAAACATCTGTGCCCATTATGATGCCTTTTTCCAATCCAACCTCCATCTCACGCCTGAGCTGGTGAGAGCAGTCCTGTCCATCTGTGTTCAATCTCCACCTTCGGAAATCGTGGATGTCTACTGTGGGGTTGGTCTCTTTTCTCTCTTCATAGGGAAAAAAGGCAGCCGGATTCTGGGCATCGACAATGATAAAAAAGCTATCGAAAGCGCCCGGATAAACGCAGCCAACATGGGATTGAAAGACGCTTCCTATGTGTGTTTATCCGCGGAGGAATTTGTGGAGGGACATGGTCTGGGATGTCCGGACATCATCCTGATTGACCCTCCGAGAGCCGGCTGCCATTCGCGGGTGATTTCGAGGATTACTCGCATGCGCGTCCCAAAGATTTGTCTTGTCTCCTGCGCAATCGATACCCATGTTCGCGATCTCGTGCAGTGGAACCGCAAGGGCTATGTCCCTGTATCCTTTCAAGCCTTTGATATGTTTCCCTTCACGGAATTTATAGAGACAATCACATTATTGAACCGGCAATAATGAATGCTCTGCCTCTTTATTGCCAGAAGAGTTTTTAT
>CAYFVQ010000185.1:0-33612 GCA_964346585.1 uncultured Eubacteriales bacterium | reverse complement strand
AAGGAGTGAAAGTGCACATGGTTAACGCACTCCACTCCGCTGACAAAGGAGATCCGGCAGGTGTGGTCATCGAAATGGATGGCAAGACGATTTATCATGCTGGGGATACGGGTTTAACCTATGATTTGAAACTCATCGGTGAATTCTTTAAGCCGGATCTCAGTTTTATCCCCATCGGTGACCGTTACACGATGGGCGTTCCCTCCGCAGCCAAGGCTGTGGAATATATTCAGACGAAAAAAGTCATCCCTGTCCATTACAATACTTTTCCTATCGTCAGCGCTGACCCGGAAGAATTCAAGAAAATTGTCGGAGATAAAGCGGAGGTCATCATTCTCAATCCCGGAGAATCCTACTCTCTATAACATCCTGCGGCTGACTGTCCTGCAGATTCGCATCTCATCCAGTGGCCTACCTGATTGACGGTAACAATCTCATCGGGCACTCCTCCCCCGCCGAATTGAGAGATCCCCAGAGTAAGCACCGTCTGGTCTCAAAACTTCAGAGGTTCCAGCACCAGAAGAAAACACGTGTGCTTGTGGTCTTCGATGGAAACCCAGACCCAGATTTTGTCGATGAAAGATTTCGGAAAAAATATTTTTCAGTTATCTTTCCTTCCTTCGACCAGAATGCCGATGAAGTCATCAAAGAGATCATTTCCAAGCAGACCGATTTGAGAAGATTTTTTGTGGTCAGTTCAGACCGAGAGATAAAAAATTTCGCCAAAGCCAAAGGAGCAAAGTCTTTGAGTTGCGAAGAATTTGAACGGGAGCTCAAATCTGCCCTGAAAGAGCACAAAGAGTCTCAAGCTGAAGAGAAAAAAGTCACTCCTCCCTCATCCTTTGAAATCAATCAATGGCTCAAGATTTTCAAGAATAAAAAATGAACAAGATTTCAATTATCGGTGCAGGCCGCCTTGGCACCTCTTTGGGCGTTGCGCTCTCAAAGAAAGGGTATAGGATAAAATCTCTTTCCTGCCAGACATCACTTTCGGCAGACGAGAGCCAGAAGATCATCGGAGAGGGGAAGTCTTCCACTGATAATATCCAGACAGCTAGAGCCGGAGATATGGTCATTCTCTGTCTGCCGGATGAAGAAATTGTGAAGGTCACCAAGGAACTTTCCGCTGCGAGCATTAACTGGTCAAAAAAATTCGTTTTTCACTGCTCAGGCCTCCTTTCTTCAGAAATCCTGAAACCTCTAAAGACTAAGGGAGCCTTGACGGCATCGATTCACCCCGTCCAATCTTTCGCTCATAAGAAGACTCCCCCTGAACAGTTCGAAAACATTTATTTTGGTTTAGAAGGAGAAACTCAAGCTCTGGAGGAATCTCAAAAAATCATCCGGAAACTCGGCGGCCACTGCTTTATTATCGCGGCTGAAAACAAGACCCTTTATCACACTGCCTGCAGTATAGCCTCAAACTTCTTTGTCGTGCTTCTGGATGCAGCGTCATCACTTCTCAAAAAAGTCGGTCTTCAAGAAGAGCAGGCCTTCAAAGTCCTCCTTCCCCTGGTGAAAGGGACTTTACATAATGTAAAAAAATTTGACATCCACGCCTCCCTGACAGGCCCAGTGATAAGAGGAGATAAAGCGTCCGTCGAAAAACATCTCGAGGCTCTGAGAAAGTTCCCTTCTTTTTATGAGATGTACAGGAGACTGGCGTTTCAGGCCCTGGAAATAGCCAGTAGAGAAAAAAAGTTAAGCGCCCAGAAAATCAAGGCATTGAAGGACCTGCTGGGAGAAAAATAACCTCTTCCTCAAGCTCAACAGCGAACCTCTCTTTCACCCGACTTTTCAGTTTCTTTGCCAATCGAAGGACATCCTGCGCTGAGGCATTCTCCCGGTTAAAGATGAAATTTGAATGGCCGGAATACACAGCGGCTCCACCGACTCTCATCTTCTTGGCTCCGACTTTCTCCAAAAAATAAGCGGCAGGGACAACTCTTCCGTCAGGGAGGACTGGATTTTTGAAGTAGCTTCCCGCACAAGGTAGGTCGTGAGGAGGATGTTTCTCTTTTCTTTTTTTTAGGTTTTCTTCGATAAGCGCTTTTATGGATTCTTTCTCTCCATCACGAAGTTTAAAGACAACACGGAGAAGCACATCATGTTTTTTCTTGAGGATACTGTGGCGATACCTGAATTTAAAATAATCCTTTCCCACCTGAATCTGTTCGCCTTTTCGGTCGAGCAGAAACGCTTCCTTTATCGATTCTCCGATGCTCCTCTGGAAAGCTCCCGCATTGCCGTAAACAGCCCCACCTATCGTTCCAGGGATACCGGCCATAAACTCAAGACCGCTCAAACCCTTCTCAACAGAGAAACGAAGCAGCTCCTCTAGGGATGTTCCGGCCATTGCTTCCACTTCAGGAATGCTTTTTCTTCTTTTAACGCCTTTCACGTTATTTTTAATGATCAGTCCACGAAACCCGTTATCATCAAACAGAAGGTTGTATCCACCTCCGATCACATAGAACGGGACAGATGCTTCCCGTGCTGAGTGGATGGAGGCCATGAGTTCCTGCACAGAAGCGGCTTCAAAGAAATAGTCTGCCTGGCCCCCGATTTTGAAGTTGGAGTGGCCTCGAAGAGGAACTGAGGTTAACAAGGTTTTTTTGACATTTTTTAAAAAATATTCGGGGAAATCTTCTTTTGTGCGGCTCATTGGGGGATATTTTATATCACGGCCATCTGAAAAACAATGGAGAAAAACAAAGGGGGTAGGGCTCGACCTGACTCCGTCTTCTTCCGTCTCCCTAGACCTTGAATTCTTCCAATTTGGCATGGATTTTGCTACTATATTAGTTGGATTAGCACTTACGAGTGCCTAAAACCAGGCCAATTGACATTTTAACCAACGAAAGCTATCATGCATCTCATTAGCGAGGTAAAAAAATGAGAAAAAAAGCCTTGACAACATTGATGCTTATTCTTTTTACATTTGGCACTTTCTACGCTCAAACCGGTGATCCGAATCAAGACTACATCCAAGCAATGTCGGAGCAGAACCCCGCTCAGAAAGCCAAGCTTCTTAAAGAATGGCTAAAAGCAAACGCTGGAAAAGGAAACGAGTATGAAAAATATGCATGTGCCGAACTATGTATGATTAACTACCCCGGTAAAACTGCCGAAGAACTCATAGAATACGGTGAAAAATCCATTTCTCTAGGTGGACTGGATGATTTCACCAAAAGCAGGGTATTAATGACCATTGCAACCGTCTATAGCCAGCGCGGCCAAAATCTAGAAAAGGCCAAAAGCTATTCTCAGCAGGTTATCCAACTCTCAAAAACCAACAGAGACAAAGAAGGTTCCGGCGCGACTCCCGCTCAATGGGATCAGTTTATGGGAATCGCCTATTATACTCACGGAACAGCCCTGGATAAGGGAAGAGACCCAAGAGGAGCTTTAGAATCTTATATAAATTCCTATAACATCTTGAAAGACCCCCAAATTGCCACCTCATTGAGAAAAATCGGAAGAACTCTTTATGACAACAGATTCTACAAGGATGCCGAGAAAGCCTTCAAGATTACGGCCACCGCTTTAAAGGATTACGCCAGCATCCTCCTGTATGCCAAAACCCTTCATAGAAACGGAAAAAAAGACGATGCTTTGAGATACTACAAACAGGCTTATGGTCAACAAAAAACCGGTGATGTTGCCTACAACATCGGAATCATACTCGCCGGCAATGCCAAGAGAGATCCTTCAGTCTCTCCTGAAGCCATAAATTATTTGCTCGATGCCAGTTTTCTCTCTCCTCCCAACTCAAAAAAAGCCATGCAGCTCGCTGAATCATTATTTTTCACTTTCAATAGAGACCTCAAATACAATGAAACAGTCAGAGATATCCAGAAAAAGAATAAAGAGCTCGAGGATCAAACCAAGGAGTACAACACGAGATTCGGGGACAAAGAAGATGATGAGCTGTCCGATGTAGATAAAAGAATGATGAGAATCATGGAGCAGGACATCGAAGCTTTGCAAAAAGAAATTGAAGAACTCTTGGTCAAACAGAAAGCCGCGCTAGATCAATTCAATAAACTTCTCGCCGAAGCCAAGCGGAGACTGGGTATCAGATAGAATTCACTGAGCCCTGCTTGGATTCGGAAGAAGCCAACTTCAAAGCCAGAATCTCATCCTTTCTGACAACAGAAAATAAAGATTCGGCTCCACAAACTACTCCTGATTTTCAGCCATGAATTGTCAATTGAACTTTTCCCGTTCCTGTTATATTATCCTCATAGACACAAGAATGGAAGAAGCGACCTACAAAGGGAGCTATGAAAAAAAAGGGGACAGGCCCCTTTTTTTTCGAGAAGAGGGACAGCCCCTATCTTCCTCAACAAAAGGACTGAAAGGGACAGTCCCTGAAAAAAAGGGGCCTGTCCCCTTTTTTACCCTTTTTTACTTTTTTATCATTTTTCTTCTGATATCAAACTGGGGTCCATGAGCGCCAAACATCTTTCCCTCAAGCAGGCAGAACAAAAGATTAAACAATTAAAAAAAGAAATCACCTATCACGAAAAAAAATATTACGTCGACAGCGATCCTCAAATCTCCGATTTCGAATTCGACATGCTTGTGAAAGAGCTTGAGGAACTCGAAAACCAGTTCCCCGAATTGGTCACACCTGAATCTCCCACGCAAAGAGTTGGAGAACAACCGATCTCTGGATTCGTTTCTGTTGAACACAGTACTCCCATGCTCAGCCTGGATAACTGCTACAGCTTTGAAGAGCTGAAGGACTTTGAAGAAAGAATAAAGAAAATCATTCCTAATGAAAAAATCGAATACATAGCTGAACTCAAAATAGATGGTTTGGGCATATCTGTCATCTATCGTGACGGCAACTTTGCGCGAGCCGTGACACGAGGAGACGGATTCAGAGGCGATGACGTGACCCACAACGTCAAAACGATCCGGAGTTTTCCACTCCGGATCAAGGAAAACCATGATGTCGAAGTCCGGGGAGAGGCCTTCCTTCCTTTTCAGTCCTTCCGGAAAATAAACCAAGAACGTTCTAAAAAAGGAGAACAAATCTTTGCTAATCCCAGGAATGCAGCAGCAGGTTCTCTCCGGCTTCTCGACCCAAAAGAAGTGGCTTCGAGACATCTGGATGTGTTCCTCTACTCTATCTTCACGGAAGGGAAAGAACAAAAAAGTCAATGGAACAGCCTTCAGAAACTTAAAGAACTGGGCTTTAAGATCAACCCCCACTCCAAACGCTGCTCTTCTCTAGAGGAAGTTCTCTCCTTCTGGAAGGAATGGAGTGAGAAGAGAGACGACATGGATTATGATGTTGACGGCGTCGTGGTCAAGGTCGACTCCACCAGACAACAAAGTAGTCTGGGCCATACGGCCAAGTTTCCCAGATGGTCTATCTCGTTCAAGTTCCCCGCCAGGCAGGCCACGACACAGATTAAAGACATCAAGATTCAAGTCGGAAGGACCGGAGCACTCACTCCCGTGGCTGAACTGAACCCTGTGAAACTTTCAGGAATCACAATCAGCCGTTCGACTCTTCACAATGAAGATGAAATCAAAAGAAAAGACATAAGGATCGGAGATTACGTTCTCATCGAGCGAAGTGGAGATGTTATCCCGAAGGTCGTCTCCGTGATGAAGGAGAGACGCACGGGAAAAGAAATCCCGTTTGTTTTTCCATCCAAATGTCCAGTCTGTCAATCATCCGTCTTCAGACCGGAAGGCGAAGCGATTTCGCGATGTGAGAATCCCTCCTGCCCAGCCAAACTGGGAGAATCTCTTCTGCACTTTGCCTCACGCCGGGCCATGAACATTGAAGGCTTAGGAGAGGCCTTGGTCGACCAGCTCGTGGATAAAAACCTCGTAAAGACTCTTCCAGACCTCTATTCTCTGAAGCTTGAGGATTTGGAATCACTTGAAAGGATGGGCTCGAAAAGCTCTCAAAACCTGCTGGACGAAATCCAAGAATCAAAAAAGATAGACCTGCCCCGGCTGATTTTCGCCCTCGGGATAAGATACGTGGGAGAACGGACAGCCCAAGCGTTGGCATCTCGATTCAAAGACCTTTTGATTTTATCCAAAGCGACTTTAGAGGAACTCGTTCAGGTCGAAGACGTTGGGCCTAAAGTGGCTGAGAGCGTTGTTTTCTTCTTCAAGCAACCCGAAAATATCGAACTCATGGAAAAGCTGAAAAAAGCAGGATTAAGATTCTCTTATATAAAAAAAGTAAAACCGGGCGAACTTCCTCTGTCAGGACAGACTTTTGTTCTCACAGGCAAGCTCTCTGAGCTGACAAGAGAGGAAGCGGAAGAAGCCATCGAAAATCTGGGGGGAGGCGTGACTTCATCAGTCAGTCGTAAAACGACTTATGTAGTGGTGGGCGAGTCTCCTGGCTCGAAGCTCGAAAAAGCTCAAAAACTGGGGATTCCAACACTGGGAGAAAAAGAATTCTCAAAGCTCGTTGGGAAAGGCTAAGTTTTTTTCTTTTTCTTCTTCTTTAAGGGGAGCACTCCCTTCAATCCTTTTTTCTTTTTGGAAGTTTCTGTTAATCCTAAAGCCTTACGAGCCATCTCATGTTCGGGGTCTATATCCAAAGCTTTTTTAAATTGTTTTTTTGCTTTAACAGAAAGTCCCTCCTGGTTATAAAATTCACCCAAAGCAACAAAGAGTTCCGCATTCCAGGGCTCTAATTCAAGAGCCTTGTGGAAGTCCTCTTCTGCTTTCTCGTTAAAGGAGGGAACTTTAGACTCAGATTTTGCGAGAAACAAGAAATAATTTGCTTTATTGCTCTTTATCCGAATCGCTTCCTCAAAACAGACCAAAGCTTCCTCATATTTTCCCCGGTTATACAGGCTTTTTCCCTGCCGGAACTTACCATCGGCTTTCTGTCCTAACGTCTTCCGGTCCACCTGCTCCGGTTCATCCAACTTGGCATCATAATCCTGTTTTTCCCTCTCATTGTTGAGAGTCTGGAAAGCTCGAGTGATATGCCCGAACACTTCCTCGATCATATCTCTTGAGTCTTGAGGAAGCTCTCTATCGAAACGGTCTGGATGATACTTGCGTGCCATTTCAAAGTAGGACTTTTTAATCTCTTTATGAGAGGCATCTCTGGCAATATCTAAAATTTGATAATAATTCATGGACTCGATCTCTGTACTTAACTTTTCCAAATCAGCGATTTTCTTCTTTGTCTCATCATCAAGAACCTCTGGTGCCTTTTTTTCTTCTTCAACGGTCACCTTTTCTTCTTTCTTTTCTTCCAGGACTTTTTCTTTTTTCGCTATCACCTTGGCCGGCTCAGAAACTTTTTTGGCTTTCTTCTTTTTCGGGGGGACAGGCTTTATCGGCTTTTTTTCTTTTTCTGGAACTTCTTCCTCGGCTTTAACCTCTTTGACATCGACGAGTTCCAAGCAGTAAAAGAGATAAAGGCTCTTCCAGTAATATTCTGGAGGAAAGTCCATCGAATGAAAAAGCTTTTCAGCCGATGTATTCCCATCAACTGTGCGCAACAATTCCTTTTCTTCTGTTGTCAAGCGGCCCAAACTATCTGTTTTCTTGTAAAATGGAATTTTCATCTTCAAAAAATTTTCCAATTCAGGATTGTAATCCATGCGCCTGATGCCTTCCTCGATCAAATCGGGAACATCCATTTTGTATTCGAATCTCTTTTTACTGAGATCACTTCTCACTTGAAACTCAAATTTTCCGCCAAAAAGAGGGAAAATGTTCAAAGTAACTTCTCTCATCTGGAACATCAGGCCATCATTCAAATCTTCCTTGGTGAGAAGGCCTTCTTTGATCAGTGTTTTTCCGATGCTCTGTGTCGGGTCGATGTACTGGTCGATCTTCTTAAATGTTTCGACAGATATCTTCCCCAGTTTAAGCAGGATCTCTCCAAGAAGCTCCTGGGGCTGCGTGGTCTTGACCATTACTAAAATTCCCTTCTGGAAGAAGAGATATTTCTGGAGTCCTTTCTGTTTATAGACTAGACACCCGTTCTTTTTTCTGAAATGAATGTCTCTGAGGAAATATCCGATATGTTCCATTTGGGATAGGTAATATTATCTTTAAAATAAAATCACAATGCAAAAAAAAATACAAGATGTGAACTAAAAAAATAATTCTTAATTGGTCAATTGGTCAATTGGGGACGTCAATTGGGGACGTTCCCTAAGGGGACACCTTAGCTCCTGATAAAACTTTAAATTCCAATAAATTGAGACAGGGTGTCTTTGGGGATGTTCCCTAAGGGGACACTCTATCTTCCGATAAAACATTAAATGTTAACAAAAAGAGATAGGGTGTTACCTTAGGGAACGTCCCCCCAATGCTGTTTGAAAAGCCGATGAAATTGTGGTAACTTTTCCTCCATGAAAGTCGCCCTGGCTCAAATCTCTCCCCATTTGGGCAATTTGAGAAAAAATCTTGACCTTCATATCCAGTCAATCGAAAAAGCAAAAAAGAAAAAGGCTGACCTTCTGATCTTTCCTGAACTCAGCCTCACCGGTTACACTCTTATGGATATGGTCGATGATATGTCTATTGTCCCTGGAAAAAACCCGATTTTCAAGGAACTCATAGCGAAAAGCCGTGAGATCTCCCTTGTCGTGGGGTTCGTTGAAGAAATGGAGAAAGGACTTTTTTACAATTCTGCTGCGTTTTTATCTAAGGGGAAAATTCTTCATATCCACAGAAAGGTCTTTCTTCCCACATTCGGGATGTTCGATGAAGCAAGATTTTATGCTCAGGGCAAAAACTTCCACATCTTTCCTACACCTTTCGGAAACGCAGGAATGATGATTTGCAGGGACTTCCTCAGCTATGGGGCCAGCTACCTTCTCTTCGCAGGCGGAGCTGAAATCATTATCGTCATTAGTGCGGCCCCAGGACGAGGAACCGCACAAGAGGAGGCTTATGAAACAAGCCGAATGTGGGAGATTATGGGCGAAACGATCTCACGCTTCTCAACGGTGTTTCTGATTTACTGCAACAGGGTTGGGTTTGAAGATGGAAAACACTTTGCGGGCGGCTCATTCATATTCAATCCAGCAGGAGAGATGATTGCCCGGGCCGCTTATGTCGATCAGGATTTCCTTTTTTACGAAATCAATCTGGACGAAGTCCGCGAAATCCGAAAAAAATGGCCTTATAAAAGGGATGACAAACCTGAAATCATACTCGAAGCCCTAAAAAGGATTGTCAGGAAATATGAAGATTAACGGGCCTTTTGTCGAAAAAATTCTCACCGCGTTCATCAAGGATGAACTCTATAAGTTCAACTACAAAAAGGGAATCTTGGGCCTATCCGGGGGGCTCGACTCCACTGTTGGCGCTTTTCTCGCCGCAAAGGCGTTGAAGCCCAGCAATGTAATGGCTCTCATCCTTCCTTACGGAAAATCCTTCAGCAAGGATGTAAAGGATGCCCATGAAATCGCTCAGAATCTGGGTTTAAAATCAAAAACAATAGACATCTCTCCCATGGTCGATGCGTATTTTTCTAAGTATCCGACGCAAAGTCGGATTGAAAAAGGAAACAAGATGGCCAGGGAAAGGATGTCCATCCTCTACGATTTTTCTTCACGGGAAAAAGCCTTGATTTTAGGTACGAGCAACAAAACAGAGCTGCTCCTGGGTTACGGAACCATCCACGGAGACATGGCTTGCGCAATTAATCCTCTAGGAGACCTGTACAAAACACAGATCAGGCAGCTGGCCCAACACCTGGGAGTGCCCGATAAAATCATGAAGAAAACTCCTTCAGCCGGTCTATGGAGTGGTCAGACGGACGAAAAGGAACTCGGCCTCACATATGACGAAATAGATAAAATCCTCTTTCAATTAGTGGACAAGAGGATACCAAAAAAAGAAGTCATCGCCCAAGGATTCAAGAGGGAGGCGGTTGAAAAAATCATACGGTTGATCAAAAATTCTGAATTCAAGAGAAAACTCCCTCCCATACCCAAAATTTCCTCCCGAACGGTTGGCCACGACTTTCTCTATCCGTATGATTGGGACAGATAGGTCATGCGGGCGGAAGATTCTGGAAATAAGCGTTGGGGAACCCTTTTTGTGGTGGCCACCCCTATAGGGAATCTCGAAGACCTGACATTCCGCGCACTGAGAATCCTCGAAGATGTATCTCTCATCGCTTGCGAGGATACCCGCCAGACAAGAAAACTCCTGACAAAATACAACATAAAAAAATCCCTCATAAGCTATTATCATCCCAGGGAGAGTCAGAAAACACCGCAAATCATCAGTCAACTCAAAAAGGGAAAGGACGTAGCTCTGGTCACTGACTCTGGGACGCCTGGTATCTCTGATCCTGGTTATCCGCTTATCAGGGAAGCCATTGACCAGGGAATACAAATTATCCCCATTCCTGGTGCCTCAGCCCTGACAGCCGCCCTTTCTGCCTCTGGACTTCCAACCCATCGATTCATCTTCCTCGGGTTTCCTTCCCCAAAGAAAGTGGCTACAAAAAAGCTTCTTTCCTCCTTGAAAAACGAGAAATCAACTCTTGTGTTCTATCTTCCAACCAGAAGGTTCTGTTCTTTTCTCCAAACTGCCCTAGAAACTTTAGGAAACAGACAAGTGGTTATTGCCAGAGAACTGACAAAAGTTCATGAGGAGTTTATCAGGGGAACAGTCGAAGAACTGATTATCCGCCTGAAAAAAAGAGAGTTGAAGGGAGAAGCCACTGTCCTTATCCAAGGATCTGAGTGAGTCATTAGGGGGAGTCATTAGAGTCGTTCCCCAAGGGAACACCCAATCTCGTCATATTAATCCCTAAATCACAATCAAAAGATAAAACGACGTTCCCTAGAAAAACACCCATTCTCATCATATGAATCCCTGAGATCCCATCATAATATGGAAGTGAGGTGCTTTCCCCAAACACTATTACATCCAATAGGCTACTTAAGCGCCAAGAAAAGTTAAGAATTGGGGATGTTCCTCAGGGGGATATCTCTTTACTCCTGCAAACTCGATTTCGAAATAAAGAGGTGTCCCCCTGGGGGACGTCCCCATATACTTAGGGAACATCCCCATATATCACATACAATATCTCATCTTCTAGGCTGCTTAAGCCCCAAAAAAGCTAAGGTGGTACCTTGGGGAACGTCCCCAATTAAATTGGGGAACGTCCCCAATTACAATTAAATTTTTATAAAATACTTGACAAATAGGCACTAAGATATTATATTATAAAGGCACTAAGATATTAAGGAGGTAAAGATGAATATAATCAGATGGGATCCTTTCAGGGATCTCACAACCTTACGAGAACGAATGAATCGGCTTTTTGAGGATGTTTACACATCTCGAGGAGAAGAAAAGGATTTGGTTGCCAGCACATGGAATCCCTCAGTTGACATCTACGAGACAGAAAACGCGCTGGTTATGAAAGCTGAACTTCCGGGCGTTGACGAGAATGATATCGAACTCAAAATCGAGGACAGCACGCTCACTCTCAAAGGCGACAGAAAGCTCGAAAAGGAAACAAAGGAAGAGAATTATCACAGAATCGAACGATCATACGGTTCGTTCTACAGATCTTTCACACTTCCTCAGAACATCGACCAGAATAAAATTAAAGCAGAGAGTGAAAATGGAATCCTGAAGGTCACCCTACCCAAGAAAGCGGAATTGAAGCCCAAGAAGGTGAAAATCCTCAAACCAAAAAGCGCATCAAAGAATCAGAAGTAAAACATTTACTCATACCATTACCCATCGCGAGCGCCCACGGTCAGAAGATCGGGGCGCTTTTTCTTATCTAAAACGGGAGAAATCTCAGGCTTGGGCCAATGTCAGTGCTCTCACTTCCTTGGCGCCCGCCTCTTTCAACACCATGCTGCATTCTTTGACCGTGGAACCGGTCGTGTAGACATCATCCACAAGAATGACAATTTTCCCTTTTATTTTTCTTTTATCGATAACACGAAAGGCTCCGGAAACATTCTTTTTTCTCTCTTCTGTCTCGAGGAAAGTTTGAGGGAGCACATTTTTTACCTTGACCAGTACGCCCTCTTCCAGCTTTATCCCCTTTATCCCGGCCAATCCAGCGGCAATAACCTGAGCTTGATTGAAACCTCTCTTTTTTTTCCTTTTAGGGTGAAGAGGGACAGGAATGATGACATCCGCTTTCCACCAGATATTCTCTTCTTTTCCCAGCCTGCGGAAAACGAGACGGGCAAAATCTCCCCCCAGAACTTGAAAACGGCGGTACTTGTAGAGAAGAATCGCATCCTTCAGTTTCCCCCTGTACCGGCCAAAGGAACGATGGTAAGTGAAGTGTGGTCTTTTATCAAGACAATCCTGACAGAGATGCGGCTCGGCGCTTCCTTCGAAAAACCGTCCACAGCATAAGCAGTAAGATGAGGAAAAGGGAATCATTTTTTCCCAGCAGGAGCGACAGATGACTCTTTCCTCAGGAGATTCAAGTAGAGAAGAGCACAGTTCACAAAAGGAGGGGAAGAAAACAAGCTCGGCTAATTTTGCAATTGAGGATACTTTATTCCGGAGAAAAGATATCAAGATTCTTCTTCTGCTTTTTCCTGACACTCAATGCAGTGAGGAGCCCAGGGAACAGCATCCAGCCTTTTTTTACTGATGGTCTTCTGGCACATCTGGCAGATTCCGTACTCATTCTTCTCGAGCCTCTTCAAGGCTTCATCTATCAGGAGCAACTGCTCACGCTCAGCATTGGATAGGCTCAGCAGGAACTCCTTGGTGTAAGAACTTTCTGCTTTATCGACTATATCCTGGGCGATCCCGGATTCGACTTCTTTACTTTCGTTGTAGACCTCGCTCAACTTGGCAACGATCGCTTCTTTCTTCTCCAATAGTGTTTTTTTATATTTTTCTCTCTCTGATTTATTCAAAATACCCCCCTATTTGGCATATTGTCTTTCTTTAATAATCATTAAGGAGCGATATATCTGCTCCAGGAGCATGATGCGGCTCAATTCATGAGAGAAAGTCATTTGAGAAAGAGAGAGAAGGATGTCTGCTTTTTTCAAAATCCTCTCCTCCAATCCCAGAAATCCTCCAACGACAAAGGTGATGGCTCGAGCTGAACTGGTAGATAACTTCCTCAAAAACCGCGCCAATTCGATAGAACTCATTTCCTTTCCTTCATGAAATAGGCAGATAATATAATCATTTTTAAAGTGTTTTTCAAGCTCAGATGCCTCGATTTCTTTGATTTTCTGGGCGAATTTTTCGGGAAGATTTTTGGCCGTTTTTGTCTCGATGATTTCGCATTTTTCTAGTTGATTGATCCGCCCCAAGTAAAATTCCTGCAATCTCCTTAAATCCGTATTCCGTGTTTTTCCTGGCCATAGAATTCTTATTCTCATGCAATGCGACTAAACACACTCACTTCTAAAAAATTGTCCATAAACAATAATGATTCAAAAAGGAATTGTCAATATTTTTTTTATTAAGATAAGTTTCAAGGGGACAGGCTCGACATTCGACATTTTTTCATGGATCGATCTTGGCAGGATTTTTTTATGCGAAACAATCAAAAAACATGTGAATAAGATATATTTAGGAAGAGTCGAATGTCGAGCCCTGACTTAACCAATCAATAGTTGAGTTTCGGGGCATCCCCCCATAATTTTTCCAAAGAATAATATTCTCTCGCATCCTTGGAAAAGATATGCACAATAAAACTCCCAAAATCCATCAAAATCCACTCTGCACGCTCTCTACCCTCAACACTCAATGGTTTGACATTATTTTGCTTTAACTCTTTTTCGACACTCTCGTAAATGGCCATATTTTGCCGGGAAGAATTGCCATGCAGGATGACAAAAAAATCAGTGAAAGACGCTATTCCTCTTAAATCCAGGATAATAAGCTCTTCCCCTTTTTTTGCCAAGCTGGCTTTGACCGAAGTCTTCACTTCAGGTGGCAGGCTCCTCTTGGTCATTCTTTGTTTTGACTTTTCTCCAGTCATGATCTCACTCTGATAAAGGTTATTTTCTTTGATATAGGCTTCCACCTCAACCGGAACCATTGTTTGGATGGATTCGCCTCTCTTGATTCTTTTTCGGATGTCAGTCGAAGCAATGTCCAATGCATCTATCTGCATAAGGAAGATTCTATAAGAGAGAAGCATATCATCATCTAAATCTTCAGATTCAGATAGTTCGCATATTTCATCTCTATGGATTTCCCTGATTGCTGTCTTGGCTTCTTTCAAATGAAATCCAGGCCGACTGATGACCACAAAAAAACACTTCTCAAGCACTTTTTCGTAATTTTTCCATGTATCGATTTCTAAAAAAGCATCCATGCCGAGGATAAAGAATACCTGCGCGTTCGGGTAAAGCTTTTCGATCTTCCCCAGAGTAATGATCGAATAGGACTTCTCTTCGGCATCGACTTCAATGGAAGAAGGAACAAAATGAGAATGGGACTGAAGAGACAGCTCGACCATTTTCAACCGATGAGAGGGAGAAGCGATTTCTGTGGAATCCTTATGAGGCGGAATGTAAGAAGGAATAAAAAGAATTTCATTCAGGGACAACCTTTTTTGAACAATCTCCGCAGCCCTTATATGTCCCGAATGGATGGGATTAAACGTGCCTCCAAAGAGCCCGATTCTCTCTTTTTTCATAGTTTACTCTGGCTTCTCCTTTAATCGGTCCAGGGTTCTGGCTAATTCATTCACCAGCTTTCCTAATCCCTCTTTCTTGAGTGCAGAGATGGTAAAAAACGGAAGACCTTCTTCTCGGGCCAGTTTTTTCAAATCCTCTAATCCATCCTTCTCTTCTTTGAGGAGGTCAATCTTGTTTGCAGCCAGGATTTGAGATCTTTTGACCAGTTTCGGGCTGAACGCCTCGAGTTCTTTCAGGACGGTTCTGTAATCCTGGATAGGATCCCTTCCTGTGTAAGGCGACACATCAATGAGATGGAGTAATATTTTCGTCCGTTCCACATGCCTCAAGAATTTTGTGCCCAAGCCGTGTCCTTGATGGGCCCCTTCGATCAATCCGGGTATATCGGCGATGACAAAACTCCGGAGCTCGTCCATATCCACAACGCCCAAATTCGGAACGAGTGTTGTGAATGGATAATCGGCGATGGCTGGCTTTGCCGCTGAAATCTTGGATATCAGAGTGGATTTTCCCACATTCGGAAAACCCACCAGTCCCACATCAGCAATGAGTTTGAGCTCAAGGATAAACTCTTTCTCTTCTCCTAATCGGCCCTCGCCCCATTCTCTGGGGGATTGATGCGTCGACGACGCAAACGAGGCATTCCCCCTTCCACCTCTTCCTCCCTTGACGATCAAATATTTCTTGTCCGGGGAGACAAAATCAAAAAGGACTTCTTCCTTATCCTTTTCTCTGACAATGGTCCCAACCGGAACTCTCAGAAAAAGGTCTTCTCCTCTTTTCCCCTGGCGGTTCCCCCCCTCTCCATGCGCTCCTTTACGGGCTTTGTTTATGGGATGAAACCGAAAAAAGGCGAGCGTGTGGAGGTTTTCATCAGAAATCAGATATATGCTTCCCCCGTCTCCACCTCGACCGCCATCCGGCCCGCCTCGAGGAACTCCCCTTTCTCTCCTGAAACTCACACAGCCGTTACCGCCTTTGCCCGCACGAAGAGTTACTTTGACTTGGTCAACAAACATATTGAGTGGAGACTGAACCTCCTAGGAAGGAATCACAGAGACAAACTTGGCCTTTTTACTTTTTCGTTCAAAATGGACAGTCCCTGTAATTTTGGCGAAGAGAGTATCATCTTTCCCTCTTCCCACATTCATTCCAGGTTTAAACGGCGTGCCTCTCTGGCGCACAAGTATGGAACCAGCTGTGACATACTGTCCAGCGTACCGTTTGACTCCCAGTCTCTTTGAATGACTTTCCCTTCCGTTCTTGGCACTTCCACCTGATTTTTTATGCGCCATTTTATTTCTCCTTCTTTGCTGTTTTGGCCTTAGCCTTGGCAGGGGCTTTCGCGGCTGGCTTCTTTTTCGAAGCTGCCTTTGCGGCCGGCTTATCCGGTTTAACGGCTTTGGATTTGGCAGGAGCCTTGGCTACCTTCCTCACCGGAGCCTTTTTTTCTTCCTTTTTCGGAGCTTCTTTTTTCACTTCTTTGGCTTTTGGTGCACTCACTTTTTTCTTCGCTTCGGGAGCTGGTTTCTTAACTTCCTTTTTGACCGCTGGAGCCGGCTTTGCCTTGGGGGCAGCCTTCAATTCAGAAACGATCTGCTCGATCTTTATCCGGGTGAGTTCCTGTCGGTGTCCTCTCTTCTTCTTGTACTGCTTTCTTCTCTTCTTCTTGAAAACAATGACCTTCTTGTCCTTGAAATTCTCTATGATCTCTGCTTTGACCAGAGCATTCTTGATATGCGGTGTCCCGATCAGTGTCTTCCCTTCCTCATCTACGAGGAGGACCTTGTCAAAAGTGACTTTCTGGCCTTCTTCCTGGTTGAGTTTTTCAACAGCAAGAACATCGCCTACCTGGACTTTGTACTGTTTTCCACCGGTTTCAATGACAGCAAACATCTTTTTACCTCTAATATAATGTCTTATGAGAAAATGAGGGAATCTAACTTTAACATATGACTATCTTTATGTCAACTGGGGTATTTCTTGACAAAAAAGGCGCTTTACTCTAATTTAATGAAGTCATTTCAAGACAAAGGATTAGAAAGAACGGGCGGTTAGCTCAGCGGTAGAGTACCGGTTTTACAAGCCGGGTGTCACTGGTTCGAATCCAGTACCGCCCACCAAAGATTATCCTATGTCTTTGGGGAAAATTTCCACCTTCGTTAGTTTTCTTTCCCAGTTATAGGTTGATGAAAAAAAGCCTCTCCGTTTCCGAAAATAAATGGTGATGTTTCATCTCAAAAGAAGGATTTGATTAAATGGTTCGAGAGTTATAAAGTTATATAAAAATGGAGGGATTGATGGAAGAAAAACTTCTATTAATATTGTTAGGCGCAGGTTTAGGATTTCTTATCAAATCCTATTCGGATCGAACACAGCAGGTTAGGAATAAAAAGAAACAGGAAGAAAAACAAAAAAAAGAAGACCGTCGTGTTTTCACCAAAATACTGGATAAGCTCTCGGAATTCATGGAAATGGCTGAACCGGGAAAAGGTGAAAAATCACCCATTCAATACATGGATGAATTATTCAGTCTCAGTTTTAAAATACAGCATGAAGAGAACAAACTATTTGCCAATGAGGTCCAATATTTCGTTCAAGAGCACAGGGAATATGACCCATCATTTTATAAATCACTGCGCGAAGATATTGAATCATTAAAATCAAAGCTCGATGGAATGCTCAAATACGGATAGAAATAAATAAAAGGCCACTCATTAAAAAGAGTGCATGAGGATATTTAATAAGGGGGAAGGCCGGATCAGTCCCAGTCCGGATGACAGGTGGAGATTATGGCCCTGAAGCGGGCATTCCAGCGTTCATCCTCCTCATAGCAGCCTGCTTTTTTATCACTCGCTGGAGAAAAATGAGGGGGGTTCCTGAAATGAACAAACTCTGGGATAATTATAAAAAGGGATTAAATTGACAGGACTTCAGATAATAGATAAGATTTCTGTTCTTGAACATCATTACTGCTTCTCCTGGTGTGTATTTTGACTGAACAGAGATCAACTTCTCACAACCCACCCTTCATGCTTACTCTGGATAAGCCCGGCTGAAAACTATGGAAGATCGAGCAAAAACAATATTCTCTGTTCTCTGGCGTGCGGCGTGTGTCCTGTTATCTCTTTTGGGAATCGCTCTCTTTATTTTTCTTTTTATTCCCATCATGAACGTTTTCTGGTTCATTCTTTCGCCAATTGTGTTTGCCATGTACCAACTCCCGGCAGTCTATTTATTCTGGCGCTGGAAAAGATGGAAAGCACGACAAATGGACACAGATGAAAGGCAAGAATCATGAATTTAAGCTGGCTTGATATCGCGTTTTTCTTAGCATTCATCTGCTTTGTCGTTGGGATCAGCCTGTACAAGAGCCGCAAAAAGAAGGAAACGAGCGAGGATTATTTCCTGGCAGGCCGAAGCCTTTTCTGGTATCTGATCGGTTTCTCTCTCATCGCATCCAACATCTCCACTGAACAGTTTGTCGGGATGTCCGGGCAGAGCGCCGGGCATGTCGGGATGGCTGTGGCGAGTTACGAGTGGATCGCTGCCATCACTCTCGTTTTTGTGGCTGTCTTTTTCCTGCCCAAGTTCCTCAAAATCGGCATTTTCACGATACCGGAATTCCTCGAACACCGGTACAGCCCGATCCCTCGCGCCATCATGGCTTTTTACACTGTAATCATCTACGTAGCTGTCACCATCGCCGCTGTCCTCTATTCGGGAGGCCTGACACTGCACACTATTTTCGGGATGGACCTGACATTAGCGGTGTGGATCATCGGGATCATTGCCGCTTTTTACACGACTTACGGCGGACTCAAAGCGGTTGTCTGGGCAGACCTCATCCAGGGCTCTGCATTGATCATCGGCGGAGGAATCACCATGGTCCTCGGATTCATTGCCGTCGGAGGTGTGAATAACTTTCTTCAGACCAATGCCGACAGGCTTCACATGGTTCTTCCCGCAAACCACATAGAAATCCCCTGGACAGCGCTTCTCCTCGGAATCTGGATCCCTAACTTCTACTATTGGGGTCTGAACCAGTACATCATGCAGAGAACCCTCGGCGCCAAGAGCTTAAAGCAGGGACAGGTGGGTGTGATCTTTGCCGCCTGGCTGAAACTGCTGATTCCGTTCATCGTTGTCTTCCCGGGTATTATGGCGCTCCAACTCTATAAAGACCAGCTGGTCACTGCCGACGCGGCCTATCCTCTTTTGATCAAGAACCTGATTCCCGCCGGTCTGAAAGGCTTCATGTTCGCCGCCATTTTTGGTGCGGTCATGAGTTCTCTCGACTCCATGCTGAATTCGGCATCTACCATATTCACCATGGACCTCTACAAGCGTCACTTTAAAAGGGACGCCTCTCCCCAATCCCTGATATTGATCGGACGCGTCATGACATGCGCTTTCGTGCTGATAGGATGTCTCATCGCTCCTCATCTCGGCCATCCTAAACTCATGGGGATTTTCCACTACATCCAGGACTTCCAGGGGTATATATCGCCCGGGATTCTTGCAGCTTTTGTCTTCGGGCTGATATTCAAACGGGCTCCGTCTTCAGCCGCAATCACGGCTTTGATATTGAATGTTCCGGTGTACGGAATCCTCCATCTGAGTTATTTTGACCACATCGTCTTCCTGAATAAAATGGCCATCACCTTTGCCATATTGATACTAGCCATGACACTCGTCACCATTCTGAAGCCGCTTCCGGAACCGAAAACTTTGCCTTCGACAGGCGGCATCGACATGAAGCCTGCCTCATCTATCCTCTGGCTGGGGATTGCGGTGATCACAGTAACTGTTATTCTCTACATAATATTCTGGTAAAAAAAAGGGGACAGGCTACTTTTTCTGTGGGGACTGTCCCTTTCAATCCTTAATTTAAGAAGAAGAGGGACTGTCCCCCTTCCCCAGAAAAAGTAGCCTTTCCCCTTTTTTAGATAATGAGGCGGCGTTCGTCCTTGACGACGTTAAGCACAAAATGAGTGACTGTCCTATCCACATATTTCTGGGCAAGGATTGTCTTTATAAATTTATTCAAATCTTCTCTACCCTTGAAATGGGCAATCACTATTGAATCCCACTCTCCTGTCACATCATATATAGCCAAGACATGCGGGTCCTCGGCAATTTTTTCCTGCGCCTCTATGAGTTTCCCGTGAGAAATTCGCAAAGCGATAACCGCCATCACAGTGAATCCGAAGTATTCCGGGTCAAGCACCGGAATATATCCCTTTATCGCCCCCTGCTCCTCGAGTTTTTTTATCTTATTGATCACGACAGGAGCCGACGTCCCGATCTCCTTGGCGACTTCGCGAAAGCTTTTCCTGGAATTCTGATTCAGGGCTCTGATTATCTTTAATTCCAATTCTTCCACCATTAACTCTCCTTTTTATTTGTAAATCATATTAGCAAAATAATTAACAAATGTAAATATATAGTCAAAAATATCTTGACATTTGAAATTATTTTTATAATATTTGTAGAATAATGATAATTGATAGCGCACTTGAAGCCAAACTATACACAAGGGAATCAATAGAGCTCCCCGGTATTATAAAAGATAGGCTCCCCAGAATTCAATCGGTTTATCAACCCGAAAGTGTCCGCGATATTCAAGAGCTGTTTTCCCGTTGTCAGAAAAACAGGGTCTCTTTGATCCCCCGCGGAGCCGCCACTTCTGGAATTGGCTGCATCACCCCTCTCAAAAAGTCAATCATGGTCGACCTCACTCCTCTAGATCAAATCATAGATTTCGATAAAAAAAAGAAAACAATCTGTGTGGAAGCAGGTATCCGATGGTGGGAGGTGAAACACTTTTTGAAGACACATTCTCTCGACCTCTACACTTGTCCTTCCAGTCTGTTCTCCACCGTAGGGGGCTGGCTGGCAACCGGTGGCTACGGGATAAACAGTTTCCGCTACGGTCATCTCTCCAATTTGGTTGATTCCATAGAAATCGTCACCCCTCGTAAAAATAGATGGGTCAACCGGAATGACCTGGAATTCAAATATTTCTCGGGGACCGAAGGCCAGATGGGAATAATCAGCAAGGTGAAGCTAAAGGTCCGTGAATCCCGCGCTTCTAAATCTTTCCTGATTTTTTTCAGTTCGCCTGCGGAAGCTGTTAGATTCCTCTCCGCGACGCTGAAGTCTCTCCAGGTGTCACCTCTCCACATCTCTTATTTTGACCGGTTCCGAATCGCGCATAAAAATCATTGGCTCAACGGAAAAGCATCCTTTCCTGAGACAGAAGCTTTGCTTTTGACATTCGAAGACCGACCGCCTGAAGATGAATTGGCCAGCCTTGTCCAAAGAAAAAAGGGGAAACTGGCTGATGAGCATTTCGCTTCGTTCGTCTGGAATGAGAGATACTTTCCCTTTTCCATAAGGCATTTCTATCCAGCCATTCTGGGGAGCGAGATACTCCTTCCGGTTAAAAATCTCGACCATTACATTTCAAGGACAAGAAATTTCGGCAGAGACTACGGCCTTTCGCTCTCGACTGAAGCGACACTGGTCAATTCAGACGAGGCTGTGGTCTTCACGATCTTCCCCTCCGATCCGAAAAAAACCAGCCATTTTGTTCATCTCTTCCTGACATACTCTCTGGCTCATATCGCTCTCCAATCCAGAGGAAAGCCTTACGGAATCGGAACTTGGAACCTCCCGCTGATGAAAAAATTATTCTCGAAAAAAGAAAAAAAAGAGTACAGAGCATATAAAGAAGAATCAGACCCGGAGAATCTGGTCAATCCCGCCAAATCATTATCTCCTGACTTTCCTTTTACAAACCTGTTGAAAGCCGTTTTTTCGTCAAGCCGACTGTTCGCCAACGGCTTCCCCCTGCTCAAACCTTTTCTCAGAATCTCGAGCAACGGATCCCCAAACGGAAAATACGGACTCTCCACGCCAGAAGCCTGCGCCAACTGCGGAGCCTGCATCCCTGTCTGTCCCGCGTACATGATGAAAAAAACCGAACTCGTCACCGCCAAGGGAAAGCTCTTTCTGATGAAGAATCTCTTGAAAGGTTCGTCACTACCCCAATCCACAACGGAGAACGTCTTTTACTGTCTCCACTGTCATCTCTGCGAGCACGTCTGTCAGAGCAAGCTAACCCTGACACCGGTCTGGGAGAAGCTTGAGTCAATCGTGGAAAAAATACACGGACGTCCGGAAGGCAAAATCAAAGCGTTCATAGAACAGATGGAATCTCATCCGGCGTACACTCAGCTCTTAGAGACCTTCGGGATAGCCCCTCATTCCATCCATAAGGAAACACAGAATGTATGAGAGATTTCACATAGATACCTCTCCCGCAAAACTGTTCTCCACCCAAATCGGGAAGTTCGAGATCATCCGAAAGGATAACTGTTTCAACTGCGGACAGTGCATGACACACTGCATCTACGACGTCCATAAGAGAGATGACAGCGACCCGCGGAAAATGGCCGAGCCTGTCAGTCATATGTGCAAAAACTGTTTTTCATGCATCCAAAACTGCCCTCAACAGGCACTCGAGATGGTGAAAAACAAAGAATATGAATCTCTGGGGAACGACTACTGGACTCCCCATAAAATCCTCACCATCTGGAACGAGGCGGAAGAAGGGAAGATTCCTGTGTATGGCGCAGGCTTCCGCGGCCGATTCAAAGGCTCAGGCTTCGACAACATATGGACGGACATGTCGGAAATCGTCCGTCCGACAAGGGATGGAATCCATGGAAGGGAGTATATCGCCACCGCGGTTGACCTGGGAAAAAAGCTCCCCTTGATATCTGACTTTACAAAGCTCGAAAGCCCCCATCTCCTCGAAGTTCAAGTCCCGATGCTCTTTGACACAAATCCACTGGGACACCGTTTAGAAAATATTATTATCGCCGTTGTGACGGCAGCCCATCAGGTCCAAACATATGCGTACGTCAACATTGAAGATTATTTTAACGAACTCAAACCTTATCTCGGATCGATCGCCTTCCGCTTTCCGCTCGATAAAGCCCATCACATCGATTCCGTTCCCTGGAAAAAAGTGAACCTGATCGAAATCATTCTTCCCAGGGAATTCTCAACCTCAGAACTCGAAGGACTTCTCAATAAACTCAAAAAGCACAATCCAAGCGCACTGCGCTCACTCGGATTGCCCAGCCATCATTTATCCGAAGAAATCTTAGGACTGATCAGATCCTCTTCCGTTGATTTCCTGAACCTCTGCGCCGACAATCAAGGCCAAAGCCCTGAAGAAGACCTGTTTATCAGCGAGTCAATAAGGAAATTGCACCTCAACCTTGTCAAAAGGCACATGAGGGATGAAATCACACTCTTGGGAAAAGGGGGGATCGCCGCGGCTGAACATGTCCCGAAAGCCATTATTTGCGGGGCAGATGCCGTGATTCTGGATTTATCTCTATTGGCGGCCACGGGATGCCGAGTCTGTGGTACGTGCCAGATGAATAGCTGCCCGGCTGAACTGAAGACACTTGACCCAGAAATTGCCTCCCAGCGAATCATCAACATGACATGCGCCTGGCGAGACCAGCTCCTGGAAATTCTGAGCGCCATGGGCATTAGGGATGTGAGACGACTGCGTGGTGAGGTGGGGCGAGCAATGTTCTACGAAGAGATCGAGAAAGAATCTTTTAGTTTCATTTTTGAGGAAAGAACTCTGTTCAAATGAAAAACGAAGGAATGACGCATAGACAGCCCGGATACCGAAGCCAAATCAGCAAATACCAGATCTCTCTCAGTGATGACTGCTTTCACTGCGGACTCTGTGTTGAACTCTGCCCCTATGAAGTCTTTGAACGGAGAGAAGGATTCAATCATGTGACAGCGCCGAATTCTCCCCGCTGCGAAGGACCAGACTGCACAGCTGGCTCCTACCATTGTGCAACACAATGCCCGGTAGAGGCCATCAAGATTGAGATGGATCCCCAATGGAAAACTCTCGGGGATTTCCGCTGGACTCCGGAATTGATCGTCTCGACATGGCATCAGGCAGAAACAGGTGAGACTCCCAACGGAAACATGGAGTACCGCATCGGCTCTTCTGGAGGTGGATTTGACCGCTTTGAATTCATGGCCGAAGAGTCGACTCCGGTGTCCACCGCCGAAATCGAAAGCATCGATACATCCCTAAGTCTTAACCATCGGAGAGAAGGCGCTACAATTGAAATCCCTGTTCCCTGGTACGGGGCAGGAATGTCTTTCGGTTCAGTGAGTCTTCCCACAATGCTTGCCCGGGCCATGTCGGCAAAGGTCTGGAATACATTCACCTCCACCGGAGAAGGCGGATATCCGGATGAGTTGATTCCTTATAAAGACCATGTCATCACTCAGATCGCCACAGGACTGTTTGGCGTGCGGGAAGAGACGATCCAGAGAGCACGGATCATCGAATTCAAATACGCCCAGGGAGCCAAACCCGGCCTGGGAGGACATCTGCTGGGGGATAAAAACACGCCAGGCGTGGCGAAAAAGAGGGAGGCTGTCCCCTGGACCTCACTTTTTTCTCCCTTTCCTTTCCACAGCGTCTATTCGGTCGAAGACCATAAAAAACATATCGATTGGATCAAGACAATAAATCCTGACGCACTCATATCCGTTAAAGTCTCAACTCCTTCAGACGTCGACATGGTGGCTGTCGGGAGTTACTACGCCGGAGCCAACATCATTAACCTAGATGGGGGCTATGGAGGAACCGGCGCAGCCCCGGAAATCGCCAAGAAAAACATCGCCATGCCCATAGAATACGCCATCACCAAAGTTCACCAGTTTCTGCTTGAGGAAGGAATTCGGGACGAGGTCGTCCTGATGGCCAGCGGAGGAATCCGAACCTCCTCCGATATTGCCAAATCCATCGCTCTCGGAGCGGATGGTGTCATCATCGGAACATCAGAGCTGGTGGCTCTGGGATGCGTCAGATGCGGCAACTGCGAGAGCGGGAGAGGATGTCCCCGGGGGATTGCCACGACCGACTCTGACCTTGACCAGCTGATCGATGCTGATTGGGGAACGCAGAGGATAATCAATCTCTATTCGGCGTGGCAGAATCAGCTCAAGACGCTTCTCCATCAGTTGGGCATGAAAAGTATAAAGGAACTGAAAGGCCGGACAGACCTTTTGAGGTATATTGATGAAGACTGAGGACATAAGGCGACTGCTCGAATCCAGAGAAAAACTATCTCCACCTGCAGACCATTCCCCTAAACGAGCGATGGAAGGCGGCTGTGGAGTTGTCGGCTTGGCATGCGATGAAAAGATTTCCGGCAGACACATCATGCAGTCACTGATTCAGATGCACAACAGGGGAAACAGCAAAGGTGGCGGGATAGCAGCCTTCGGGCTCAATCCGGAGCAGCTGGGAGTCAGCCAGAAAATCCTCGATGAGGATTACATGATCCAGGTGGCCTTTCTGGATCCTGAAACCAGAAGAGAGGTGGAAAAAGAGTTCATCTTTTCCAGCCTTGAGGTTCATTCTCACACCAGGTTCCCGACCTTAAATGATTTTCGGGATGTCAGCGGCTTGGATGTCCGCCCGCCTGAAGTATGGAGATATTTCTGTCGAGTCAAAGAAGACGTTCTCAGCCATTTTATCCTCATTCATAGCCTAGAGAATATTGAAAGAGAAAAAGCAGAGGATGAATTTATCTATCAGAACACCTATGAGCTCAATAAAAAATTCTACTCTGCGCTCGGCAATAAAAAGGCATTCGTCCTTTCCCACGGACGGAACATGCTCATCCTGAAAATCGTGGGCTATGCCGAGCAGGTCATTCAGTATTACCAGCTCGAAAACCAGGACGCTCATCTATGGATCGGCCATCAAAGATATCCAACCAAAGGGAAAGTGTGGCATCCAGGGGGAGCCCATCCCTTTATGGGGATGAATGAGGCACTCGTCCATAACGGAGACTTTGCCAATTACCACTCCATCGCCGAATACCTCAGCCAGAGAAACATCTATCCTCTCTTCCTGACAGATACAGAAGTCTCTGTGCTTCTTTTTGACCTGTTCAACAGGATCTATGAATACCCCCTCGAGTACACCATCGAAGCCTTGGCTCCCACTACAGAAAGAGATTTCCATCTTTTGCCAGAGGAAAAAAGAAGGGTATACCGGGCCATTCAGGCATCCCACATTCACAGCTCACCGGATGGCCCCTGGTTTTTCATCATCGGCCAGACAGACAGGAAGGACAATAGCTATAAACTCCTGGGAATCACTGACACTTCGATGCTCCGGCCTCAAGTGTTTGCCTTCCAGGAAAACGGCGTCAATATTGGGCTGGTGGCCAGCGAAAAGCAAGCCATAGATGCCACCCTGCGCAGTCTGCACGAAGAAGACAAAAGATTTCTTCCCTATGCGGATTTCTACTGGAATGCCCGGGGCGGGAGTTACACCGATGGAGGGGCGTTTGTTTTTACGGTCAGAGAGGGAGAGCTAACCATAACAGATAAGTTCGGGAGGAAGATCTCCACAGAAAAAGAAAAGGACTGTCTGTCGGTCAACCTCTCGACTCAAACGCCTCAAGACGAAGATCTTCCAGAGAAGGTGACGGAATTCACCGGGATCATCGACAAAAGATGGATCGTTCCCATAAAGGACAGAGCCAGAGTTTTAACGGAAGCGGAAAAATATCTCAACGGGATATTCCTGTCCCTGGCAGAAAGAGAACGAGACACCATCCACCTGCATTTCACGGACTGGAGCCATAAAAGCTCATTAAGCCCCCCACACAGCCAACAGGAAGTCCTGGTTGTTAACTGTGAAGAATTCCCCTCGGAGGGAGGCCAATCTATCTCACGGTTTATCATCAAGGCGAACCAGCTCGGCTGGAAAAATTTCATCACATTCAACTGGCGAGGCCAGAGGTTCTGTGGATGCGGATTGGGGGCGGATTCGAATGATGTCCGGATAGATGTGTTCGGGAGTTCAGGCGATTACCTGGGTTCGGGTTTGGACGGCGCGGAGATTGCTGTCCACGAGAACGCTCAAGACCAGGTGGGCCAGATCATGAAAAGCGGTAAACTCATCATCTACGGAGACGTCGGACAGACCTTTATGTACGGAGCCAAAGGCGGTGAAGCTTATGTCCTGGGGAACGCTGCGGGAAGACCCCTCATCAATGCTGTCGGCTCGCCACGGGTTGTCATCAACGGCACATGCCTTGATTATCTGGCAGAGTCATTCATGGCCGGAGATCCACTGGACGGGGGAGGATTTGTGATTCTCAACGGACTCAAGTTCAATAATAATGGCGAGATCATGGAGCTCGACACGCCCTATCCCGGAAGCAATCTTTTCTCACTCGCTTCTGGAGGAGCCATTTACCTCAGAGACCCGAATTTAAAGGTTGAGCCAGGCCAGCTGAATGGTGGGCAATTCACCACGGTCACGGAGAAGGACTGGGAAGTCGTTCTTCCCTATCTTGAAGAAAACGAGAAATTATTCGATATCTCTGTCGAACGTTTATTGAGCGTGGACGGAAAAGTTCTTTCTTATAATAAGGTTTACCGGAAAGTCGAAGCCGTCGAATTGAAAATACTCTCAGGGACTCATTATTAAAAAATAAGGAGGTTCAGGCTTTGACTCCGGTTATTTTAGTCTTGTTTGACTTTCCCTCGGTCTCTCATCTCTCGATGACAAAGGAAAGGAATTCCGGATTCAGGGCCATCCTAATTTTAAGAGGTGAAAAATGCATGAATTGAAAGTCCAAGTGAAATGCCCTTACTGCAGACAGAGTTTGATGGATGAAGAAAAAACCATCGACGGCCTGCCGAGCGTTAGGGTTTTCATCCAGTTTAACGACAAGAAGGGATTACTCTATTTGAGTTCGATCTATGGCAGTTACAACATCCACTCAGAGACACACATTCCCATGGATGAAATCGTTCTCTTCTTCTGCCCCCACTGCCAATCTTCTCTATTGACGAACACCTTTTGTGAGAAGTGCAATGTCCCAATGGCCGCTTTCGAGCTGAAGCAGGGCGGGAAGGTTCAGATCTGTTCAAAACGAGGGTGCAAGAAGCACATGATCGAATTCTCGAATCTATCCCAGGAAATCTCCACCTTCTACGACGAGTATTCTGTTCGCACGAACTCATCTCGCAAAGAATAGAGCGTTTTAAAAAATACCGAAAAAGTGTTTCTTATGATAAAAACTCTCCACCTCTCAAAAAATAAAGCCCTGGCCTGACATTCGACTTTCTGAGTCTAAAGTCAAGCCCTGACCCCTAATAATAAAAAAGAGCGCCCCCGACGGGATTTGAACCCGTGCTGCCGCCTTGAAAGGGCGGTGTCCTTGACCAGGCTAGACGACAGGGGCGCGAAAATTTGGTGAGCCGTGCTGGACTCGAACCAGCGACACCCGGCTTAAAAGGCCGGTGCTCTCCCTCTGAGCTAACGGCCCCCTCAGAACAAAATCGTACCTATAATAATCGTGATGAAATGGTATTTATAATCGAAAGAAAGAAAAGTGTCAATATTAGTCGAGATCTTCAAATCTGAGGATTTTCCACATCCCGTGTCGGGCCAGATTTAAAGTCTCATCTCTAAGATTATATCTTTTCATAATGCACTTATAATTCTTGACACCTCCTGATACAAGCATCACCTTGATATCCACTTCCTTGGAATGGACATCCCCACTCAATTCTCTGATATTTGGAACATCACCAGCTCCGAGCGAAAAGCTTGTCACCCTTTCTTCCTGGGCAGCATTATCCTGGGCATTACTATAATCGACCTGAACCTGATCATGCCTTGCGCGTATCTCTTCGTATTTTTTTTGTAAATCATCAACTTTTCTCTGAGCAGCTCTCCTTGCCTCCCTTGTCCGTGCATTCTCCATTTCAAAAAGCGCGTCATCCACCTCGTCTTTGGCATTCATGGTGATAATAATCGATTCTTCGACTTGCTTCTTTAGCTCCAACTCTTTATTGTTCAACTCAGGCAAGCCGAAAGGCTCGACTGTTTCTTCACTCGTCGCCGTAATCTCCCAATTCGTAAACTCAGGAGAAATCGGCTCTAGAGCCATGGTCCCCATTGTTGCCCTGTCATTCATTTTTACTGCCTGAAAATATCTCTGTAAGACTTTGACTTCAGGTTTTGACTGACAACTTTGCAGAAAAAATAAAGATATAAGAAGAATAATTCCGAGCAAAGAAAGATTCTTTTTCCTCATTATTCCTCCTCCCTTATTAAACTCAATTTATTTTTTGTAATTGTACTTTTTTTTCGAATAAAAAAGCAAGCCTAAATCACCAAAATTCCTGAAAAAAATTCATTTTATCAGTGAGGTCTCATCTTTACATCCGACATTTCTGATAGATGACAATCCAAAAAACCTTTCTCTGCTCCTCAAAAAGGCAAAAATGTAAAGACAAAGACTTGTCAGACGGCGAGACACAGCTCCTTATGGCAGGATGCAAAACCATTAATACATGAGGAAAATATCATAAATTGAGACGCAATCCATATTATTTTCTCAGAAAGTACTAAATGTTGAGATTCTATGCGACTCATTCTTTTTTTTCTACACATTTTTTATTTTTTTTTGTTGACACAAGTCATTTTTCCCATTAGAATTTACTGTAATTATAAGAGAATCAATACTTTCCCTATAATTACAATAAGTTCTATAAACCGTATAGGAATGCTATCATCACAGATTAACTCGCTCGAACTCTCTCCCCGCTCTTATAATTACAACCTAAATTTTATTAAGGAGGCAAAATATGGCGGTTAAAGTCGCAGAAGAGTGGTTTGCCATCTGTGGAGGATGTGAAGTCACCATCCTTGATATCGGAGAGCCACTTCTTGACATTTTACCCAAGCTTGAGTTTGTCCACATGCCTGTCATCATGGATCATAAGCTATTTGGGCAGACTGGTGACCAATCAGGCCCTGAAATTCCTGAAGCAGATGTTGGGATTATTACTGGATCCATACGGAATGAGGAGAACAAAGCACTTGCCGAAGAAATGAGGAAAAAGTGCAAAACACTCATCGCTATGGGATCCTGTGCCTGTTTTGGCGGTGTGCCAGCTCTGGCTAATCAATTCATGCTGGATGAACTTTATGAAAAAGTCTATCGAGGTTCTAAAACCACTGATTCAGCCGATACTCCTTCTCAAGCTATCCCCCCACTCACTGATAGAGTCTATGCCTTGCACGAAGTCGTTAATGTCGACCTCAAACTTCCCGGTTGTCCGACAACGCCTGAAATGGTCGTTGATGCACTGACTGCCCTCTTGGAAGGGAAAGAACTATCACTTCCCTCAAAGAGTGTGTGCGATGAATGTCCAACGATCAGAAAAGAGAAAGCTGTGGCAAGCGTGAAAAGACCCCTTGAAGCTGTTGAATTTGAACCCGGGAAACCGCTCGATACTGTTCGGTGTTACATGGAACAGGGTTTCTTGTGCAATGGCCCAGCCACAAGATCTGGCTGCGGGGGAACAGAAAAAACACCGAGATGCATAAAAGCCTACATGCCCTGCCGTGGATGTTTCGGCCCTCTCACAGACGATGCCAATCCGATGGTGGATATGATGGGAGCTCTATCGAGCATAGGTCTCGATGTCAAACAAATACCAGATCGAGCTGCGACCTTCAACAGATTCTCAGGTTCAGGTCGCTTACGACCTCTTCCGAAAAGGAGTTAAATCATGGGAAAAACATTAACTATTCAACCCGTTACAAGACTTGAAGGGCATGCGAAGGTCACGATCCAACTCGATGATGCTGGAAATGTGAGTGATACTCAGGTCAATATCATCGAGTTAAGGGGCTTTGAGAAATTCTGTATCGGAAAACCCGTTGAAGAGATGCCGAGAATTACCACACGGATATGCGGAGTTTGCCCCTGGTCTCATCATCTCGCTTCGGCCAAAGCATGCGATGCTGTTTTTGGGGTGGATCCTCCTTCTGCGGGGAAGAAACTCAGAGAGCTGTGCAACAGCATTGCCTATATGGAAGAGCATATACTCCACTTCTATTTTCTCGCTGGAGCGGATTTTGTGCTCGGACCGGATGCGGATTATGGAGTCAGAAATGTCATTGGGATTGTCGGTGCTGCTCCTGATGTGGCGAAACAAGTAGTCAGAGTCAGACACATGGCCGCCAAGATGTTGGAGATGATTGCCGGAAAATCCATTCATCCCGCAGCAGCCGTTCCCGGTGGATTCAGTCGTCCTCTTCAAGAAGAAGAGAGAAAAGAACTGAGGAAAATGGCGGATGAATGTTTTGAGCTGGCGAAATTCTCTATGTCTTTTGCCAAAGAGAACATCTTCCCAAATTATCTAGAAGTCGTTAAAACTCTGGGTGTCATAGAAACCGGATTTCTCGGAACCGTGAAGGAAGATGGCTCACTCAATCTGTATGATGGCAATTTGAGAATGATGGCGAATGACGGATCTCATGAAGATTTCAAGGTGGCAGACTACACCGATCATATCAGCGAACATGTCGAATCCTGGTCATATTTGAAGTTTCCCTACATGAAGAAAGTCGGTGAATTTTCCATGGATTTGGATAATCCAAAGGGCATATATCGGACCAATACGCTGGCACGAATCAATGTCTGCGATAAAATCGATACCCCCTTGGCTCAAGCAGAGCTTGAAGAATTCAGAGAAAAATTCGGCCGCCCGGCCCAACTGACTCTCCTCTATCACTGGGCCAGGTTGATCGAGCTTCTCTACAACGCAGAAAATGCCATCCGACTCCTTGATGATGCGGAGATCACTAGCACAGATATCCGAAAGAAAGTGGAGCCCAGGGCAGCCAGAGGTGTTGGCAGTGTCGAAGCCCCCAGAGGCACACTGATTCATGACTATGAAACAGATGAGGAAGGACTTCTGACAAATGTCAACCTGATCGTCGGGACCACACACAACAATGCTCCGATTAACATGTCCGTCAAAAGAGCTGCCATGGACTTGATTAAAGACGGCAAATACGACCAAGGAATCCTGAATACAGTCGAGATGTCTATCAGAGCATATGACCCTTGTTTTTCATGCGCGACTCATAGGTTGGATGGAAAAATCGGGGTGAAAATCGATATCGTTGACACTGAGGGAAATACCATAGCTACATTATCCAACTGATATTTGCTCCCAATGCAATAAGGGCATTGGGAGATGCTCTTAAAACTGAAAACAAATTACTTTTTTGTGATAGGGTGCAAGTATGACGAAAATGAAAAGTGACCCGACTTTGTTGGCTGAGGTTCGGAAGTATGGCAATTTCGATCCCAACGCCTGTCTGCAGTGCGGAAGTTGCACAGTCGCATGTGATTTAACAAGCGATTCAGCTTCATTTCCCCGCAAAACATTGAGATACACTCTGTTCGGTTTGAAAAAACTCTTGAGGAGCAGCTTGGATCCGTGGCTCTGTTATTACTGCGGCGATTGTTCCACCACTTGCCCGAGAGAAACAGAGCCCGGGGAAGCAATGATGACACTCCGGCGCTATCTCACCGCCCAGTATGACTGGACTGGTTTCTCTAAAAAGATATACCAGTCCAATCTATGGCAAATTGCAGCGCTTCTTTTCTCTGCGGCCTTCATGTCGCTCCTGATCGTGCTTTTTCATGGGCCCATCGTGACTGAACGGGTTGAGCTCAACACATTTGCCCCTGCCCATACGGTTCATATATTCGACATAACCGTCGCTTCTTTAGTCTTGATCATTTTATTCTTTAATGCGTTTCGCATGTACTGGTTCACCATGCATCCGGGCAGCAGCATTAATCCGTTGAAGATAACCCAAGGACTCAAGGAGGATGGCTGGGGTTTCACCATGCATAAGGATAGTAAGGTGAAAATACCTCTCCGTGTGTTCCTCACGCAAGCCTGGACATTAGTCCTCCATGCAGCCACTCAGAAGAACTTCCTCAAATGTCCGGATAAGAGCCGCTGGATTAAACACTTCTTGCTCGTAATCGGTTACATAGTCATGTTCGCTCTGGTGGTTGTCTTCCTGGAGTGGTTCCAGACAGACAATATCTATCCCATATACCATCCGCAGAGATGGGTGGGTTACTTCGCCGCGGGTGCGCTCCTCATTTTCACTGGAGAAATCATCATAGGTCGCATCCGTAAGCGTGAGGAAATCCACAAGTTTTCTGACCTGACAGACTGGTTGTTCCCCATTCTGTTGTTTTTCATGACGCTGACCGGGATTGCCGTCCATATATTCAGATACCTTGGACTTCCGCTGGCCACGTATTATACATATGCCGTTCACTTGATAATCGCCTTTTTATGGCTCGTTGTCATTGTGCCATTCAGTAAGTGGACACACCTGTTGTACCGCTCATTGGCAGTGTACTATCAGTCGGTCAAGGATAAGGCAATACAAATGCATCTCGCAAAGGAAGGAGCTTCAGACAATGCGGCAAAATAAAACGCAGGACAAAAAAATTGGTGCGACATTAGTGGTTGGGGGTGGAATTGGGGGCATGCAGGCCGCACTTGACTTGGCCGCATCTGGCATAAAGGTTTATCTGCTGGATAATAAGCCCTCCATCGGTGGAGTGATGGCCCAATTGGACAAGACATTTCCGACAAACGATTGCGCCATGTGCACGATGGCCCCCCGATTGGTTGAAGTGGGTAGACATAAAGATATAGAAGTGATCACTCTCGCGGATATCGAAAGTATTAAAGGGACAGCTGGTAATTTCACTCTGCAAATTAAAAAGAGACCGAGGTTTGTGGATGAAGAAAAGTGTACAGGATGTGGTCTGTGCGTGGCGAATTGTCCTGTTCACAACATAATCTATGTGACACCTGAAAAAGATAAGATCGACATTTCGGCTGAAAACATAACCATCATGGACAATATCATCGAAGACTATCAAAATTCGGAGGAGGCACTCGTCCCAGTGCTGCAAAGAGCAAACGAAATCTTCAATTATCTACCCGAACCGATCTTGAAATACACCGCTGAGAAGCTAAACATGCCGTTAAGTGC
>CAYFVQ010000184.1:0-3871 GCA_964346585.1 uncultured Eubacteriales bacterium | reverse complement strand
AGCGCATGCTTGATCCTCAGGTGCGATATTCGGGACTGGGAGATTTTGAGGAAAGATTCAACTCTATCGCCAGTCAAAAAGGGCTGTTTAAAGCCCGAATATTCTATTGGATGCAAATTGTTATTTTGTTCCCTTCATTTTTAAAAAATCTAATTTATTGGAGAGGAGAAATGATTGTCAACTATCTAAAAATTGCTTTCAGGAACATGAAAAGACACAAAGGGTATTCTTTCATCAACATCGCTGGGTTGGCCATCGGTATGGCCATCTGTATCTTGATCCTTCTGTGGGTTCAGGATGAACTAAACTTTGACAGGTTCCATGAAAATGCAGAAAACATCTACAGAGTGTACATGAATGATCAAAATTATGGAGTGGTCTGGCCAATTGTCTCCATCCCAGTGGGTCCTGCGCTCAAACAGGAATTTCCAGAAGTTATAGATTCTGTTAGAGTCATTGATTTTAGCGGCTTGGTCACCTGGGAGGAGAAAAAGTATGATGAAATCGGGGCTTATGTGGACCCATCTTTTTTTGAAATATTTTCTTTTCCTTTTGTCAAAGGAGATTCTAAAACAGCTCTTTTAGCTCCCTCCTCCATCGTCATAACCCAAGAAATGGCAAAGAAATTTTTTGGTACAGAAGATCCTCTCGGAAAAAACCTGAAGCTGAACGACACACTCGATTTAACCGTCACTGGAGTCATCAAAGACATGCCTCAAAATTCACACATCCATTTCGCTTTCTTGCTTCCTTTCGATATCTTTGAGAAAAGGGATCGTGAACCCACCCATTGGGGCCGCTTTCAGATCTATACCTATGTCATGCTTCAAGATAGTACTCCATTCAAAGATTTTGAGAATAAAATCGTTGGCCTTCTTCAAGAACACAATGTGGGAGAGGGACCCAAACTTGGGCTGGAGCCATTGACCCGGATTCATCTCTATGCCGTGGACGGAGGCGGTGATATGCGCTATGTCTATGTGTTTTCGATTATAGCTGTGTTTATACTCGTTATTGCCTGCATCAATTTTATGAATCTGACGACAGCCAGATCCTCTACACGGGCAAAAGAGGTCGGTATGAGAAAGGTCACCGGAGCTCAAAGAGCTGACCTTATTAAGCAATTCATGGGAGAGTCTGTGCTGTTTTCCTTAATTGCTCTAGCTCTAGCCACTGTTCTTGTCATTCTTATTCTCCCGGCATTCAATATCTTGGCGGACAAGCAATTAGCTCTGAATACTCAAGGAAATTGGAATTCAATTCTGGGATTTGTGGGGATAGCGCTATTCACCGGATTGCTAGCTGGCAGTTACCCCGCTCTCTTCCTTTCTTCTTTCAAGCCTGTAAATATCCTTTCAGGCTCTTTGATACCAACATCCAAAAGAACAAAAAAAACTGTATTCAGAAAAGCTCTAGTCGTTCTTCAATTTTCCATTTCTGTCTTTCTAATCATTTCGACCTTTGTGATTTTTAAACAACTCCATTTTATCCGAAACAGAAACCTGGGATATCAAAAAGAGCATATAGTCACTATTCCCTTAAGAGGTAACGCTGCTCAGCAATATGAGGCGTTTAAAAGCGAGTTATCAAGAGATTCTAGGATTTCACATGTCGCGGCGACATCTGAGTTACCTATTCTCATAGGTTATGTTCACATAGGATATGATTGGGAGGGAAAAGACCCAGAAAAAAGGGCTCGGATGAACGAACTCCTGGTTGATCATGACTTTATCGAAACAATGAATATGACTGTCGTCCAGGGAAGAGGTTTTTCAAAAGACTACGCGACCGATGCCTCTGAGGCCTGTATCATCAATGAAGCCGCCGTGAAAGCCATGGAAATTGAGTCGCCGGTGGGGAGACGTTTTTCAGCCCCCGCACACGAAGGTATGCGAGATTACACAATAATAGGTGTTGTGAAAGATTTTCATTTCAGGCCTCTTCATGATGAGATAGATCCTTTAGTTATGTTCATAGCCCCTGAAAAATTCAACTTCCTCTGCATAAGAGTTAGATCGGACATTTCAGATTTGCCTGGAACATTAGGGTATATTGAAAGCGTCTGGAATAAATTCACTCCAAGCTTCCCCTTTAAATACAATTTCTTAGATTCGACTTTCGATAAGCTCTACAAAAGTGAACAGAAAACAGGGAGTGTATTCGGCTATTTTACATTTCTTGCCATATTCATCTCTTGCATGGGCCTATTTGGTCTGGCATCACAAGTGACAGAGATGCGCACCAAAGAGATAGGGATAAGGAAAGTATTTGGCGCTTCAGTATCAGGAATCACACTGCTTCTTTCCAAAGATTTCCTGAAATGGGTTGTTGTGGCGAATGTGATGGCCTGGCCAACCGCCTATTTTGCCATGAACAAGTGGCTCCAGAACTTTGCCTACAGAACAAGCTTCGGTATCGAAATCTTCTTCCTGTCAGGCCTATTGGCCCTTGTGATTGCGCTGATAACAGTCAGCTTTCAATCCATTAAAGCAGCTGTCGCTGATCCGGTCGATTCGCTGCGGTATGAATAAATGCTGTCCGAAAACTCGGAATAACAAAGCCATAGAACATTACAAAAAGCTCGTCTCCCGATGAAAAGACCTAATTCATGTATGGCTTGGATTGAGGATGCACAAAAGCATCAGGTGGGATTAGAGAGCAAGTCATGGGCCTCCCATCATTCTCTTAGCAGGCAAAGGGGCATTAATTATCTTCTTTCTGTTGCTGCCGGACCGTAATAAAGGGAGTTGAAAAACAGCATGAATGTCCCATGCGGCTGAGCGCGGTTTTGCGGCCGGAAGCCAAACATGATAAGCTTGCCCTTTCCATAGTCAATCTCTACAAGTGCCGGCTTATTGTGAAAGATATGATCTCCGATTAAGCGACCACTCATGAATGGATTGCCAATGGGATAACGAGCTACGACTTTTAAAGAAGAAGGCAATATTCTCTTCTCGTCTGATTTTTTCATACCCATCTTTATAGATTCAAAGACCGGGCTCCCATAAAAAACGACGTTGGCACTATTGTCCATTCCATAAGCGATGGGATGAGTGTTTTCCACGTCCACTCTAAGAATCGCACTGGGACAGAAAAATTCGGTGGAGGGATAACTACGGGCGACATTCCGCAGGGGGACCTTGAAGTGGTCGATGGGTAATTGGCATGAAGCATTGAGGGTGATCAAAGTCCCTCCATCTCTGGCAAACTGGAGCAAAGCGGCTAATCCTTGCTCTCCGATACCGCCTGCGTATTGGGTGGGGACGCGTCCTTCTTTGTGGCCGTTGATAATGCGCTGAGAAGATATGTTCGTTAACACTATGACATCGTATTTTTGCTTGAGATTGCCATTGCGTATTTCTGCATCGTGAACTGTTGTATAAGGAAACTCCCAGTTATCGAATATCCAACGCGTCCAGCCCTCATCCATGTTGGCTACCCAGGGCTTGTAGAGGCCCAACTTGAGTGGCTTCAGTTGCATGAGATCGCCGGGAGGACTACCTGCATGTATCAGAAGATTAAATTCTTTGGCCAGAGATTGTATTTTGTTTCTGATGTCAGTCCCAGAGATGACGATTGCTCCTGCCGGATATCTTCTCCCACCTGAAGTGAAGGATTTTGTTGCCCAGCTGACATTTATTCCCTCATGTAAAAGCCTATTAACAGCTCTATAGCTGTCCAGGACTGTATGATCCAGAATAAAAGCGTTTCCGCTTCCGCTGACTTTAACCGCGGGAAAATCTGCTTTTTGGATCGGCGTCAATTGAGCTTTGAAAGGAGTATCCACTTTTATGGCCTCCACTCCCATTTGGTAAGCCAGGGTCCAGCCTGTCAGGTCAAAAGTGCTTTCAGGCGGGCCGCCCTCATACTG
>CAYFVQ010000183.1:0-2169 GCA_964346585.1 uncultured Eubacteriales bacterium | reverse complement strand
AAGATCCTGCTCACTAAACGGAACGCCGCAGAAATCATTAAACGGGATTACATGGAAAATGGTATTCAGTCTGCCATTGATACATTGAATAATCTCTATTCGGGTCAACAGGACAGCATTTTTTTCTCGCCGTTTGAGCTTCTTTCCATCTGTAGAGACATGTTGACAGAAGAGAAAACCGGAGATGCCGATTTATTCTTTTCGTTCCTTGATAAAACACTGCCGAAAGATGTCTCTATCAAGGAAGGTTATGCCCGCATCTGTGCCATGAATGGTTTTGTTTCCAGGGGATTGAAGATTTTCGAGGAGCTGGAGCTAGAGGATCCGGATTTTAATCTCAGTGATTCCTTGTCTGCTCTTGGATATCTCTTTACTCTCTACCCTGAAAAAACTGAAGGTGCTCTGTCGATTCTGCAGTTCACAGTGGAAAAATTCCCGGGAGATCCCTGGGCCTACTTCAGCCTTGCCCGGATTTATCGAAGGCTCGGCGACCTGGAAAAAGCTATCACAAACTGTCGGAAGTCATTGGAAATCCGGCCGAATGTCGGAGATATTTCCCAGCTGCTGGAACGTCTGCTGGAGGAGCAGGAGCGGAAAAAGAAGTATGAAGAATCCTTCCCTGTCCTCAAAGGCCCCTATCTCGGTCAGAAACTGCCGGGTATGGCACCGGAGGTATTCGCTCCAGGCATTCTCAATACCGAAAAAATGGGTGCCTTCTGCTCGGTCTTCTCGCCGGACGGGAATGAATTCTATTTTGTTCACTATGAACGGAAAGATGATACTTCGGGTGGAATGGCTTGGATGAAAAGAGTCGACAATGTGTGGACAAAACCGGAATTACTCCATTTCAACAGCAAAACGTACGACAACGATTTGTGCATGTCAGCAGATGGAGATATGCTCATATTCCGCTCCTACAGAGCCCTGCCGAACGGTCAAACACCCAAGGACCACACGTATCTGTGGTTTGCCGAACGTACAGAAGACGGCTGGAGTAGTGCCAAGCCGCTGTATTGTGCAGATGCCCCGATCCGGACCGGGTACCCCTCCATCGCAAAAAACGGAATCCTATACTTTGCCCACAGGCGCGATGAGGTCAATGGAATCTACCGCTCGAAGCCTGTCAATGGCGCTTACGGTGCTCCTGAACATGTATATACTGCAATTGAGGGGATCGATACCGAAGGAGATATGTTCATCGCACCTGATGAAAGCTACATGATCATTTCCTGCTGGAACCATCCGGACAATATCGGCAGCAGCCAAGGAGATCTTTACATCACATTCAAAAAGGAAGATGGGACATGGACAGAAGAGGTAAACATGGGTGAGCTCATAAACACCCAATATGGGGAAAACTGCCCTCAGGTCTCGCCGGACGGCAAATATTTCTTTTTCAACCGCTACAATCCCGACGCCAAGGAAGGAAACATCTACTGGGTGGATGCAAAGATCATCGATAAATTTAAACCTGATGAATTAAATTAAAGAAAGAATCTCAGATTTAATCCATCTCTTTCCATATAAGCTTGATAATACCGCAAAATTTTGCAATCCTGTATCTTAACGATCTTTCTGCGAAAATAGATCTCTACGATCAGAATGACCTGGGCTATCTCATATTTCAAGTTCAGCAAAAACGGTGTCGATTGTCTTGCCAGGAGGAGATGCATTAACGGCAAATGCCAAAACGAGAAAAACATGAAAAAAAGGAGGCACGATATGAAAAAGCGCATTGTGCACGGTTTTGTGTTTTTGGTTATCGGGTTTTTTCTGACATGTTCCATCACCCTCGCACAGGAAAAGTCTAACGAGGCGCTCAAAAAAAGGTTTGCGCCGATCCTGGGTGAATACGCCTTTGAATGGGGTGGACATACATTAACATTGAATTTTTATGTTAAAGGCAGTGCTCTTTGGGCCGATTCCGGAGATGGAAGACCGTTTACTATGAAACCAGCTGTCGAAAACACATTTGAATTTACTGCAGAAGATTCAATCAGCGGGACTTTTGAAATTAAGTTTCTGAAAGATAGCCAGGGCAAATACTCTATTTGTCATGTCGTTAATTCCGGGATGGGATTGGACCTGAAGGGAACAAAGAATGGAGCTTTGAAAAAAAGCTCTAGACAAACGGTGACGGTCGAAGATTTTTCTGTTGAAGGCTTTATT
>CAYFVQ010000182.1:0-12718 GCA_964346585.1 uncultured Eubacteriales bacterium | reverse complement strand
AAAGACATCATCATCGAAAAACGGGGCGACGTCCAGATCACTCTGGGCAGCGTGGCGGATGTGTTCCGCGGTTTTAAAGAACGAAAAGTCATCTCGCGCATCAACGGCAGAGAATGCATTGAAGCGGCAATCTACCGGGCCGCGGATGCCAACACAGTCTCAGTGGCCAACGCTGTCACAGAAAGGCTGCAAATGGTCCAGAATAACATCCTGAGGCCCCGGGATATGGAGTATCTGGTCATCACCAACCAATCCAAATTCATCAAAAATACCATCCATGAAGTCAAACAGACCGCTATCATCGGGGGGATACTGGCCGTTCTGGTTCTGCTCTATTTTTTGAAAAATTTTCGTAGCACTTTGATCATCGGGGCTGCCATACCGATTTCTGTCATCATCACCTTTTTCCTGATGTATTCTTCCAACATCTCTTTGAATATTATTTCACTTGGCGGATTGGCACTCGGAATAGGGATGTTGGTGGACAATTCCATCGTGGTGCTGGAGTCTATCCAGCGTTACCGGGAAAAGGGTGAGGGACTTTTTAACGCAGCTTTTAAAGGAACATCCGAAGTGGCCGGGGCTGTGACTGCCTCGACATTCACCACTGTGGCGGTTTTTTTCCCCATCGTTTTCGTCGAAGGTATTGCCGGCCAACTATTCAAGGATATGGCTCTGACAGTCACCTATTCTTTGTTGGCCTCTTTAGTTGTTTCTCTAACTCTCGTCCCCATGCTCAATTCAATCATGCGTCGTGAAAACCCAAAAGAGTGGCTGACCAGAGTTCTTAAAATTCTGTTCAAACCCCTCGATAATCTGTATAACAAGGTCTATCTTTCTTATAAAAGAACCCAGGACACCACCTTTAAACGAAGGAAAATCATTATTGTCAGTGTACTCGCACTCTTTGCCGTCTCTGTCTTCATGACGCGCTTCATGGGCCAGGAGCTCATCCCGGTCATTTCCCAAGGAGAATTTCTGATCAATGTTGAATTCAAACCCGGAACCTCCCTCAAAGAGAATTCTGCCATCATCGGAGATATATCCGAAACACTTAAGAAATATGAACAAATCGACAGCATTTACGAACTCATCGGGAAAGGTTCGCGTGGAGGTATATCTTTTCAAGAGGAACGGGAAAATCTCTCTGAATTCGTCATTCGCCTGAAACCGGGCATCCTGGGAAAACAGGAAGACCGGATCATGGACCAGGTGAGAGCTGATCTGGAAAAGTTTCCCACCACCAAAGTCAAAGTGTACAAGCCTCGTCTTTTCTCCTTTAAAGCTCCGCTTGAGGTCGTGGTGTCAAGCAACGACCTGGATCAGATTAAAGAGGTCTCCGACGAACTTTTGGAAAAGCTTAGGACTGTGGACGGAATCATCGACCTGAAGTCAAGTATGGAAGAAGGCTATCCGGAAATCCAGATCATCTTTAACCGGGCCGTACTTGCTTCTCAGGACATGACCATCAACTCAGTCGGGTCTCAGATAAGAAACAAGATAGAGGGTGAAGTCGCCACTCGGTTCATTGAAAGTGACCGGGAAATCGACATTCGAGTCCGTCTCTCAGAGGATTCAAGGGACCGAGTGGACAAGATCAGCCGAATCTACATCCGCAACGGCCTGGGCGTGATGGTGCCGCTGAAGGCACTGGCCGAGATACGCATCAAAGAAGGGCCCGCGGAGGTTCGCCGCATACTCCAGCAAAAATCCGCGGTGATCACCGGCAATATTTCAGGTATATCCCTGGATGAGGCCAAAGAGGAAGTCATAGCCAAAGCCGCAACTGTAGATTGTGGCCCAGAATGTTCGATCTACCTGGCTGGGCAGAGCATGGAACAGGATGTGGCCTTTTCCTCCATGCTCTTCGCCATCTTTCTGGCTGTGTTTCTTGTTTACCTGGTCATGGCGTCCCGGTTTGAATCCTTTAAAAAGCCTTTTATCATCATGTTCACCATCCCCCTCGGCATTATCGGGGTTGTGATTGTCGGACTTGTGTTCAGCATATCCATCAATGTGATCGTGCTCATTGGATTGATCATTCTCTCTGGGATCATCGTCAACAACGCCATCGTGCTTGTGGATTATATCGGGCAGTTGCAGAAACAAGGAATGCGGAAGGTGGAAGCCATCAAAACCGCTGCCCAGGTGAGGTGGCGCCCAATCCTGATGACAACGATCACAACAGTCCTGGGATTGACACCCATGGCATTGGATTTCAATGAAGGATTTGAAATCCGCATCCCTCTGGCGTTGACTTTGATCGGCGGATTGATCTTCGGAACGTTTCTGACCCTGGTCTTTATCCCTCTTGTCTATAATACAGTGGTTCGGGATCCCGCAGCCGCTGATGAAAAGGAAAGTCGTTTGATGCGCCTTCTGAAAAGCGCCAAAATGAGCCTCTCTCCAGAAAAGGTGAAAGGGAGTAAACAATGAATTTACCAGAATTTGCGATACGCAAACCTGTCACCATAATCGTGGCCATGCTCATCTTTATCACCATCGGTGTTATTTCGATCCTCAAGCTACCTCTGGAGATGTTGCCTGACACGTCTTTTCCTGGTCTCATGGTGCAAATCTCCTATCCTTCTTCTTCTCCAGAAGAAGTGGAACGCGTCATCACACGGCCCCTGGAAGACAGAATGGCCACCATCAACAATCTGGAGAGTTTCAGCTCCACCTCCTCCTCTTCATCATCCATGATCCACATGCAGTTCAAGACAGGAACCAACATGGACCTGGCCACCATGGAAATTCGCGACAAGATCGACCTCGTCCGCGGTGATCTGCCCGATGATGTCGAAGATATCCGCATCCGCCGATTTTCCATGAATGACCGGCCCGTGATCAACTTCAGTGTGACACTACCAGGGGACCTGGAAAACCTTTACTACTGGTCAGAAAACTACATCACACAGCAGTTGGAACGGATTGAAGGTGTCGCCAACGTGGACATCCGGGGAATCCGCAACAAAGTTTTGACTATCTATCTCAAACCCGAGGTTTTCTATTCGTCGTCCATTCGCATCACCGACCTGACCGACACCATCCGCAATAACAACATCAATATTTCGGCTGGATATGTCGAAGATGGAGCCATGCGCTATGTGGCCCGAATTCCAGGGGAGCTCAAGATACTGGAGGACGTGAAAAGCCTCCCTGTCAGTAACAAGGGATTGACCATCGCGGATGTCGCCCGTGTGACCTACGATTATCCTCCCAAAGAAGACTTCAACCGCTTGGATGGGAATGAAACTGTCCGCTTTCAGATCTACCGGGCATCCAACGCCAACATCGTGGATGTATGCAATAACGTTAAGACCACCATGGCGCGGATCAAGGAGACACAACCAGAGCTCCAGAATCTGACCACTATCTTCTATCGAGACCAATCCGAAGATATCCTCAAAAGCCTTAAGGATCTCACTCTCTCCGGAATCATCGGCGGCCTTATGGCAGTTGTCGTTTTACTATTCTTCCTGAGAAAAATCAGGAGCACAATCATCATCGCCATGGCCATCCCCATGGCCATGGTGTTCACATTCAGCTTCATGTATCTTTACCGGACTGTCCTTCACGCTGACATCACCATCAATATCATCTCCCTCAGCGGACTGATGATGGCCGTGGGCATGTTGGTGGATAATAGTGTCGTGGTTCTGGAAAACATCTTCCGACTTCGACAGGAAAAAGGATATTCCCCCCTGCAGGCGTCTTTGAAAGGAGCCGGTGACGTCGCTCTGGCTGTCACGGCTTCAACCTTTTCGACTCTTGTTGTTTTCATCTCGTTGAGCTTTGTGTCCCAGTCAGGATTCGGTCGTTTCATGAAGGATTTTGCGATGACCATCTCCCTGGCAATGATCGCCTCACTGATCGTTTCCCTCTCATTCATTCCGCTGGCAGGAAGCCGCATTCTTGCCGGTAAAACCAGAGAGAAAGCCCGTTGGCTGGTCAAGCTGACCTCCTTTTATGAACGCATCCTCAGCTTCACCATAAAGAACTGGAAAACCAAGCTCCTTATGGTTGGCCTTGCCGCAGGAATCTTTTTTATCTCTTACCAAACCCTCAAAAACATCGAACAAGGATATATGCCTCGAAGTGACGAGCGAGAGGTCAATGTTTCGGTCTTTATGCCGCGCAGTTTTACTCTGGACGAAATGAAAGCCCTCTTCCTGGGTTTCGAGAGGCTCCTTTTCTCAAATAAAGAGGAATTGGCGATAAAATACGTGACAACCGAATTCGGCATCCGAGGTATGCGGCAGGGTCGCTTCCGAGGGCGTCTTGAGCTGGCCCTGGAAGATGAAGGACCATCCGTGACTGAGATCAAGGAGAGACTCAAGGAACTCCTGCCCCGACGAGCCGGTATCACCTACGAATACGGGCAGCGATTCGGCCGCGGCGGGCATTTCAGTGGAGTGTCCGTGGAACTCATCGGTCTGGACTACACCAAACTGACAGAGCTAGCCCCGATGGTCATGGAAAGGCTCCGAACCGTCCCAAATGTGGAGGATATAACCAGTGACCTGGAGGGTGGAGACACACAAATCATGGTCCAGGTGGACCGGAAGAAAGCGGAGAGTTCAGGAGTGAGCAGTCAAATGGTGGCCCGCACCATTTCCTCCTCTCTTTCTGACCGGCCTATCGGGAAGTTCAAAACAGAAAATCGTGAGATCGACATTATATTAAAAATCCAGGGAGAGGAGGGATTCAACGAAGAAGACCTCCGGAACATCAGCCTGCCAACCCAATCCAAACGGATCCCGATCTCCGCCATCACAAACATCTCCTACCGGATGGGGTCGAGTTCCATCCGCAAGGAGAATAAAAAGTCAAAACTGAACATCCGGATCAACACCAAACGGGAAGGGATGATGGCCATCTCTGAGGACATTCGTCAGGCGATGAGCACCGTCGAACTCCCAGACGGTTACACGTGGAGTCTGGGGGCTGGATGGAGGCGCTTTCGAGAATCCCAAGGAGAATCCGGCTTGGCGATCATTCTCGCTCTAGTTTTTATCTACATCATCATGGCCTCACTTTTCGAATCATTCGTGACTCCATTCACGATTGTGATGGCTGTGCCGCTGGCGATGTTCGGTGTGGCCATGATATTCACCATCACGAACATCACACTGAACACCACTTCCTATCTTGGCCTACTGGTTCTCTTCGGGATCGTGGTCAACAATGGGATCATTCTCATCGACCATATCCGGACACTACGAAAATCCGGGATGGGCAAGAACGAGTCCATCATCCAGGGAGGCAAGGATAGGATGCGGCCGATCATCATGACGGCCATCACAACAATTTTTGGCGTTCTGCCGCTGGCTCTCCCCTTTCTGCTTCCCCAGTTATTTGAGGCCGTGGGACGAAGAGCACAGATGTGGGCGCCCATTTCTGTGGCCATCATTGGGGGGCTGACTACTTCGACGTTTTTCACATTGCTCTTTCTACCCACGTTCTATTCTATTTCGGATTCCGTCGCGACGAGATTCAAGTCCTTTTTGGGCTTCAAAAACTCAAAAGTTTAATTCGAATTCTCGAACATCTCATCTGCCATTCGGGCAACAATACTGGTCCGCCAAAAGGGAAAATCATTGATTATTCCGAAAAATTCTTCGACCTTCCTCTAAAGGATTGTTTACTCCCTCTCGCACTGGACAAGGCCTCAGTTCATCTCTTATGAGAGCTAAAGCGGCCATCTCCTTGATTGAAAAATAAGAGAAAAATGGATTTTTGATTTCTTCAAGAATGATTTTTGATTATATCGAGAATGAAGTAAAGTAATGAAAGGAGACTGAATGAAACGATTGAGAAAAGTTCGAAGTTAATTATCATAAAGAACGAAGAAAATCTATGATGAGGGTAGGATTTCTACTTCACTATCGCAAGATATGAAGCTGAAGTCATGAATAATCCTATAAAAAAGACGAAGGAGTTGGTGATGAAAAAAATCATGCTGGCACTCATACTTGTTCTCCTCTTTTGTTTTTGCGGAGTAAGGTCGGATAAGGTAGAAAAAAACACTGAGGATGGAGTGGAAGTGGTCTTCAACCACCTGAAGCCATACAAATTAAAGGGGCAGCCGTCGACTTTCACTCTGGAAGAAGCGTTCACCATCGATTTTGAAAAGGAAGACCTGGCCAGTCTCGGAATCGGAGAAGTCCAGGGATTTGACGTGGATTCGAAAGGCAGCGTTTACTGCCTCACCGAATCCCAAATCTTCAAATTTGATAATCAAGGACATTTCATCCGAAAATTCGGGCAAAAAGGCCAAGGACCTGGTGAGTTTATCTATCCAGAAGAGTGGTGGGTAACAGAAAACGATGAGTTCGCTCTTTATGATAGAGCCAACAGCAAGTTTATTTTTTTCAAGGCAGACGGGGAACTCCTCAAGGAGATAAAAGTTACATCCAAAATGCTTACTGCAGGAATGGTCAGTCTGGTCTTGCCTGGCAGTGAAGGATTCCTGTTTGATGAGAATTTGTTCGACCGCGAGGTGGATAATTTTAACGTTCAACTGGTCATCCTTGATGCGGATTTCAATAAGATAAAGGTACTGAAGGAGAAAGTGAACAGAGCGAATCCCTTCAAGAGCGCCAAAATCAATCTCTTCACAACAAACATCAGGTGCCAGATATCCGGAGACAAGATCTACTCCACAAGTCAGGAAAGCCCGGATTTTGAAATCAACATTTACAATTTTCAGGGAAAAAACATAAAGACAATCAGGAAGGAGTTCAAAAAAGTGAGAACTCCGGAGGATTACAAAACTGAACGAATGGACTGGTATATGGAATCCCCAATGTACCGCGTGCACAAGATGAAGGCTTATTTTCCGGAATTTCTTCCTGCCATTAAAAATTTCTTTGTCGACACTCAGGGAAGAATATACGTCGAGACATACGAAGACGGAGAATCGCCGGATGAAGAGATGGTGGATATATTTAATGCCGAAGGTATTTTCATCGGCCGGACTTCCCTGAAAAAAGCTCAATCAAAGAAATTCAAGATCGACCGCATGCATGCTTTGTACGAAAAAGAAAGCGGATTTCAAAAACTCGTTGCTTCTAACATGATCTGGGAATAAACGGCCTTCTCCGTTTCTCTCTATACACAAATCCTGAGACTTCCAGACTTAACGGGATGAAAGTTTGGGAGCCTGCCGAAGCATTGATGAGCAAAATCACTGAATGAAAATGAATGATAAAAATGTTCCTCTATTAATGGGAAAAATTGGGCAGTTATTTATGCTCAGTAATTAGGCGACACTTTTATTTAATGAGACTGAAGACAAAAGTGTCGTTTCGAGCGACTGAAGGGAGCGTGACAATCTCACCCTTGTGTCATTGCGAGCACAGCGTGGCAATCTCATAAAAAGAGACTTTATTTAAATTATGACTTCATTTCACTCTATGGGATAGCTACGCTGCGCTCGCAATGACAATTGCTACTTATAATTGTTGAGTTCGCAATGACATTACTAATTAGATCTATTTTGCTCAAAGTTACACTTTAAAACTTGATTTGTCCACGTGAATATCGAAATAAGAATGCTTATGCTTTTCATTTTTCTTTAAAAAAAAGCTATAATATCCAAAAGGATTCTGAACAAGGGAAAATGATCAGTTTCTCTTACAAGCACATAAGAGCTTTAGTCAGAACATTCCCTGTTTGTCCAAAACCCAAGGCAGTCGGATTGGAGAACATACCCAATAATGGTCCGATAATCTATGTTTATAATCATATAACGCGCCGGGGAGAGCCCGTTTATCTCGGAATGGCAGCTCCAACCAAGCCGAACATAAGATTTCTGGCTGAGACCATAATCGCCAGCCCGGAATATTTCACTGAACTGCACAAAGAGGTAGAGAATGCAATCTTCCCGCCCAAGTTTCAAAAAAAGGCGCGAAAAAGTTTTTGGATAAAACTGTGGTACTCCAAATTTATCAATATTATGACAAAATACGCGATTGCCCAAGCAAACAGATTGAAAATCATTCACGTTGATTTGTTTGATCCGACCTCAGAGGAAGATAGGCTCAGAAAACGCAAGACCAATAAACAGGCCTATCTAGAGTGCATAAAGAGCCTTGATAACGACATACCCATTGCGATCGCACCCAGTGGAGGACAAACACACAAGACAGTTGAAAATCCCGTGTACCAGACTATCGTTCCAACCCTAGCCAGCCACCTTTTCCAGCGAGGCAAAACAGTGAAAATTGTCCCGAGCATTGTGAAAGAAGCGCCTATGATCACAAAAAAAACATACTGGCAGTATGTGGCCCACAGATTTTTTCCCTACAAAGCTATCAAACGGCTCATCCGCTTCTTTAAGAATAAAAAATATGTGAAGCCCCGTCTGATTGTCGAGTTTTTACCGCCTCTGACTTTTGAGAAGACGAATCCTTCCAAACCTGAAAAGATTGAGTTTGTCAAAAATCTCCAACAATTGATATACAGTTCCTTACAAGAATCCTAGGGGACGTTCCCCAAGGTACCACCTTAGAACAACAATTTCATTAACACTATATTGTTTTATACTCGATTTGCCAAAATGAGGGGTTATTGGGCTAAGGTGGTACCTTGGGGAACGTCCCCATTTGATTATTCTTTGACAATCTATTTAAATCGGGTAAAATAGCTATTCCTTGCACAGATAAGATTCAGAAAATCATTTAGAGCTGTCAAGGAGACCGCAGTTCACAATATGCTCATAAAAAAGATAGAACTCCAAGGATTCAAATCATTCCCCGAACGAACCAAGATCATCTTTCACTCTGGCATAACAGCCATCGTCGGACCTAACGGTACCGGAAAAAGCAATATTGTCGATGCCCTACTCTGGGTTCTTGGTGGACAGAGAGCAAAGTCTCTAAAGGGTGAAAGAAGCGAAGACATAATCTTTAACGGAAACACACAGAGATCACCATTAGGCATGGCGGATGTCGCACTTTTCCTGGCTGATGAGAGTGAAGAGCTCATCATCAACCACCGAGTTTTCCGATCAGGTGAGAGTGAATACAGGATGGGCGGAAAAGTGGTCAGGTTGAAAGACATACAGGATGCCTTATGGAATCGGTCCATCGCTGAAAAGGAATATTTCGTCATAGAGCAGGGTCAAATCGGGCTCTTTCTCACATCCAAGCCTGTGGAGAAAAGGCTGCTTTTAGAAGAAGCCGCGGGAACAGCGTATTACAAAACTAAAAAAAGACAGGCTCAGAATAAACTGGAAATCAGCGAGCTCAACCTGACCAGGCTGGAAGACATCATCTCAGAAGTCTCGAGAGCAAAGAACTCGCTGAAGAGGCAGGCGAATGCGGCGATCAAATATCGACAATTGAGAGAAAAAATCAGAAAGCTCACTTCTCTCCATTATCGAAAAAAAATCTTACAAGTCGAAAAGAACCTGCATGACATCACGCACCAGTATGAGATATGCATGAGCCAGGAAAAAGAGACTGTCGCTCTCCTTAAAACGGAAGAAAAAAACCTGGCCGCCAAGAGAAAAGAAGTTTGGGACTTCGAACAATCAATCAAAGACAGCCAGAAAAACCTGTTCGCACTCAGGTCTCAGCATTCTCAGCTGGAGACAGAGAAAGACAAGGAAGCGAAGAGAGCCGAGTTTGTCCTGGAACAGAAGAAAAGAGCGATCACAAACTTAGAAGAGGTTAAACAGGAGAAGCTTCAGATCGCCCAAGAAATCACCGAAGTCGACGAAGACCGTCAAAACACACGACAAACTTTTTCTGAAAAACAAAAAGCTCTCAGCCAAGCGGATAAGGAAAATCAAACATTTCAGAGGAAATTGGAAGGTAGAGGAAGCGCTCTCGAAGCCATGAGGAATGAATACTTCCAGAAGCTCTCTGAACACACAGAAATAAAGAATGAAAACGTGAGAATCGAAAAAGAAGTCGAACTAATCGTTCGTCAGGAGGAAAAACTCAAGGAGCAGCTCTCGAATGAGCGTTCCCTTCTGGAGCAAAAAACCGGCATACTGGAGCAGAAAAGAAAAGAACTCCTTCAAACTCAGGAATCCATGGATGAGAAGAAAAAAGCCCTCACGGCCCATCAAAAAGAATTGGAGAAGATTCTCTCCTCAATCGACAACCTTCAAAACAAAATCTCCGGCTTGAAGGCCAAAAATGAAGAGGAGACTCATCACCTCCAGGCCCTAAAAAAACTGGAGAAAAAAGAAAGAGACGCCGGTGTTTCTGAGGACATCTCCGGAACTCTGGGCATCCTGGCCGACTCCATCGAAACAGATGCTGAACATGCGCCACTGATCGATGTTTTCTGGAAAGATGAAGCCAAAGCAACACTCATTCCAGCTCAAGATTTATTGAAAACTTTAAGCGAGAAAAAATTAAGAGGCAACTTTATCCTCCTCTCCCCTCAAAAAAAAGAGAAAATTCCATCAAAAATCTATGAAGACCCTCGTGTGTTGGGATTTTTCACATCCTATCTCAAGCCGAGCCCAAAAATCATAGACCGCATTCATCTTCAAGAAGCGGCGGTTGTCAAAGAAATTGAGAGCGCCATCCAGCTCTGGCTCCTCTACCCTTCTCTGAACTACATCACACCTCAAGGAGACCTACTGTTCTCCTCCGGACTGTTGAAACTGGGTCAGAAAACAGAAGGAATTTTCACTCTCGGCCTTGAAATAAAGAAGATAGAAGAGCGGCTTGAGCAGATTGAGAAAAAGGTCAAACCTCTCAGTCTAGATCTCGAAGAAAGCACCGAGAAAAAACAAAAACTGGAAGAAGAAATCGAGGACAAACTCACAATCATCGATCAACTGGAAAGAAAGATTGAAGAGATCGAAAAAGAAAAAAAGTATGACCAAACAGAGACAGAGAAAATCAAAGCCAATATCGAAATCTTGAATAACGAAATAAAAGCCTTAACTGCTGACAGAGAGAGCTTGGCCCAAAAAAAAGATTCCCTTTCTCTTGAAAAATTAAGGGAGGAAGAAAATACAATAAAAGAAAAACTAGAGAAAGAAGAAAAGGAAATCGCACGGCAACAGGAGAAGAACGAACAGAAAAAGAAAGATTTCTTTGAACTGAAGGCGGGTCTTGACCTTCTGGATGAGAAAATCAACAACCTGGAACACAGGCTCAAAACACTGAAAGGCAGGCAGGCAAACCTCGTCACTAAAGAGAAGTCTCTTCAGGAAGAAATTCAGAATTGCGAGAAGGACAAGGTCCAGGCTAAAGAAACCATTAAAGACATTACAGATAAAGTGAAAGAGCTCGAAAAAGACCGGGGAAAAAAAGAAAAGGAACTCAGTCAGAACGACTCTCTCCTCCAGAAGCTGGAAACGGAGCAAAAAGACCTGGAAGAAAAAATAGACCAACTAAGAGAAGAAAGCGAAGCCAGGAAAGAAGAGCGAGTCAAACGGGAAATCAGCAAGGCGGAGATGGACAGAGACCTGGTGAATCTTGAAGAGAGCTGCTGGCAGGACCTTAAAAAAACTCTCCAGGAAGTCAAAAAGGAAATTCCTGAGGAGAAGGTCCCAGATACGCAAATCGATGAAAAACTGGCAGAGCTCGAAGAAAAGCTTCAAAAATTCAAATCTGTCAACTTAATGGCAGAAGAAGAATACACGATCCAGAAAAAAAGATTTGATTTTCTCATCCAGCAGAAAAAAGACCTGCGGGAATCCATAGATACAACACGCGAAGCAATCAAGAAAATCGACCAGGAGAGCAAAACTCAGTTCCTGAAAGCTCTGACAGAGGTCAACACACATTTCCAGGATGTTTTCTCTATCCTGTTCAACGGAGGCGCAGCTGCGCTATCGCTCTCAGATGAGAGCCATCCTTTAGACAGCGGGATAGAAATCAAAGCTCAACCCCCAGGGAAAAAAGTGCAGACTCTCTCTCTTCTCTCAGGAGGGGAAAAGAGCCTGACCAGTCTGGCATTTTTCTTCGCTCTCTTCCGGTATAAACCCACTCCATTCTGTGTGCTGGATGAAGTGGATGCCGCTCTTGACGACGTCAATCTGGCACGGTTTTTAGAGCTGATGAAAAAAATCAAAGAGCAAACACAATTCATCATCATCACCCATAACACTAAAACCATGGAAGTGGCCGATTATATCCACGGAACAACCATGGCTGAGCCGAATATCACCAGCCTCTATTCCATAAAACTTGAACAAAAAGGGGAAGACCTCTAAAATAAATCCAAATTGACAAACATATCAACATGACAGAGAAGTTGAATCACTGTTTTGGGATTGAAATAGCAAAAAGGAGGATATCATGTCTATTTATCTCTGGATAATCCTTGCTTATCTTCTCGTTCTAACCGGGTTTAACTTCTACAGAGCCAGACGTGTTAAAAGCCAGGAAGATTTCATGGTTGCCGGTCGAAGCCTGAAGACTGGAGTCATGGTTTTCACGTTGATCTGTACCTGGATTGGCTCAGGAACTTTTATCGCCGGCGCAGAATTTGCATCCAAAGCGGGCCTTTCCGCTCTTTGGATGGCTGCAGGTGCCTGGGTGGGAATTGTCGTCATTTACTTTCTGGCTGGTAAAGTCCGTACGTTCGGCCAGTACACCATCGGCGACATTCTTGAAGTCCGTTATGGACCAACTGCCAGGCTAGTCGGAGCCATCGCTCTCATCATCTCCTTTACAGCTATCGTCTCTTACCAGTTTGTCGCAGGAGGTTTTATCCTCAATGTGGCCACTGACGGCGCCAT
>CAYFVQ010000181.1:0-14665 GCA_964346585.1 uncultured Eubacteriales bacterium | reverse complement strand
ACAGTCGGCTTCTTCCAGAAGACTGGAGGAGTGGACTTCGAAGTGTCCTATTCCGGGCCTAGAATCGAGAAACAGACTATTCCGGCATCTTCTCTTTTCCATGCCAGGCAAAAAAAGAGATGACCTTTCTTTCGCGCCGAATTTATTTTTTTGCGGAAAGATTTGCACAATCCCGGTTCTGTTAGAACCGCATTTCTTCTTACCTTCGTGGTTGAACTTCATCCGTTCTTGTTATATATACCCATTTGAGTTTTTTGAAAGAGATGAATCCACCAAGAAACAGGAGAACCGTTATGGACAACATGAATCTTAAGAAAAAAAGTGTTTTTATTATTTCTCTAGTTTTCATTGGTCTTGCCGTTTTCATAACTGGATGCTCGATCTTTTCGCCAAAACCAAAGGCGAAAAGAGTGATTCTGATCGGAATTGATGGCATGGGCATAGATGCCTTTCAGTATGCCAGAACACCTCATCTCAACGCTCTGGCTGAAAATGGAGCCATTTCGTTGAACGCGAGGGGAGTCATGCCCACAGTGAGCACTCCCATATGGGGAAGTATTTTGACTGGCGCGAGTCCGGAGCAGCATGGGATGACCTCTAACAGCTGGCGAAAGGATAATTATTCAATAGAAGCCACAATAATGGATGCGGACGGATTCTTTCCCTCAATTTTCATGCTTTTGAGGGATCAAATGCCGGATGCAGAAACAGCCATATTCTATGACTGGGAGGGATTGGGAAATATCTTTAACCCCAAATATTTAAATAACGTTCAGCTGACGAAAGGATTTGAGGAGACAATGGATAAAGCCATTCCTTATATCCTGGATAGGAAACCTGATTTTGTGTTCATCTACATCGGTCAACCGGACGAAGTTGGCCATGAGCACAGCTATACATCTGAGGAGTACTACGAATCGATCGCGAATGTGGATCGCGCCCTAGGAGAGTTTATTCAAACACTTAAAAATGAAGGGATGTATGAAGAAAGCCATATCATCGTGGTCTCTGACCACGGCGGAGTGGGAACAGGACATGGCGGGGAAAGCATGACTGAATTGGTCGTTCCGTGGATTATCACCGGTCCTGGAACGATTCATAACAGGATGATCGAGCAGCCTGTTAATCTCTTTGATACCGCTTCGACTATTGCCTATCTTTTTGGGCTCGAACAGCCTCATGAGTGGATCGGGAGGCCAATCCTGGGAGCATTCAAAATCAATAAAAAACAGGCGAGTCTGAATCAAAGGAGATACCTGCCTAAACCCAAAAGCTCGTTAAAGAGCGGGCTGTACACTACACCTAAAGAAATCTCTTTTTCTGTGGATGCGGATGAAGTGGATATTCGGTACACACTGGATGGGAGTGAACCTGATGCTGGTTCTTCGGTTTATCAGGGGCCGATTCTCCTCGAGAAGAGCGCTGTTGTGACGGCAGTTAGCATGAAAGATAGAGTGATTAGCGCTCACTCAGTGACTGACTATACACGGATTTTCGGGATTAAAAATGTCACCTTGAAGGATAGACCAAACTCCAGATTTTCATCAAAGGGGGAGCTTTCTTTGGTAGATGGTCAGAGAGGCATTGAAAATTATAGCGACCGCGCTTGGATGGGCTTTGAAGGGGATGACCTGGAAGCGACCATTGACTTTGGGAAAATGAAAGAAATCAATGAGATTACTGTTGGGTGTCTGGAGAATGAGGGTTCGTGGATTTTCCTGCCTGTTGCTGTTGAATTCTTTGTCTCTGAAACGGGTGAGAATTTCAGGTCTGCGGGCCGCATTCTTAAAAGCGAAATTGTAAGAATCGCAGAACAAGGAATCAATAATATATCGAGAGAATTCAAGGATTTGAGAACTCGTTTTTTGAAAATAAAAGTGAGGAACATCGGCATATGTCCAGAAGGGCATCCAGGCGCTGGCGGCAAGGCGTGGTTGTTTGTGGATGAGATCATCATAGAATGAGGTGCTTATGACTACATTATCTAATTGGGTTCACCCAGGCATATTTGCTGGTTGTATTTTTCCTCAGTTTTTGCCCTTATCACAGCGTCTGGATAGCAGGATGATGATTTAGTAAGAAAGAATTCACTATGACTGAACTGAGAAAAGAGCTAACCCTGTATGGATTGACCATGGTGGCGATCGGCTCCTGTATTGGTTCGGGTATTTTTTTAACTCCCTCTCAGATCGCAGGCCACCTTTCTTCCCCCTGGCTCATTCTTCTGATCTGGGGAATAGGGGGGATTGTTACCTTAGCCGGAGCACTGACATTTGCGGAGTTGGGTGCCATGTTTCCAAAGGCCGGAGGAGTCTATGTTTACTTGAAAGAGGCGTATGGGGACCTGTTCGGGTATCTGTACGGATGGGCGTATTTACTTGTGATATGCTCCGGAGCCATCGCAGCGCTGAGCATTGCCTTTGCCTATTATTTGGGATTTCTAATTCCGCTGGGAAATACTGGGATCAAAGTTGTTGCTGTTTCAGCAATCATTATTGTCACCATCATAAACATCCTCAGGGTCAAAGCCGGAGAGGTATTTTCGAACATATTTACCGGACTGAAACTTATCGGAGTCGCAGGAGTTATTTGTATAGGTTTTTTCATGGGAAAACCTGGATTACTCAGAGCTCAGACAGCTGATGCTTTTCCCACGGACAATCTGCTTGTCGCATTCGGTCTGGCGCTCATCGGTGTTCTTTGGTCATATGGAGGATGGCAGCACGCTTCATTTGTTGCGGGGGAGGCAAAGAATGCCCAGCGGACAGTTCCCCGAGCCATGATAGTGGGAGCATTGGTTGTTGCTCTGGTTTACCTTCTGACGAATCTGGCTTATCTTTTTCTGTTGCCGGTTGATAAAATCGTTGGGTCTGAGAGTCTGGCAGCGGATGCGGTGAGTTCAGTGATTCCCTTTGGTGGGATTCTGATTGCCATCATCATTGCCATATCTGTTATCGGGACCGCCGGAATATACACGCTCTCCTCACCCCGGATTTATTATGCGATGGCCGATGATGGCATCTTTTTCAAAAAACTGGCCTGGGTTCATCCCCGGTTCCGGACTCCTGTCAACGCTATAGTCACTCAATCCGTCTGGGCCATTATTCTGCTTCTTTTCTGGGGAACATTTGAAGATGTGATCACGTATGTTGTGTTCATTGATTGGATTTTTTTCGCTTTGACGGCTTTTGCTGTTTATCTGTTTCGCAAGACACGGAAAGATATTGCCCGCCCGTATAAAACTCTTGGTTACCCCATTACTCCAGCCGTGTTTATTTTAATCTCCTCATTTTTTGTGGTGAACACCCTGATAGAAAAGCCAAAACATGCCTGGGCTGGTTTGATCTTCATGGCTATAGGTATCCTGTTGTTCATTCATTTCAAAAGAAGAAAACCACAGACCAAATGAAAAGAGGAAGAATGGCAAGGAAAGAATCTTGAATAGAATTAATGTCTGATGAGATAGGAATGAAAAAGGAGTGCATCACCATCGGATCATGAGTGAGTCTAAAACGCCAGAGCTGAGAAGAGCCATCGGTTTGCCTCAGGCCACAGCTATGGTTGTGGGGACGATAATCGGTGCCTCGATTTTTGTCCAACCTTCAGAAATAACAGGTCAGGTTCCCTCTGTACTTGGCGTATTCATGGTCTGGTTGATTGCAGGTATACTGACATTTTTCGGAGCGATGGTCTGTGCGGAGATGGCCTCGATCTTCACTCAGACCGGAGGGGTTTATGTTTTCCTCAAAGAATCATTTTCTGCTTCTGTCGGGTTTTTATGGGGATGGGCAATGTTCTGGAGTATCCATTCCGGGATTATCGCCGCGATTGCTGTCATTTTTGCTCGCTACGTCGGTTATTTTATACACTTGGGTAATATCGGGATTAAAGTCATTTCGGTTGGAGTCATTCTAATAATCTCCGCAGTAAATTTTTTGGGCGTCAAGCAGGGCAGTGCAATGCAAACTCTCTTTACTCTAGGAAAAGTGATCGCAATAGTTGTGATTATTATTCTGGGATTTTCATTGGGTTCGAGGATTCCTGAGCATTTTGTGATGGATGATGTCGCCCACACTGGGATTTCTGTGCATCATTTTTTTCTCGCACTTGTTGCTGGGCTGTTTGCTTTTGGGGGATGGCATATGGTCACGTATAATGCCGAAGAAACCCTTAATCCTCGAAAAACGATTCCACGGGCTCTGATGATTGGAACATTGACAGTCACCTTATGTTATATCGCTTTGAATGCCGTATACATGTACATATTGCCCCTCAGAGAGGTCGCTACATCCAAACGGATTGCCGCGGATGCCGCGGATGCTCTCCTCGGGTATGGAGGTGGTTCGTTCATGTCCGCACTGGTTATTTTTTCGACGTTCGGTGCGCTCAGCGGCATCATTCTTTGTGGGCCTCGCGTTTATTACTCCATGGCGAAAGATGGGCTTTTATTCCGTTGGGTAGGGGCTGTTCATCCTCGTTACCACACGCCTCACAGGGCTATCTTCCTTCAGGCGGTTTGGTCATCGGTTCTTGTTGCAACCGGCACGTATACCACACTGTTTACCAGAGTTGTCTATACCGAGTGGATCTTCTTTGCTCTTATGGCTTTTGGATTGATCTTGCTGCGGCATCGGTCGAATGTTGTCCGTGAATACAAAATCTGGGGGTATCCTGTGATTCCAGCCGTGTTTATCATCTCATCCTTGGCCATAGTCGCCAATCAAATGATATCTGATCCCAGAGAAAGTCTGTTCGGACTCTCTCTGGTGTTTTCAGGACTGCCAGTCTATTATCTGTGGGCAAGAAAAAAGAAAAGGAGTTAGCCAGATGATCATTGACTTTCACAACCATTTTTATCCTCCAGAATACCTTGAGGCTATCAAAAAGGGGCCGAGCAATGTTAAAGTGACATATGATGCGGACGATAATCCGCTCTTGCATTATCCAGGAGACTACAACATCCTCGTGCCAGGACACAGGGATATCGATTTTCGGGAAAAGGAATTAGAAAAGGCCGGGGTCAATATGCAAATTCTCACGTTTACGACCCCAGGAACACAGATCGAGACTCCCGAGCGCTCAGCAGAACTCGCGCGGATGGTCAACGATGGTTTGGCGAAAATTATGGATGAACATGTTGACCGGTTTACGGCCTTAGCCACTCTCCCGATGAATGATCCTGAAGCCTCAACTGTTGAGTTGGAGCGTGTTTTCAAAGATTTGGGATTCAGAGGAGTGATGGTTTACAGCAACATCAACGGGGTGGCGTTGAGTGACAAGCGGTTTTGGCCGATGTATGAGAGAGCGAATGAGCTTAATGCAGTGTTTTACATCCATCCCAATTTTCCTGTCGGTGTCGAGGCCATGACAGAATACTGGCTCATGCCGCTCGTCGGGTTCACGTTTGACACCACGCTGGCGGCCGCGAAGCTGGTTTTCAGCGGTGTGGCGGAAAGATTTCCGAACATAAAATGGGTTCTGGCCCATCTCGGCGGGGCGATTCCTTACCTTGCCGAAAGATTGGATAGAGGGTATTTTGCGTTTAAGGAATGCAGAGAACATATCAGCCAATCTCCGAGTGAATACTTGAGGAATTTTTATTACGATTCCGTCAATTTTGATATTAAAGCGTTGAAGCTGGCGGTTGATTTTGCAGGGGCGGACCACATCTTGGCCGGGAGCGATTATCCTCATCAAATCGGAAGCCTTAAGCAAATGGTCGAGAGCATTGAGAACTTGGATGTATCTGAAGAGAAAAAGGCAGGTATGCTCGGCGGAAATGCAAAGAAACTACTGAATATAGGGTGATTAACTTGATTCTCTTCCATATATTTGGGCAGTTTTGTGAGCAAAATACACGGAAATGGCTTCGCTCTCTTTAGATTTTTCACGCCATTCCCGCGCATTTTATCCAACCAGTTCGTCAGAGCCGCTAGGATAAATTGATAAAGGAGAAGGGGATATGTCAGGAAGAAACTTGTCTCTGTTTCGGATGTTTATAGTTTTGATATCTGTATTTATCCTGATAATCATGTTCGGTTGCGGCCAAGGTCGCGAACCACCTCGAGTAGAAAAAATATTCATAAATGGTCACATAGTGACAATGGATGAAGAGAATCCAGAAGCCGAGGCTCTGGCGGTCGGACAGGGAAAGATCCTTTCTGTTGGGAGTACACAGAAAATGAGGGATTCTTTCCCCAATGCAGAGGTCATCGACCTGGAAGGCCAAACGGTTATGCCTGGGATAATCGAATCCCATGGACATCTGTTGAGCCTGGGACAAAGCTTTCTGGAATTGAACGTCGAAGGAATTAAAACACCCGCGGCTGTTATCGCCCGAGTCGCTGAGCGAGTCAAGGAGACTCCGCCTGGACAGTGGATCACTGGATGGGGATGGGATGAGGGAGCCTGGGCCAAAAATTATCCCACGAACGATGAGCTCAGTCGGGTGTCACCTGAGAATCCGGTCTATCTCAGAGGCCTGCACGGATTTGCCTGCTGGATCAATGATGAAGCGCTGGATGTGGCGGGAATCACGGCAGATACTCCTGACCCTCCGAATGGTGCCATTCTCAAGGATTCCGAATCCGGAAAACCCACTGGTATTCTGACCAATGAGGCTCAGGAGCTTGTCACTCGGCATATCCCACCTTTATCCCAGGAGCAAATGCAAAAAGCTCTGCAAATGGCTATCGAGGAATGCTTGAAACACGGATTGACCTCCGTGCACGAAGCCAGGACCACAGCCGTGATGCTGGAAGCCTTCCAATCGCTGTTGAAAAAAGATCAACTCCGAAGTCGCATCTATGTCATGCTGGATTGGACGGATGAAGACCTTATCGAGTCCTATTTCCGGAAAGGTCCGGAAGTTGACCCAGAACAAATGTTATTCGTTCGCTGTGTAAAGATTTTTGTCGATGGCGCTTTGGGATCACGCGGAGCGGCCATGTTGGAGCCATACAGCGATGCGCCTGAAGAAACAGGGTTGATCGTCACATCTGAGCAGGAGTTAGTTCGATTGACTTCTCGGTCGCTCAAAAGCGGACTCCAGGTGGCGGTTCATGCGATCGGAGACCGGGCAAACCGCATAACTTTAGATGCTTTTCGCCGGGCCGTCGAAGATATCCCTGAAGCGAAAGACCATCGGTTACGTGTCGAGCATGCCCAGGTTGTTGCCCTTGAGGATATCCCAAGGTTTGCTCCTCTCGGAATCGTTCTCAGCATGCAGCCTCCTCACTGCACTTCTGATATGCCCTGGGCAGAGACACGTGTCGGGCCAGATCGGATCAAAGGGGCGTATGCATGGCGGTCTTTTCTTGATTCCGGCGTCCACCTCACTCTCAATTCTGATTTCCCCGGTGAAATCTTGAATCCGTTTTATGGCATGTATGCAGCCATGACGCGCCAGAATCCGGAAGGTCAGCCAGATGGAGGTTGGTATCCTGACCAGTGCCTCTCACGGGAAGAAGTGCTGAAAGCCTATACAGTCGAGGCCGCCTACTCAGGCTTCGCAGAGGATATCAACGGCCGGATTCTTCCGGGTATGCTGGCTGATTTCATCGTTCTCTCGGATGATATCTTGAGTATTCCGGTTCGTGAGTTTCTTTCACTCCAGGTCGAACAGACCTACCTGGGCGGCAATCTGGTTTTCAGCCGGAAAGACTGAAATAAAAGAAAAGCTGGAAATCGGGGTCAGGCCTTGAAAGTTGTGTGGATCGGAGACAAGGATTGAAAGCTGTTCAGGCTTATCCGCAATGGATACCTAAGGACAAAAATTTAGTCTCAGTCTGACTATCCAGATAAAGATTGACCCTAATCCTCAACTCTCGAGACCTGGCTCTAGTTCCTCTAGGTGTTTGTCAACGATCTTTGTCGCCGGTCATCTCCTTTTCGCGGTTGAGCTCGATCATGTCCACGCTCTGTGAGTAGTCTCCGATAAGATGCTTGCAGAAGTAGTCCGCTCTCAGCCAGAACCAGTAGTTGTTCATGCTCCCGAAACCGTGGCGCTGTCCAGGGAAGATGAAAAAGTCAAAGCGTTTATTGGCTTTAATGAGCGCGTTGGCCAGCCTCAAGGTGTTCGCTGGATGGACATTGTTGTCAATGTCACCCGTGGTAATCAGGAGTCTCCCTTTCAAATTTTTAGCGATCTCGGAATTCTTTTCGATACTGTATTCAAATGTGATATTCCCGTCTTTATCAACGACTTCCTTAACCCCGTGATGCTTTTCGCTCCACCATCTGTTGTAGACGTTGTTTTCGTGATTGCCCGCAGATGAGACCGCCACTTTAAAGAAGTCGGGATAAACGAGCATCGCAGCTGTGGACATGAATCCGCCTCCGGAATGGCCGTAGATTCCGACCTTATCAATATCAATGAAAGAATGCCTGGCCGCCAACTGCTCGATGGCCGCTTTTTTATCGGCGAGCCCGTAATCTCTTAGGTTTCCGTAGCCATAATTGTGGTACCACTTGGAACGGGCGGGATGTCCACCCCGGTTACCCACACAGATAACGATGAATCCGAACTGGGCCAGTGTGAGGTCCCCCCCCCGTGCGGAGAATGATTTGGGCACACTTTCCGTTTGCGGCCCCGGGTAGACATAGGCGATGATCGGATACAGTTTGGTCTCATCAAAGTCGAACGGCTTATACATCACTCCGTAGATGTCAGTGATGCTGTCGTCTGCCTTGACTTTAAAGGTTTCCGGAAATTTGAACCCGGCCTGCATGAGCAGAGAAAGGTCAGCCTTTTCAAGTCTCATCAGGAGATTACCCAGGTTGTCGTACAGAACAGATTCAGGCGCTGTATCGACACGGGAGTAGTTATCGACGAAAAAGCGGTTCGAATCGCACAGACTGACACGATGCGTGAAATTGCCTTTATTGAGTAGCTTGAGACCGGTTCCGTCCAGATTGACTTTATACAGGTGGTAATAATAGGGGTCTTCGTCTTTTTCCCGGCCATTGGCAGTGAAATAGAGTATTCGGTTCTTTTCATCGACTCCCATGATATTCTCGCAGTGCCAGGGACCGGAAGTGAGCTGTTTTTTGAGTTTGCCGTTTTCATCAAAAAGATAGAAATGCGCCCATCCGTCTCTCTCTGACCAATGGATGAGTTCTTTTCCGTTGTTAACCAATCTCATCCGCCGTGTTTCGACATAGGTGTTGAGCCGCTCTTCGATCAGGACCTTCGTCTCGCCGCTTACGGCATCGGCCACACAGATATCGATGCGGTGCAGGTCGCGGCTGGTGCGGGAGAAGTAGAGTTTATCCGGAGTCTCAGACAGCCAGAGGCTTGGCCGGTTTTCATCATCGCGGTTTTTAGCCAGAGATGGCGCTGTGAGGATAGAGACGGACTGGTCTTTAAACCGGTCTGTTTCCACCTTGATTTTTTTCTTTGTTTCAAGCTCGAAGATCAGGATTTCAGGAAGAGGAGCTTCTTCTTCACCTGGCATCTGGTATCTGTACGTTTCCAGCGTCGGACGGGACTCGGCGATGGAATTGATGACCCAGAGGTCCTTGACCTCCCGCGAGTCTGTTCGGACCATGGCAAACTTTTTGGAGTCCCTGGACCAAATGACTCGAACGCCTTTGCGTTTGTCCTTGTTCTTTTCCTTATCCACGTTGGTCTCGCCTCTTTGACCTCGGCCGTAGCTGTAGTGTTCTTCTCCATCCGTGGTCAGCTGATGCTCGACGATACTCTCGTCTTCCTCGTCTTCCAGAGCCTTCTCATAGTTTTCCTTATCCATGTAATAGAGGTTGTAGTGACGGGAGAAAAGGATGGTTTGTTCATCCGGTGAAATAGAGGCCCATCGTGGCCGCTCCGGTGGCTTTTTGTAATCCTTGAGTAAAGTGAGCTTGCCAGTGACGATATCGTACTCGAAATAAAAGATCTTTTTCTTGGGTTTTTCTTCCTCTTTTTCCTTTTCTTTTTCTATCTCTTCCTTTTTTTTCTCCACTTCTTCTTTCTTTTCAGGCTCTTCTTTTTCTTCCTGCGAACTTTCTACTTCGAACTGGATGGCCCGGTCCTTTTTAACGAATTTTATCTTGTCTATGGGAAGGTGCTTGGCATCGTAAGGATCTTTGGTGATCAGGGTCAGCTCGGCCGCCATTTTGACATTGTCGAATAAAGGCCGTTTGGTTTTTCGGATAGGATCAACGATGTAGAAAGTCTTGCCTTCGCTGGTTTCGTAGGTGTACCAGAAGCGGTCACTGTACTTTAACCAGTGCGCACTGACAGATGTTGAAAAGGCCATTTTTCGCATTTTGGCTGAAGTGAACCGCGCCGCGAGCTTGTAGTTGGCTTTTTTAATCGGGGTGTTTTCCGCCACAAGCCCATTCGCTGCGAATGAGAGGATAAGGACAGTTAATACAAGGAATTTGATTGGCCCACGGCGTGAATGAAGTTTTAGATTGTTGCTTTTTTTCATGTTTCTCCCTCCTTAATGTAGGTTTTGTAAAGATAAGGCAGAATAAAAAAAATTTGAGACTGGGGGAATGGATTTTGTTGAAAATAGGGATTTCATGAAAGATTTTTTCATAAAGCGATTCAAAATTATACTCATCAAAAAGACAGATTACAACTCTTTCCTTCAAAAAGTATTCTGAAAATTTAATAAGAAGTTTCCATAATAATGTATTCTCTAAATCGTATTGTGTGTCGGTGTATTCTTTTTCTTTTCCGTGTAATACGGCAGTCGAGTTATGAAATTGGTGTCGAAAAACTAAGAAGATTTATGTGCAGATTTTATCAAGTTTATTCAGAGTTTTTTCGAAGCTCTCAGGATTTATGGAGCGAATGGATTTTCCTGGTATTCCAATCCATAGTGGCTGGACTCTGATTTTACTCAGGGCTGTTTTAAACTCCTCCATAAAGACACCCATTCCCGGAACAAACTCGATATCTCGAGGAAACTGTTTCTTTCCCTTGATGTTTGTCTTCCATCTCCCGACACGCTCTATTCCACAGGTGGGACTTCCTTCGGCTCCGATGACGGCTGCGATTTTGTACCCCTTTTTCGTGTACCATTGTAGGGTTTGACTGATAGATTCTGCCAGTTTCCTGTAAACCTTCCTGATTTTTGGGTGGTCATACGAATCCTTAGGCAGAGCCTTCCTAAAGATTCCGGCCAGCTCGACTTCTGGACAGGGAATCTGGTAGATGCCCACGCCTTTTTTCATGAGAAGCTCGACCACTTCCTCTTCAAGGCCGGGATAGATGGCAAGATCATCTTCTAGGGAGTGAACATTCAGGATGCAGTGGGAAACCACGACAATCTTTCCGCTTCTTTTATCCTGCATGTGTGGCCTCCAAAAGGATGAATGTATTTTATTTCATTCTCATATTATTATGAATTATGTCATTAGGGCATTCCCTTATCCAACTGTTTTCGGACGGGATTTTAGCCAGATTTCTTGTATCCAGTTACTGATCAGCCGAATGAAATCACTCACAGGTCGGAGAGGGCAGAGGTAACTGCACCACGGCCTTTTAAGAAACAAAGCGGCGATCAGCACGACTCCCAATAATGCAAAATTAAAGCTGGAGCCAATCAGGTGAAAGAATGCACCAAAAACCTCATAACTGGAAACACTCGGATTGCGTAAGAAGAGAGCGAGCCCGATCGCGGATAAGGCCAGCACTCTTTGGAACCACCGGAGAAGAACGTGAGTCCGTTCCGGAATTCGCTTCTTGGCTCCACCTATGATTCCAAGACATTCCTGTGCAGACCCGAAGGGGCAGAACCACTCACAGTAGGGACTTTGTTTGCCCACAGCGATGAAGAGAATAATCCCAGCCAGCAAAATGTACCAGTATAGACTGAGACGCCACTCGGGCCAGAATCCAAGGAGCATCTTGTTGATAAAAACCAGAGTGAGGGGCCTGTTATAGACAAAACCCAACACGCCCATTCCCACGAGCATCGAGATCCAGCGGATAGTTTTCTTGTGATTGAACCGGCGTGACCTCCCCACAATCCCGACCGCAAACAGGACAAGTAGAACGGCTTCAGGGAATCCAAAAACAACCGGAGGAGAAGGCTCTGGGATAGCTGGAAAATCAAGATTTCGAGAGGCCACATTACGCGTAGCTCTTCGCACTGAATCGGCAAGGGCCCGGGAGCTGTAAGTGGCACCTGTGACACTGTCCACATCCTGACCAAGAATGAAAGAATCTGAGTGTGATTTGTTTTTCAAGGATTCACTCAGTTGACTTCTCAAGACACGCTGGAAGAAGGATGCGGTCTCCTTGTGCTCTACGATAGAAAGACCCATAACGTTTCCGCCCAGAGACACAGCCACAGCGACTTTAAGCTCTCCCCCATATCCGTTGGCCGTCCCGACAGCCACATAGCCAAGTAATCGTGATCTTGTTTCATCTTCCCAAGCTGAGTAGTTACCTGCTGAAGTGGATTCGAAATAATCGGCCTCAGGCAAGGCCTTTTTCAGGAATGGAGCCAGATCCGCCTCGGCCCGGAAGGTTCCAGCCAACCAGATAATAATGAGCATCACCAGCGCCAGAACAGCCAGGATGCGTTCGAATCGTTTTGAATTTTTTTTCTGGCGCTTCATATTCCTAGACTGTTATGGGCAGTATTTAGATGTTTTTACATTGATTCTCGAGCAGTGATGGTTTTCTGTCCATCCAGCTTCCAGAATTTTTCATCCTGAAGCTGTTGTCCGTATCCACTTGCTTGGTCTAGACTGACCATCAGTTTATTCACAGGGCTGACTCGACTTTGGATGATCTGACGGATCATCCGGTGGAGCCAGGAATTGTTGGGTTTAGTGAAGGGGCAAACCCGTTTGCAGTTGGAACAGCTGAAACCGTTAAAGTCGTAGCATTTCTCGGATTCGATATACCATTTTAATGTTCCTGGATTGTTTGAAGGTGATTTTCCTTCCCATGTGCGTGGGCCTTCAGTCACAGCGCGGCTCGGACAGTGCTCAGCACACAGCAGGCATGCATCACAGAACTCTGTCACGCCAAAATCAATAGGGGAATCAGCCACGAGGGGCATATCCGTGATGACTTTGGCCAAACGGATGCGCGGACCGTATTTGGGCGTGATCAGGAGGCCGAGGCGTCCCAGTTGTCCTAATCCTGCATCTATGGCCATAGGGATGCTGAGTCCAGTCCCATTGCCCGCGGGAATAGCCCTGTAACCCAGGGCTCTAATGAATTCAGCCAGACAAGTCGAGGTGAATGCCATCCGGGAGTATCCGTTTCCCACCGCAGCAGAAGCCAATCTGCCGGGTGAGTTAGCGATTCCATGGAAGTCTTCCTCGAAGGCAAGGGCAACCACTCTGTTCATCGATTGAGGAATGTACAAAGCTTCGTGAGTCCTCTCGAGACGGTCGCCTTCTCTCAGGACAGGAATTGCACGCTCTCTATTTTCTCGAGTCGGGGAGTATTCGTCAGAATACAACCAGAGAGGATTGAGTTCGGCAATGCCCGCTAAAGAGGCTCCATAAAACAGAGCTGCGTGTTTTACGGCCAGAGAGGCTTCCTCCCAGGTTATGTTCAGGTCAGATGGGTTCCAGGGCCCGAGTTCATGAAGACCTTGGCCCCGGACCATCCCATAGCGATGTACATCCCATCCATAGGATAGACCTCCTCCCGCACGAGCCCCGTGCCAGGAAGCGGCCATTAGAGCATAATCGAGACGGGTCTGGTTAGGGACCTTTCCCTTGCCCTCTACCAGGTTCAGGTGAGTCAAATTTTCTTTCACTTCAGGTCGATTCCGGCGAACCGGATCCCAGATGTTGCGGCTGAATACTGTGGACTTTTCGCTCATTTGTTTGATTTTTTTTGAGTCATATTCGTAGGAGTATTTTGTATTGTTGATTTTTTCCACCAGGAAACCACCGTATTCATCCGGCGATTTAATTACATCTCCGTCTTTAGACTTAGCTATCACTTCGGGACGGGCCATGACAAAACCAACAGTCGCGGTCCCTATTCCTACCATTTTTAAAAAGTAGCGACGATGAATCGATTGCTTTGACATTTTTTCCTCTCAAACTAAAAGATTCTTTTCCTGGCGGCTGTATTTCATTTGTTCAATCCATTCGATATGGAAAAGAGTTATTTAGTAATAATGATAATTCATTGAGTTTTCCGGGTAAAAACAAACCGGGCCAGGAGCACACCCCACACCACCGCAGTAAGCCCGAGAATCGTTCCCATGACCAGGGCGGCTTTCCCCGCTCCCTCAGACAGGAAGCTGATAATCATTTCGAGGATAAAGAGAACATAGAAAAAACCCAGGATCGTAATGGCCCATTTCCACCAGACGATGCGCAGTTTATGCCTTCTGACATAATCTGTGAGAGACAGAAATCCTGCCATCAGAAAAGCCCCGATTATGATATGGGCCATAGCTTACTATCCTTTTTGAATGAGTTGCGAGTTAGATCGCTTGCTTCTTTTCCTCGTTTTCCTTTGCCCATGCGTGACTTGGAGAAAGGAAATGCTTTAAACACTGTCATTCCTTTTATTATCCGATTGAATATCTAGCCTATTTTGAGTTTATAAGCCTGGATTATTCACGAGTCGAGGTTGCTGTAGACTCTGTTGCGAAGAGCGTAGCGAATGTGGCAATCTCATGATGGTCGCGGAGAATGATGAGATTACCACGCTCTCTTCGATCGCTCGCGATGA
>CAYFVQ010000180.1:0-17486 GCA_964346585.1 uncultured Eubacteriales bacterium | reverse complement strand
GGATTATCTCTATCACAATTTCAACCTTCTCAATGCAAAGAAGGGTAAACTTCCGCTCTATTTTGGGATTGGGTTTAGAGTCAGAATCAGATCGGGAGACAACAGACTTGGCATCCGGGCTCCAGTCGGAATATGTTACATATTTGAACAATCCCCTCTGGATATCTTCGTTGAACTCGGGCCTATACTTGACCTGACTCCAGAAACGAGACTAAGACTCACTTCTAGTGTCGGTATCAGGTATTTTTTCAAATGATATTCTCTCAGTCGTACAACCCTTAACGATAAACAAAAAGGGGACAGGCTGCTTTGTTCAGGGACTGTCCCTTTCAGTCCTTTTGTTAAGAAAGATAGGGACTGTCCCTCTTTTTAAAAAAAGCAGCCTGTCCCCTTTTTTGTTAGATAGAATAAAGTGTTGGCCGATTTTATGAATGATCCAAGGCCCCTGGATTATTCACGAGTCGAGGTTGCCGTATATACGAGGCACAGCGCAAGATGCTGTGGTCGTCCACCGCGCTTGCGCTGTAACGAAGTAGATGCGGTGAGATCGGCTCGCCCGAAGGGGAAAAGATGCCGACATAGAATGATCAGATACTCTTCAGAGGTGTTTTTAAAAGGGTGTCGGCAGATTTTATGAATGATCCAGGTTAAGGAGTGACTCTCTCTCTTCCTTGCTGTACTTATCGCTCGACATCAGGACTTCTTTAAAAGCTTTCACCACATCGGGACGGAACTGTTTCCCGGATTCCTTTTCAATCTCCTCAAACGCTTTCCATGGGGGCATCCCAGCTCGATAAGGCCTGTCAGTGATCATGGCATCATAGGCATCGGCCACAGCGATGATTTCGGCACCAAGAGGAATATCAGCCCTTTCTCTAGCTGAAGACGTTTTATTCTCAAAATAGAATTTGTGGTGGGCTAGGACAATCGGCACTGCCTCTTCAAGCACTCCGCCCACCAGTGATATGATGCGGGCTCCCTTTTCTGAATGTTCAGCCATCTGATCTCTTTCCTTATCGCTAAGGTTGGCGGCCTTCTTGACGATGTCCATGCTTATCTCAATCTTCCCGATGTCATGGAGCAATGCAGCGGTTTTAATATTCTCTCTCTCATACGAAGACAAACTCATAAAACGAGCAATGTCTTCGGCAAGATGAGACACCCGGACCGAATGTCCCTGAGTGTAGCGATCCGCAGATTCAAGATATTTGGAAAGAATTTCCAGGATTCCGATGTAAGCGGCTTTCAAATCCTTGATTCTCTTTTCTTTTTCTTCGTAAAGATATCCCATTGCCGCACTGGTCAGGATTAAAAAGGATCCCCATCCGATAAGACTGACTATGATATAGGTTTTCTCTGTGCCGGCTGAGAAAAAAAGCGAAGGAGAAATCAGGATAAATATGATGACAACTAGGATACAGAGAAAGGAAGTGAGAACAGCCATCCTCCTTCCCAGGAAGTAGCCAGCAACGATTATGGGCAGATAAAAAAAGTTGAGGAATCCGATTTTATAAGGAACAAAAAAATTGATGAGGATAATGATGAGTAAGATGAAAAGAACAAGAATTTTTTCAAAATGCTTGAAGAAATAGGATTTTATCTTTTCCATCTCACGCTCTCTCGAATTCCATCAAACCAGCATTTCATGGCTGTGTTATAGTTCATAGCTAAAAATGGGTTGAGGGCAATTTATCTTCCCCTTTTTTCTGTCGCAGTCGACATCTATAACATTTTTTAAACATCTCTAGAAAAGATAATCAAAATCTTCCTGTTGACCAATAGCCTCTCGCGGTGATTTTTGCAGTGATTTTTTCGTTTTTCCTCTCACCTTAAAAGAGGATTATCTCCCGTTAGTAAAGGTTAATGACGATGATTTTCTGTATACACTTGATGACTGGCTATTGATTTTTTATTCACACATATTCATAAGATCGCATATGAAATTTCTTGAATTTTTCCTTTATTCCAGGGGTAGCGGGCACAAAATTCAAAACATTACAAAAATTGGATGCTTGGATAAAACCATCGATACTCAAATTTAGGGGGGGGTGGAGATGAGCATTTAGCAAAAATTTTTTTTGTTTTCCGCATGAAAACTCCTTCTCTAACAAAGTGAAATTGCCGTTTTACGCTTTGACATTTAAATTTTTATCATGGTACAATTCTTAAACAATCTCCGCCAAGGAAGGTAGCGGATGGGAAAGAGCGATTTCGTATTCTTAAAGAAATCACGAGCTCTTTTCAGGCATTCACACTCCAAGTTGAATGCATGGGCGTTTAACGGAGGGCCAATTACGCCTCCATAAAATGAGTCAGGAAACATTCCTGTCTCAAAAAGTTATAATCGAGTGAACAAAATGAGAATAATTACACTTAAAAACTTCGCCAGCCGATTCCCATCGCCACGCTGGCTTAAAACTCCCATTCCTTTCTTACCCCGTAAGAAGAGAGGACACCAGAAGGCTATGACCTTAATAGAACTTCTTCTCGCCGTGGCCATAGTCGGGACTCTCATGGCAGTGGGAGTGCCCATTTACACGAATGCAATGTATAAAGCCAAAGTCAACCAGGCCGTATCGAAAATCGCTCTGATGGGGCAGAAAATCGAGGATTTCATGATAGATTACGGAAGGCTCCCCGTCACTCTGGATGAGATTGGAGAGTCGAACGTGACAGACCCATGGGGAAATCCGTACGAGTACCTTGTCATTTTTGGCTTGGATAAAACAGCGATTGAAGGAAAATTGCGGAAAGACCGATTTCTGGTTCCACTCAATACAGATTTTGATCTTTACAGCATCGGTCAAGACGGAATGACCGTAGCGCCTCTGACGGCTGAAGAGAGCTGGGATGATATCGTCCGTGCCAACAACGGGGGTTTTGTAGGCCTGGCTCACAAGTATTAATCTCCTTCTTAGAGTATGAAACTTGAGCTGACATTCCTTCGCAGTAAAGTTGCCCAACGTATCTTCTTCCTCTTTGTCGCCTGTGCCCTGCTCCCAATAACTATCCAAGCGGTTATCTCCGTTATTTCCGTGACAAGTCAACTCCGCGATCAAAGTCAAGATCGTCTCCGTCAGACATCCGGAAGTATGGCCCAATTTATCTATCAAAGTTTTTATCATCTCAATGACAACCTAAGGATGATCGCCGCCAACCTCATAACTAACTCCGAACAGCCTAACTACTACATTCCTCAAGAACCTGATTCTGGCCTCAAACCTCAGATTTCTAGTCTGGCCCTTGTTGCTGAAGACGGCACGTCCAGAAATCTTTTCGGTCACATATCCGATCTCCCTGAGATTTCCAATGAAGCCAAAGAAATTATCTTGAGCGGAATGACCATGATCAAAACCGATTTCCGGGAAAACGAGCAAACCCGAATATTCATGGGCGTGGCTATTCATCCTGAACGTCAGACAGAGGACCTTCTTTTCGCCGAAATCAATCCATCTTTTATCTGGTCCACTTTAAAAAAGGAGTTTCTCCTCTACGGCTCTCAACTATGTTTGATAGATCAGTCCAACAACATTCTTGTGACAACCTTGCGGCTTCCGATCTCATTTCCTGTTGCCATTCAGCTCCAAATGGAAGAAAACCAACCATCTTATTTCGATTGGAAACACATCGGAAAAAGCTATATTTCCTTTTTCCGACCCATCGTCCTTGGGAATATTTACCTGGCCGATAATTGGAAACTCGTGCTGAGTGAATCTAACGCCACTGTGCTCCAACCTGCTCGTACCTTCTGGCAGATTTTTCCTCCTATCGTTCTGGCTGCGCTCTGGTTCGTTCTTTTCCTGAGTATCATCCAGATAAGGAGAAGCATGGTGCCCCTCGAAAGGCTCAAGGAAGGGACGAAACGCCTCGCCAAAAGAGAATTTGACAGCCGAGTCTCGGTCACTAGCAAAGATGAGTTCGAAGAAGTGGCGGAATCCTTCAATTCGATGGCCAGTCAACTGGGAAAACAGTTTAAAGCTTTGATCGCCATGGGAGAAATCGATAGAGACATTCTATCAGTCCTGGATACAGAAAAAATCGTGAACACAGTCATAACCCGTATACAAGATGTTTTTCCCTGCAAGAGTATGAGCATCACTGTCATCAATCCCGAATCTGTCGATACAGCCCAGACTTATATCGGAGAAGAGCAGAGTGAAGGAAAAGGAAAAATCACAGAAAAGGTCAATATCACAGAAGAAGATATGCAAATCCTCAGGGAAAATCCAGAGAATCTGTTGATCACACTGGATGACAATCTTCCTAATTACCTTTCTCCTCTGGCCAGTCGAGGGATCAAATCATTCCTGTTACTCCCTCTCTTCCTCAAAGAAGGGTTGGCGGGGATAATCGCTCTTGGTTACGTTAAACAGCCCAAGTTTTCCCAGGAAGACCTCGACAATGCCCGTCGACTGGCGAATCAGGTGGCCGTCGCTTTTTCAAATGCCCGATTGATCGAAGAACTGAACGAGCTCAACTGGGGAACGCTCAGAGCCCTGGCCCGGGCTATCGACGCCAAATCCTCCTGGACGGCAGGACACTCAGAACGGAGCACAAAACTGGCCATAAAAATCGGCAAAGCCCTGAGACTCCCCAAAGAAGACCTCGATGACCTTCGTCGAGCGGGCTTGCTCCATGATATCGGAAAACTGGGCATCCCAGCTGAAATTCTTGACAAGACGGGGAATTTAACTCCTGAAGAGCTAGATTTAATGCGCAAACACACGAGTTTAGGCGCACGAATCCTGGAACCCATTGCGGCGTATTCTGATGTCATTCCTATTGTTCTCCAGCACCACGAGTTTTACGATGGATCCGGTTATCCGAACGGTCTTATAGGAGAATCAATCAGCTTGGGAGCCCGAATCTTCATCGTGGCCGACACATATGATGCTCTCATCTCAGATCGTCCGTATAGAAAAGCACTTGACCACAAGAGTGCAATCAAGTATATCAAGGAGGGAGCAGGAATTAAGTTTGATCCCAAAGTGGCGGATGCCTTTCTGAAAGTCATTGCCAAAAAGGATAAAAAGTAAGATGGCCCGAAGCAACAGACGATTATCACATCTTCTACAAACCATTCAGCACATCCCCAAATGTCATGAGGATGAAAGGCCAACTCGGCTTTGTCACTGGAAAGGATTCACTACGGAAACAAAGAACAGTTTTGCATCACAGAATTTTTGTCCGGCGAGTCCACTACCGGACGCTATCCCATTTGAAATTGGGCGGAAATTCAAATGAAAACAAAAAATATAATAATCCTATTCTCCATCCTCTCTGTGTTGTTTGTCTACGGATGTGCAAGAAATCCCATTATTCCAGATGAACTCATAGGAATATGGAAGACTCCAACTCCCATTTATGAGGGGTGCTTTTTCCAGATAACAAAAGAGGAGATTAGCTTTGGATCCAAAGACGGCCAGGTCAGCAGCTTCTTCATCAAGGACATGAGAGTTCAGAAAATTGCCGAGGAAGAGTGGACACTTTACACCATTTCTTATGTGGTGAGAGGCTTTCAGAAGTACGAATTTCCCTTCTATTATCACCCCGCGAGTAACGGTGTGATAAGGTTCAAGAATAAGATGGAAAGCGTCTGGACAAGAGAATCGGAACAATAGAATAAGAATTCTCAGCCAGAATTCATCGAAAAGAGAAACCAAAAACCTGAATCCATTCCCCAGTTTTTGACAGTTTAGCTTCCTGACTTCCAATATCTTGTTTACTCATTCAGACTTTCTCGAGTCAAAGCGATTGTTAATCTGACAAAGAAAAAGATAAAAACAGATGATTATCTTGCTCCTTCTGGAAAAGGAAAAGACTACCTGATGGTGATCGACTCAGAGCCCTAAGTTCCCACTATTTGACACTATTTTTCCTCTTGACAATTCAATTTCCCTGTGTGATAATCACGAGGCCAAGATTTGGAACCCTCATTACCAAGCCAATTTGGAAAAGGAAATGCACGCTTTCAGATTTCCACCCCATAACTAACTCAAATTCATCATTAGAGTACATCCTCACACACAGGGGTGAGAACGAGGGGTGAGAAATGGTGATGAAAATCATCTTCAAATTCACCCTGAAAGGCGATTTTCACAGACCTCTCCATTTATTACAAATAGCTACACCTTTTCTTCCCTTTAAATAAAGAGGCAAAGGATGATTTCTCTAAGACAGGAGTGCCTGTACCAGACAGAACAAAAGCGAAGCCTCTCTGAATGTATTCATAACTCGTTCAACTCGGTGGCATTCTTCGAAGTCCAATTTTTTTCCATTTTCTTTTATCTGGGACGACTAAATCTTTGCCCTTTATTTAAGGGGTGAATGGCTTGATGAAAGTCTCATCGATGGGCATCAAGAGAAAAATTAACTGAGGGGAAAAAGAAGAGATTCTATGAATGCTATCCCTGGCACCTCAATCCCTCCGATAGAATTCCAATCCTTCCTGTTTCCAACCTGGGTGAAACGGCCGAAGTTTAACCTCCTCTCAATTGAAACGAGTGAGTGAGTCAATGTCATCTAATAATGACTTTGCTTCTTGGAAAAAAGAAAGATTAAATTCATTTTCTTCACCGGTCTGGGAGAATTCTTCGGACTATAATGGACTTCTCCCGGAAGCAGGAAGTATCAAGAAAGCAAAGGAAGTCCTCAATCTCTTTATTAAGGCATTCGCCTCCATGAGAATATACCCGACAGAAAATCCCACCGTGAAAAGTCTAGTGAGTACCTTTAACGAGAAAATGCAAAATTTCCTCGACAAAGAAGAAGAACTCAAACTCATCATTAAAGAGTTCCGCATCACCTTCAAGGAAGAAACAGTCTTCCAGGACGGACAAAAAAAGGCCAGTCTTCCTTTTCTTTTCTTCAAGGATGGAATCAGAGAACTGGCTTTCTACAAAGGTTTGGATAAAGAAGAACTTCAAGATTTTCTGAAAGTCATCAAAGAAAATGCAGATCTTCCTCCAGATGACAGTGATATTGTCAACTCACTCTGGATTAAGGATTTTCCTCATATCCGCTATTTTGCTGTGGATGAATTCATGGATTCGGAAATTGGTGAAGAAGGAGAAAGAGGAGAAGAGGGAGAAGAAGAAGCTCGTTTCAACATCGATAAGGAAGAGCTCACAAAAGGAAAAATTAAGCTGACTTCGAATGACCGAAAAGAATTACGTAAAAGGAGCGTCGCTTTAGGCCTCAATTCAACGAATAAAAAGGACGAAGAAGAGGAGAACAAAGTCGGTCTAGAAGACATCTCTCTTCCTTTTCAGATGTCATCTGGCAACAGGGGAGAATCCCCGGTGATTGAATCAATGCTCGTCGAGCATCGGGCCACGCCTCCAATGACTGAGATGGTCACCCTGTTATTCGAAATCCTTTATATGGAAGATAAAATTGACGCATTCTCATCCATTTTGAACGTTCTCGATCAACTCTATAAAGAAGTCGTCTATAAGTCCCTCTTTGCTCTCGCCTCTCTGATCCTTAACCGTCTGCAGGAATTGGCCGACCTGTTTTCTGGTCAATTTGAAAAGAAAAAGGAACTGTTGGAGAAAACTCTTCAGAATATTAAGAGTGAAAGCTCTCTGGCCTACCTAAAGAAATTATTCATAAACCGCCAGATTACTGATTTTGACTCCTTCTTTAGATACCTGAGGCTTCTCGGCCCCAGCACCATCCCCCTTATAGCCGATATCTGGGAAGAAACGGACGACCCGATTATCCGTTTGAAGGCCTCAAACTTCCTTTATGAACTCGGAAAAAAGGATATCGCCTCTCTTTTTACCATTACCCAAAACCACAGAGTTCCATTGACAAAGGAAGTCCTGGAAATATTTAGGAAGATTGGTGACAAAAAAGCCCTCCCCTTTCTTAATAAGCTTGCTGGCCACGAAAATAAAGAAGTGCGGCTTTCTGTCATACACGCACTGGGAACAATCCAAGACGAAACGACCAACGCTGCCCTCCTAGAATTTCTCTCTGATCGAAACGTTGAAGTCCGCACCAGGGCGGCAAGGAGCCTTAAGTACTGTGAAGACCAGACCACGATCTCTTCTCTCATTCGGATAGCTGAAAAAAGAAATTTCAAAGAAAGATCAAAAAGTGAGAAGAGGGCTCTCTTGGAATATTTAGCTGAGACTCAATCCCAAGAAGTCAGTGTTCTACTCCGCTCTATTATGAAGAGGTGGAGCATTTTCAATAAAACAAAGCAGAATGAAACCCGTCTTTGTGCAGTCCCAGCGCTGGAAAAAATGGCTAATCCCGAAGCCCGGAGCATTCTTGAAGAAGGGGCAAAATCTCGGAATAAATTCATCCGGAAAGCATGCTGTCTTTCGCTGAGAAAAATTGCCCTGAATTTTGAATCGAATAGAATCCTTCCAGGCGAACAAAATGCTTAATTACAAGGTAGAAAAGGACAAGAAAAAGTCAAAGAATCCTTCTTCTCCTGCCAAAAAAGTCCTCTCGAAAAGAATCGAAAATATCTTCATTCGTTTTGCCTCCGCCTTAAAAACCGCTCAAATCTATGAACTCAATAATCTGACTTTCATCGAACACATCAGCTCACTTTATTCCTCAATCGAGGAAATCTTTGCGCAAGAAGGACGCGCCCTGTTCCAGTTTCAGGAAAATACGTTATTTTTTAATAACAAGAGGATAAAATTTGACCTTACTAGCTTTCATAACTTTAAATTCTTGGCTGATGAATTCAAAAAAAAGGAAATTGGAACCATAGGTTTCGAACCAGGCCTGGATGACGATGAACTTGCACAATTCGTAACTCATCTCGCCAATTCTAATGGAAAAAAGGACAACCCATTCAGAGATTTTGAGAAAGAATTGAAAGCTAAGGGAATCAAACATATATTCTTAGAAAAAATCCACCCTTATGACCCAGCGGCACGCATGAAAGCAGAGAATGTTAAGCAAACTGCCAAAAACGTTTTTTGCAAAAGCATGTCCCACCTGAAAGAGTCATTTGCCAAACAAAAAGAAAATGAAAAAATTCCATGGAAGACTTCCCGCAGGCTAATTCAATCCATTGTCAATCTCATCAGCCAGGATGAGTCTTTTATGATAGGGATGACCAACATAAAAAATTACGACGAATACACAGTCAATCATTCGACAAATGTTGCCGTCTTGGCTATAAGTTTCGGAAGGAGACTGGGATTCGACAAAGAAGAGATGATAGAGTTAGGCATGAGCGCTTTTTTCCATGATGTGGGAAAATTGGATGTCCCCAAAGAAATCCTGGAAAAGAAAGATAAATTGAACGAAGAAGAAAGAAAAGTCATAGAAAAGCACACGTTCCATGGAGTTGAAAAACTCATCAACATGAAAGACTCGAGTTATCTCCCAGTAAAAACTCTTTATGTTGCCCTGGAACACCATCTTTGGGCTAACCTTTCCGGCTACCCCAAATACTGGAAAAGAAACAAGGTTGGTCTTTATAGCAAAATCGTTAAGATTTGCGATTTCTTTGATTCAGTAACAACCCAAAGACCCTATCGCAAGCAAGTACTGACGAGAGACGAGGCTTTGAGTTTAATGATGGAGAAGAGCGGCACAGAGTTCGACCCGGTCTTACTCAAGGTTTTCGCCAACCTGGTAGGAGTCTACCCGATCGGATCACTTGTCTGCCTGGACACAAAGGAACTCGGCATCGTGATGGAAGCCAATCCTGAAATAGCGTTCATGCTCAGGCCCAAGGTGAAACTTATCACCAACAGGAGGGGGAAAAAAATCAATGGAGACATCATCGACCTCACAGAAATGGATCCAAAAAAGGGAGATTACAAGAGGACGATAGTGAAATCTCTGGATCCGAATAAATACAACATCAGAGTGTCGGATTACTTTCTGGCTCAAGAAGTTTGATTTCGTCATTTGTTTGCCTCCGTTTTGCCCGCTTTTATAAATGTTCTACATACGAGACTCGGTGAGAATGACTATATTGGATCAGGGCTCGACAGTAGACGTTTTTATCTGATCTATCTGTCGATTCCTGAGCTTCTCGATAACAATGAATAACATTAATCTTGAGATGTCTCATGTCGGCCCTGACTCCATTTATAGAGTTGATTTCATCCTTGACTTAGCCTTGAAAATATTATAAACACTAACGAGTCTTTTATCGTCTCGATGAAACGGATTATTCCTTTAGAAGTTTTAGGGGAGATTGCGAGTCTTCTTGGGGTTTGAGTTAAGGGGATTGTCTCCAAAAAATGTTTTTTGCTTTTATGTGCGCATCAACACTCCTCAAAATCTAAAGAAGGGAATTGGAGGAAGGCCATATGAGAAAGGAAGAGAAAAAAGATCCCTTTAGATACCCGGGGCCTGAACGACGGTCTGGTACGGATCGGCGTCGATTGATCGACCGTCGCAAAGGCGACCGAAGGAAAAAGGAAAGGCGGGAATGATAACCGCATGATGAAAGATTTCTCTCTAAATTCCTCTCGGACTTTGAGGGGAAATCTTATTCCACATCCTCACTAATATCCTCTCAACACCCCCACCTCCCATCAAGGCAAAACTGCAAGACTCAATCGTTTCTTAAATTAAAACTTCTCTATTTCGAACCATTATCACTTCAATTCAGCAATTCAAAACTGAATAGATTGATGAGGCCATTTCGACAATTTTTCATCGGAAAAAGTCCGATTCTATTTATTTTTGACATCAGATTTCTCCTGTGCTATAAATCCTTTTGACGGGGAAGAAGAAAGATTTCTCCGTGTGTGCTGACTGTGCAGAGCGGCAGAAGAAGAGGATAGAAGAATTGAAGAAAATTGCCATCGCGACTTCCAAGGGCGGTGTCGGCAAAACTTCCACAGCCATCAATCTCGGAGCAGGACTTGCGCGCAAGGGAAAAAAGGTCCTCATTGTCGACTGCGATCCTCAGGGGAATGTGGGAGGCCATTTCAACATCGCCTCAGAGCATACTCTCTCAGAATTACTCAATGACGGACACCAGGACGTAATCATCGAAGTCCGCAAAAACCTGGACATCATCACATCCGGCCGGAAAAGATTGTATGACGCCCAGAGACAACTCACAAAAGATGATTTTGGAATTTTCAAATTCGAAGAACGCATCTCTTTTATCAAGGATTTCAAGTACGACTTTGTTTTCTGTGACTTCTCTCCCACTGATACACTCATCAACAGAGCCGCTCTCATCTTCTGTGACAATCTTCTGATCCCCATAAGCCCGGGCATCGATTCTATCATGGGAGCCGAACGGTACATCGAAGTGGCCCAAGAAATCTCAGCCAGAGGGAATCAGTCTGTCGATATCTTCGGTGTTCTGGTTAACCTTTTCGAGAAGAAAACAATCATATCGAGAGAGATTGACAAAGTGGCAAGAGAAAAATGGAGCTCAAAAGTCTTCAAAACGAGAATCCGAAAGAATGTCTCGATCGGAGAAGCAAGAATCGAGAACCAGACCATCTTTGAGTATGCCCCTCGGTCAAACGGGTCAAAGGACTTTGAAGCGCTCACCGCGGAGGTCCTCAATGCCAGCTAAAAGGATTGATATGGAAAAAGCCATTGAGAGAGAACGCCGCGAGCCCAAATTAAAAGCTCCTCAACCCGGCCGACCATCAGAAGACAGGATAAAGCGAAAGAGTCCTGTCAATGCTCTATCTTTCGAAATCCGGTTAAAGACAAAGCCCAGTATGGAAGAAAAACCCCTGGAGGAAAATATTCGGCCCTATGTGCAAAACATAGAAATAGGAATGACACCGGATGAAGTCATCAAGGCTGTCGGTAAACCTCAAGTTGTCCTCGAATGGTACTCTGGAAACGTGAAATACAATTACGGCGATCTTTGGGTGGTGATCGAAAACGGGACAGTGTCATGTCTAGTGTTGGACAAATTTTTTGAAAAATACTGGGGAAGAAGCGATTATCAAAGCCAAAATCCCACTGCCCTGGTCAAATAATCAGGGACTCTGGTATGACTTTAAGAACATAGCATGCTCTTTCATATTTGACTTCGTACCTTTCCTTGTGCTATAAGCTTTGAACATAAATTCGTGTAATCCTTCCTGAGTGGATCTCAGGCAGGGATTTTAGATAAGGTCGAGGAAAATTGCACGGTCATAAAAAAAAGCAAGTTCCTCTCCCTGAAATTTGGTTCGCTAAATTCTTGGATAGGAGGGGCATAAAATGAAAATGAATCTCCGTTCACTTGAGAAAACTCAGAAATCGGACACAACCGCAATATTCGAAGGACTGAGCGTTAAAGGAAACGTTAAAGGCTCTCACAATCTTTTCTTAAACGGAGAATTTGAGGGGACGATTGACCTCACAGCTCTCCTCTTAGTTGGAAAAACAGGAAAGCTTAAAGGAGAAGTGAAGGCTCAGTACATCATTATCGAAGGCGAAGTCGAGGGAAAGGTGATGGCCAACGAAAAGGTTGAGCTTCGTGACACAGGAAAATACAGAGGCGAAATCCTCGCTCCAGCTGTCATGATCTCTGACAACGCCTTTTTTGATGGCACTGTTAAGATGATGAAAGAAGGACTGGAGGCGGAAGGAACAGAAACAGCTCAAAATCCCCAGCCTGTGGAGGAGAGTCCAAAAGAGACTGAGTCGTAACGGATCACTTTTGTCCATTCTCTGTCACATAGTTGAGAGGGGGAATATTTATTTCTGTCCGAGTACGGACATAAATTGTAAATAATTGATGCATGCATGTTTCATAAGAGTTAGAAAATCCCTTGATTTGATTCATCCAAAACAATTTCCGGTCTTTTCGAAGTTTAATCTTCAATCAAGTTTCTTAATCTTTGAATGTCCGGCAGAAACATCAATTAGCCATAGAACGATTAAGGCAAGCACTTTTCTGATTTGTTCTTTTTATTCACAACTGTCCTCTTTTTAGAGCAGATGAAAAGGGGCAACAGAGGGAAGGAATTGGCATGATTTTTGCTTGTGTTTACGACAGAACCGGAAAATAAATATGGAGGAGCAAATGAAGAAGAAGTTTTTGACCATTCTGGTGGGATCCTTGATAATACTGTCCAGCGCCAGCGGAATACTGGCCAAACCTCACAGGGATTATCCAAGCCGCAACTATCTCAATTTCTCCTGGTTTCTCAAGCCATCAAGTTTAGGGCTTAAAACCCGCCTGTTCAGCAATGTGTACGCGACGGGGAATCTAGATTACAGGGAATCGGTCGATGACCTCGAGTTCCAGGCAGGCGCTGTGTATATGTTTCCGAAGAAAATTCTCATCTTCAGATTATACACAGGAGGCGGATACCAGTTTTCCAGGAATGAAGGGTATCAGTATCCGTATGTAACGGTCGGAACCCAGTTTTGGTTTCTCTTCTCCGAGGTTATCTATCCAATGGAGGACGCATCCGACCCAAAATACAGGTTCGGACTGAGTGTTAAATTTTAATCCATGTAACGGCCGGCGTTCACATCGACGACTTCTCCAGAGACATAATCGTTTTCGAGAAGATAAATAACTGTATGGGCGATTTCTTCGGGAGTGGCGATCCTCCCGAAAGGCGTTTGACCTGCCAATTTCCTCTTTATCTCTGCTGAGATAAATTCTGTATCCACTGGCCCTGGAGCCACGGCATTGACCATGACATCAGGAGCCAATTCATTGGCCAAGGCAAAGGTGAGTCCGATAACACCTGCCTTTGACGCGGCGTAATGGCATCCAATCGTCCCTCCCATTTTTCCCGCTATTGAGGATATATTCACTATCTTTCCCCTATTCTTTCTTAGCTCTGTCCCAAACGCCTTACAGCAGTTGAAAATTCCTGTCAGATTGACATCGATCACGTCCTTCCATTCTCCCTCGCTTATGTGCGTCAAATCCGTATTCGGCCCGGATATCCCTGAGTTATTCACTAGAATGTCTATGCTCCCAAGAGTTTCCTTTGCTTTCTCTGCCATTTCCTCGACCTGTACAAAATGCCTGACATCCGCTTGTATTTTCACTGTTTTCACTCCGAATTCCTTAATCTTATCTGTCGTCTCTCTTGCCTTTTCCTCATTCCTATGGAAATGAACGATAACATTCGCTCCCTTTTCAGCCAGCATGAGCGAAATGGCCTGGCCGATACCCCGGTCACCGCCTGTGACGATCGCATTCTTTCCCTTAATATCCATGCCACACCACCTTCAAAATATATCTTCATCTCCTTTAAATTCTTTCATGAGCTCCATTGTATCAATCTGACTCAAATTTATCAGCTTTTTCATGGCCTGGACACAAACGGGAGCTTTTAAATAAATAAGAGACTCAATTTTCGCATTAAGGCCTAAAAAGCCACCTCTAGTCTGATTAAAATGTATCCGTTTTTATCGCCTTTCGTGTTGAAACCTGTTTAAACGGAACTAAAAGAAGGGAAAACCGCAAAAACTTTTTGCTTCTTCCTCTCTGGATGGTAAAATATCCTGACTCATATTACTCTCAGGTGCAGAGGCAATGGATGAATTATTAAAGCTACTTCTACTGTTTGTGCTTGGCTCCATAGCGGGTTTCATCAACGTCTTCGCAGGCGGTGGCTCCACAATCACTCTTCCCATTCTCATCTTCCTCGGGCTTGATCCCTCTCTCGCCAACGGCACCAACCGTATAGGAATACTCGCTCAAACTCTCTCAGCAGTTGTCGCTTTCCGCCAGGAGAAATACCACGACTTCCAACTGAGTTTAAGGTTAACGGCCTTCACACTGCCCGGAGCCGTTGCAGGGGCCATTATCGCCACGCGAATAAGCGGTGATCTCTTCCAGAAAATACTGGCCTTTGTCCTGATCGCTGTCACAATTTCTATGTTCCTCAAAAAAACAAATCAGGAGAAACCTGAAGGTGACCATAAGGGAAAAAGCTCTTGGTTTATCTATCCGATCATGCTGGCTATCGGATTTTACGGCGGTTTTATGCAGGTTGGTGTCGGGTTCGTATTCATGGCCTCACTCTATCATCTGCTGAGACTGGACCTTGTCCGAGTCAACATGCATAAGGTCTTCATCATATTTGTCTATACTATTCCTGCATTCATTGTTTTTCTTCTCACTGGAAATGTGGAGTGGAGTTTCGGGTTGATTCTGGCAGTCGGAATGGCTTTCGGTGCGTGGTGGGCCGCAAAGATTTCTGTGAAAAAAGGAGAGAAAATCATCCGGATAGCCCTGATTCCGGTCATACTCTGGATGGCTCTCAAGCTTCTGAATATCTTCTGATTCTTCCCATTGACTTGTGAAAAGCGAGCATATATCATGAACCCTAATATTTTAGCTATAAGGCTTTTTGAGTGAAAAAGAAGGGATGAAAGCCGTGTTTAGACTGAAAAAAATCAAGCTGCACACCAAGATTTTCATCGGATTGATCCTCGGAGTGGTGGTGGGACTTGTCTTCGGAGAAAAGGCCATGATCATCGAGCCTGTCGGGACGATCTTCCTCCGTCTCATCACCATGATCGTTGTTCCTCTGGTTCTCGTTTCACTCATGCTGGGCACAGCTAGTCTGGGAGACATCCGCAAGCTCGGTCGAATCGGTGTCAAAACAATCGTCTACTTCATGATCACAACGATGATCGCCATCTCCATAGGTCTTGTCTTGGCCAACGTCGTCCAGCCCGGAATCGGCCTGAATGAAGAGGTGAAGGCTGAGCTCTACAAGAGCTACGAATCAAAAGCCCAGGTCAGTATTCAGAGAATGGAAGAGAAGCCATCTCTCAAAGAAATCCTGATCAACATTGTCCCCACCAATCCCGTGAAGGCGCTTATAGAAGGAAACATGCTTCAGGTGATATTTCTGGGGCTCCTATTTGGCCTCATCTTGACCTTGATCAAAAAATCAAAATCAGAGATGCTCATAAAATTCCTCGATGGTGTGAATGATGCCATCATTCAAGTGGTCCATATTGCCATGAAGCTGGCTCCCTACGGAGTTCTGGCCTTAATCGCGGCTGTGATCGGCCAGTATGGTGTTAACATCCTCATCACTCTTCTTAAATATTCGCTCGTGGTCGTGGGTGGGCTTGTGATCTATACATTTTCAGTCAACAGCCTTTCGCTCAGCCTCATCGGTCGCATGAATCCCATCCTCTATTTCAAGGCCGTGAAAGAAGCGATGATCATCGCCTTCAGCACATCCAGTTCCAATGCGGCCTTACCGGTCAGCCTGGAATGTGTCGAGCACATCGGAGTGCCCCGGGAATATTCGAGTTTTGTCATTCCTCTGGGAGCCACCATCAACATGGACGGAACAGCCCTTTACCAAGGCGTGGCCGCGGTGTTCATAGCTCAGATCTACGGCATTCCCCTGGTGCTCACGGATCAAATCACCATCGTCCTTATGGCCACACTGGCCTCTGTCGGAGCCGCAGGCGTCCCTGCGGCAGGCATCATCACTCTGGCTATGGTCCTCACGCAAATTGGAATTCCCCTTGAAGGAATCGCCCTCATCCTGGGAGTCGACCGATTCCTGGATATGTGCCGGACAACCACCAACATTATCGGTGATATGACCTGTTCTGTTGTCATCAAGCAAACAGAAGAGAGGGGAAAATCGAAATTGACGTGACCAAAAGAACAAAGAGAAGAGCCCTCGGTCAGCATTTCCTGAAAAGCCAGACAGTTATAAAAAAAATCATCCGCCGAATTTCCCCCCAAGAACAAGACTTGATCATCGAAATCGGAGCGGGCAAGGGAGTCCTGACTTTCCCTCTAGCTGAAAAAGCCGGGAAGGTCATCGCCATCGAGAAAGACCCAGCTCTCATTCCCTCCCTAAAGAAGAAAAACATTCCCAACCTGACAATCCTGGAGAAAGACATCCTGAAAGTCGACTTCGATGAACTCTTGAAGAAAGAGAAAAATTCCAAAAGAAACCTGAAGCTGGCAGGAAACCTGCCTTACTCCCTCTCTTCGCCCCTGTTATTCAAGGTGCTCGAAGCGAGAGAGCTCTTTGGAGAATGTGTCTTTTTGCTCCAGAAGGAAGTGGCAGAAAGGCTCTGCGGCCAGCCAGGTTCAAAAGCTTACGCTCCGATTTCCATCCTCTTTCAGATTCATTTTCTCATCCACCTTCATTTTACAGTCTCTCCAGATTGTTTCTCACCTCCGCCCAAAGTGGATTCCGCCCTGATTTCACTCAAAAAAAGGGTGCACCCCCTTTTTTCTTTTGAAAACGAAGGACTCTTCCGGGATTTTTTAAAGGGGGCTTTTAGGCATAGAAGGAAAATCCTTCGAAATAACCTGGAAAAGCTTGATATTCCTTTATCCAGTATCGATAAAGCTTACCTCAAATTTGGCATTGAAAAAACCACGCGGGCCGAGCAGCTCCCAATCTCTCGGTTTGTAGATCTCTTTCAATACTTCTTCAAATAAAAGACCCCAAAATTCGCTCAAAATTTGATGCCTGATTCCAGAAATTTGCCAGGATTATTCACGAGTCGAGGTTGCTGTAGATGCGAGGCGTGGTTCATGAAGCTGTGGTTTACCACCGCGAATGGACCGCAAC
>CAYFVQ010000179.1:0-3522 GCA_964346585.1 uncultured Eubacteriales bacterium | reverse complement strand
TTCATTGATTATGTAATTGAGAAATTCCCTTTCCGCATCCATACGATACGGACAGACCGAGGCCATGAGTTTCAAGCTCAATTTCATTGGCATGTTGAGGATAAGGGTATGAGACACGTCTATATCAAACCTCGGTCTCCTCAACTCAATGGAAAGGTCGAGAGATCCCTTCGAACCGACCAGGAAGAATTTTATCAGCTGTTGACATATACGGATGATGTGGATTTAAATGAGAAATTAGCAGAGTGGGAGCGATTCTACAACATGGATCGTCCGCATGGAGCGTTCAAGGGTAAAACACCCTATGAAGCTATGAGGAGTATGTTAGAATAATTGAGATATTGTGCAGGAGGGTATGAAGTATTACATTGCTAAATCAATTTTATTTATAAAAAAATGTCGTGAAATATATACATTATGTGCAATGACTACGTTTAATTCCATAACACATGATAGGCCAGGATTTTAAGAGTTGCCTCCTTACTTCACCTCTAATAACGTCCTAGCCGCGAGTGAATATTCTTAATGATCCTCTCTTGTGCGGGAGGAGAAATTTAAGTGATTTTTAGTGATTTATGAGTCCCGAAACGCATTAGGAAGACATCCTATCACTTAAAAATTTTCATTTTCTTTTTTATAATGATTATATTTCCATCTCATGTTCTAAGGGAAGAAAAGGTGAAAATGATGAAAGGTGCTAGGTATGTTGACGCACCATTTTGACTGTGATATGTCTATTCCAGGCTATCAACGGATGGTTGATCCTCTAAAATAGACGATGATTCAAAACTCTAGCCAACAGAAAAATCATATCCCTGGGGATTCTTTTGAAAGTCAGTTCGACCGAGAGATCTTGGAGGGTGAAAGGCTGCGGGCCACCATACTCGCGGCCTTTTTTTTCATGGCTCTCGTCACTTGGGTCGTCATTACTGTTGCCTTCCCTGCGATACTTGAGCGTGTTTTCCATGGTAAACTCGATCCGACCTGGGTGCTTGGACTTGTTGTGGGCGTGGTAATCTATGAGCTGAGTGTCCGCATTCTTCTGGGGCATTTTATCAAGACAGGGAAAAGTTTCCCTGTCCTTGCTCGCTACGGAAACGCTTTTGTCGATGCCAGCATTCCGACCATAGCGCTCATCGTCTATTCACAATTTTTGACGCCTTCTGCCGCCCTTTTTTCCCCGTGGCCTTTCTTCTACTTTTTGTTCATCATGTTGTCTGCTTTGCGGCTTGACTTCAAGCTGTGTTACTTTACAGGAGCCGTGGCTGCCGTGGAATACACTGTGTTGGCTCTGATCTTGATAAGAGGCAGCAGTGTGCCCTCTATTGAACCGATGCTGGTTGAACCGATGGCTCATATAGTGAAGGGATTTTCGCTTATCAGTGCCGGTCTCGTCGCAGGATTTGTCACCCTTGTGATAAAGAAGCGAATTAAGAAATCCCTCCACAGTGTGGAGGAAAGAAATCGCGTTGTAGGGATTTTCGGACAGCACGTCTCCCCGGCTGTGGTGGACAAGCTTCTAGACCAAAACGCAGACGTAGAGGGGGAAATCAGGCACGTCTTCATAATGTTCCTAGATATCAGAAACTTTACTGCCTATGCCGAGCAAAAAAAGCCGGAGGAGGTCATATCCTACCTGAATACTCTGTTTGAGTTCTTGGTTGAAATTGTGAACCGGAATAATGGAATCATTAACAAGTTTCTTGCAGATGGTTTCATGGCAGTATTTGGGGCACCTCTCTCTGATGGCCGTGACAGCCAGAACGCCCTCAGCGCATCTCTGGAGATTCTCGAAAGAGTGAAAGCTGAATTCGAGAATGGAACTATCCCCGAGACCCGGGTAGGTATAGGTCTTCATGCCGGTGACGCCGTGATTGGAAACGTAGGATCTGCTCAGCGTAAGGAATACACAGTAATTGGAGATGTTGTTAACACAGCTTCCCGGATTGAACAACTCAACAAAAAATTCAAATCGCAAATCCTGATTTCCCGTGAAGTATGGAAGTCTGTGGGAGAAAATCTGAAAGATGCAGAATATCTGGGAGAGATTCTCGTCAAAGGCCGGGAAGAGCCTATTCAAATTTATAAACTTGCCTGAGTGATGGCCTTGACAAAAGCAGAAAAGGTAAAACCTTAGAGCTTTAGAGAAATTCCTCTGTCTCTGGAAGAATGCTGAGCCTGGTATAGCGGAGGTAGAGGATGCGAAGAAGAGGTTGGCTGGGTAGAAAAACCGTTGAACAATATGTCGCTAAATTAATTATTTAGCCCTATATTTCCTATGAGGAAATGCTTGGCTTCCCTTGCTATTGCTTATGGTGTATATTCTAATCAAAAAAATAAATATCTACATATTATTGTTGCTTATTAATGGGAGATTAATCGTGAAAATAGCCGCGAGTTCAGGCCTTGTTTTTTTGTTTGTATTTCTCATAATAGGATTCATAACTGGCTGCTCCGATGGTAACAAAGACCGACCTGAGATCTTAAAAGAGGCCGAGAATCCATATCTCGGCGAACCACCTCCAGAGGATGAACCCGTTATATTTGCTCCTGGAATTATCTCAACTCCGGACCTCATTGAGATAGGAATTGCTTTTTCTCCCGATGGAAAAGAGATCTATTTTGCCCGCTCAGCAGGGCCAGAGATCAGCAGCGACTTTTCCATCTGGGTTTGCCAAGAAGGAAAGGAAGGTTGGGAAGCACCGCGGGTTGCGAGCTTTTCCACTCACAGAGACTTTGCCCCTTTCATGATGCCCGACGGAAGGAGATTCCTGTTTTATAGCCAGGACAGCTCGGATCCCGAATACAAAGAAGGCACCTATATCATAGAGAGGGCCGGGGACTCATGGAGTCGGCCTATTTTTTATAATGAGGCCTACTGCATCACCTCTTCAAAGGAGGGCGATCTGTATTTTTCAGGAAGAGAACAAAATAACAGGGATATTATGGCCTTCAAAGAAACAGATGCTGGATTCTCACAACCCAGGGATTTAATCGGAGGCGTCAATACCGAAGCCTACGAGGCCCATCCCTATGTCTCACCCGATGGGAGTCTCATTCTTTTCGATTCAGAGAGACCCAGCGAATTCGAGCACGGTGAAATTTATGTGAGCTTTCGAAACGAAGACGGCACCTGGAGCGAAGCCTTAAGTCTGGGACCTAAGGTCAATTCGATAAACAGCCTAATCCCTTCACTGTCCCCAGATGGGAAATACATATTCTTCAGCCGCAATAATGATATCTGGTGGGTAAGCGCACGGATCTTTCATGAGCTTAGAGAAAAGCTTTTCATTAATTAGTCTTCTTTCGCTGTAGACTTCCATTTTACTTTGGAACGTCTCAAGAATAAATGTGGGTCGAATGATGTGAAATATTGTGGAGAATATGTTTTAGAGAGCAATATGACGCGAAATTAATTATTTCACGCGTATGTTATTATCTTTCCCTTTGATACAATGGGGAAGACAGAGTAAGGTTTATTATTTCATTCCCTAGAAGGACCAATGGCGTTTACCGCTCTGT
>CAYFVQ010000178.1:0-14868 GCA_964346585.1 uncultured Eubacteriales bacterium | reverse complement strand
CAGGGTGAAGGAAAGGATTATGAATAGAAAATGTTCGCTACCGTTCAAATTCAGTCCGATTTCGAACATAAGTTAAATTGGGGACGTTCCCCAAGGTACCATCTTAGATAGAGAAATGTAGCCTAAATCATTTGTTACTGCGAGTAGAGCGTGGCAATCTCGTACAAAAAAGTGACTGGTTAATCGCTGTGGTGGCACCTTAGAGAACGACCCCATTTATCTTTGGGAAGTCCCTCAATATTCATTATCTAAGGTGGTACCCTGGGGAACGTCCCCATTATTCATATCTGAGGCAATTCACGGGATTGGTCAAAGCGGCACGCACCGACTTATAGCCGACAGTCATCCAGGCCACGACCAGTGCCAAACCTCCGCTAATCAGAAAAATTCCAATCCCCATCTCAGTCCTGTAGGCAAATCCAGACAGCCACTCTTTCATCGTCAAGTAGGCGAGAGGCCAGGCCACTGCATTAGCGACGATCACCCACTTAGTGAATTCTTTGGCAAGGAGAATTGCAATTCCACCCACAGAGGCCCCCAAAACTTTCCGGACCCCAATTTCTTTCGTTCGCTTCTCCGCCATGAAAGAAGCCAATCCAAACAATCCTAAACAGGAAATTACGATCGCCAGCCCGGCAAAATACCCAAAGATGTTCCTGAACCTTATCTCAGTCCTGTACATGCGGTCGAATTCCTCATTTAAGAAGTTGTACCGGAAGGGATAGTCCGGCTCGAACTGGGCCCATATACTTTCGATCTGATCCAGAGTGGGCCTTAGATTTCCGGGCCTGACTTTAACTGACATGTGATTCTGGCCTTTTTCCGAGAGTGTCAGGAGAAGCGGCGCAACCTTGGAATGTAGAGACCGAAAGTGGTAATCCTTGATAATTCCGATGACAATCCCTTTCTGTTCATGGAACTCAATCTGCTCTCCCAATGGATTCTTAAATCCCATCTGCCGGACCGCTGTCTCATTCAGCACATAGCTTTCTCTATCGGTTGAAAAATCCTTCGAAAAAAACCGTCCTTCTGTCATAGCCATGCCGAAAGTCTCGAGAAATTCGTGATCGACACGCGTAAAAAACAGATCAACGTGCTTGGTTCCATCCCGTCCCTCCCAGATGGTGGAAGATAATCCGGCAAAAGGCCTGCCTGAGGCGGTCGTCACATGCGAAACGCCGGGAAGCCGCAGCAGCTCCTCTTTCATCACTCCATATCTCATCTTGAGACTCGGTGTCAAATTCATGCTGACTACGTGCTCCTGCTCGAATCCAAGCTCCTTCTGCTGCATAAAATCGAGCTGCGAATAGATGATACCAGTCCCGATGATGAGTGCGATCGATAGAGAGAATTGGGCTACGACAAGTATCTTCCGGGATAGGGAGTGGATGTTTTTCGTTGAGATGGACCTTCCCTTGAAAACAACCACCGGTTTGAATCCGGAGAGCAGAAGTGCTGGATAGATGCCGGAAAAAAGACCGGTGACCAGCGCAATCCCGACAAGAAACAGGAGAAGCGACACATTCGTCGAGAGAGCAAGAGTCATATCTTTGGCTGTCAGGTTACTAAACATTGGGAGAACAGCCCTGACAATGATCAGGGATATTCCCAGAGCAATAAAGGTCAACAGCATGGATTCCCCGAAGAACTGCTGGATGATGTCTTTTCGGTGAGCGCCCACTACCTTCCTCATGCCGACTTCTTTGGCCCGGTCTCCGGACCGAGCTGTGGATAGGTTCATGAAGTTTACACAGGCAATGAGCAGGACAAAGGCTGCGATGATGGAAAAAAGATAGACGTTTCGAATGTTTCCATCAGCTCCGTAACCCCAGATCCCAGCCGAACGCAGATGGATATCTTTGACAGGCAACAGCTCAAAAAAGATATCGCTTGGCTCGCCAACTCCTTTCTCATAAATTTCAAGGATCTTTGATGATTCGATTGGAGTACTTTCAGGATGAAGCTGGATATAGGTGTGGATGAAGAAACGTTCCCAGTTATCGAGATTCCATCCAAGGTCTTTGAGTAACTTCACAGACATGAGAATCGAAAACTGGAGGTGTGAGTTTGATGGCAGATCCTTGATCACACCGGTCACCTGGATGTCATAACGGCCGCCTAAAGAAAAGACTTTGCCGATTGGGTCTTCTGTGCCAAAGTATTTGCGGGCTGTTGACTCGGTCACGAGAGCGGTGTGTGGATCTGTCAGGGCGGTTTTGGGATCTCCCTGGATCAGAGGAAAGGAAAACATCTCTAAGAAAGCGGGATCAGCAACGGATACGTCATTCTCCAGAAATTTCTTTTCGCCGACTTTAACAAGCTGTTTGTTCAGCTCATGGTATCTCGTCGCTCTGAGAATTTCTGGGAAATTTTGCTCGAGGGCCAGAGCGATTGGAGGCGGGGTGACCGAAAATTTCTCACTCGCGTTAATACGGTCATAACACACAAGCCGGTAAAGGCTGTCAAGATTAGTGTGAAACTGGTCGTAGCTCACTTCATCCTGAACCCAAAGGAGAATGAGGATGCAGGTAGCCAGACCGACAGCCAGGCCGAAAATGTTGATAAAGGAATAGCCTCTGTGTTTTCTGAGATTGCGGATAGCGATTTTAAGATAATTTCTAATCATGATGACACTCCAGATAATAGAATTTTTAATGAAGCTGGGGAGGGATTTTATAAGCTGGAACCAATACCAGGTACGCGCATAAGTAAGGCCTCTTTCTGCGACGAGGTCTTCGAACTCCTCACGGAGATCGCCTGTGAGGGAGAATTCATCATCCAAAAGCGCTAGACGCTCCATAATCCACTCCGCGATTCTCGGGGGCTTATGGACGTGATACATAAAATTAGACCTCCTCGAACTCTCTCCCTGGAATCCCCTCCCAGATGGCTTTCTGCATTTGGCGGGCTGTTTTGAGAGCCTGGTTTCCAGCAGGAGTCAGGGTGTAAAAAATCTTTCGGCGGCCGCCGCGTTTTGCTGTGGGAGAGCCAACACTCTTCTGAATGTAGCCCTTCATGGCGAGTTGATTCAGGATATTGTAGAGTGTTCCGTAGGCATAGGTTCTTCCAGTAACGGCGGCGACCTGTTTGCGGATGGTCACTCCGTAGGCATTGTCGCCAAGCCGCCAGATGGCCAGCATAATGCTCTGATTGGCTAAGCTCAAGTCTTTCATCACTGCCTCCATTTATATGTACGATAAAACGGGACAAATGGTTACAAAAACTTGAAAATTTTTTTCAGAGATATGACTTGCAGACTAATTTCGCATACGAATTAATAAGGCTTGGAGGTGAAAGAGGGGTTGGCTGAACTAGGAAAATAAGTGACTGCGTCTCAATATTCGACATTTCAGAAGTTGTTTAAAAGAGGGGATAGTTAAAAGGAGCCAGGCTTCTTTTTTGTAAGTTGTGAAATAGGGGAGGTCTTTATACTCAGTAATTAAATAACACTTTTGTCAAAAATATTGAAGGTAAAAGTGTCATTGCGAGCGAAGCGCGGCAATCTCATAAAAAGGATATCTTCATTCCCATAATAATATAATTTCTCTCAACGAGATTGCCGCGCTTCGCTCGCAATGACACCCAAAAAATGTTACCAAATTACTGAGCACGGACAACAGGCCCCATTTTCTTCAATTTTCATATCAGATTGCCACGCTCTGATCGCAATGACACAAAGGTGAGATTGACATGTCACTGCGCTCCTCGTAGTGACCCATGAATTAGATTATATCTTTATATCTAAGGTGGTACCTTGGGGAACGTCCCCATTTTGTTAGATTATATCTTTATATCTAAGGTGGTACCTTGGGGAACGTCCCCATTTTGCGTCCCCATTTTGCAAAATTTTTTTTTAAAAAGCTGTTTCATTTCTATTGACCATGCCGATTTATTTGTGATATGTTTATCGAGAAGTCCAAGAAGCCATCGTTGGGGGAGAGAATGAAGGGCTTATTTCGAGGGGAAAAGGAAGCTCCCACGAATTCAAAGTTTCAAAAGGAAAGAAAGGATTAGTCCGCAAAATAGTTGTTAAACTGGGATTATGATTAACGGAAACATACTCATCCTGAATGAAAATAACGAAGAAAGAGCTCATTTAGATCAGCTCTGTAGTCAAGTTGGCACCATTTATGAGTCTTCCAACTTTGAGACAGCGGGCGAAGTCCTGAAATCCCAAAATATCAATGTGCTTGTTGTGGGCTGTCCTCAGGCCAGTTATCTATCCCTCCATGCATTGCTCGATAAAACGATCAGCGTCGTGGTCACAGGCCTTGATGAAAAGAAAATTGAAGAAGTCGTGAATAAATGGCCTTTGAGCCGCTATGTCGATTACCATATCACTCTGCCCGGAGAACAGAATGACAGAGCTTTTCTTCGAGTTCTTAATAAAGCCGTAGAACATTCATACCTGAAGATGGAAGCAGAAGACCTGAAGAGTTATCTTGAGCAGACTAACATTATGATACAGGACACTTACTCTGATATAAAAGAAATCGAAGAGGTTATCAACGATAGTATTGTCCGGGAATTGGAAAAACGGATTGAGTTGAGGGAAAGACATATTCGGTTTAAAAATGAAAAACAGAGAATAGAAGAAATTTTAAAGAATATTTACATTGCTAATGACTTTATCAGTCTTCTGGATATTGTCTATGATATTAAAGATCTCCTTCGAGCCAGTAGCATTTCTATATACATTATGGATGAAGATAAGCCTTTCGGAAAGCACCTCAAACCAATAATATGGGATGATGTGTTCTTGCTCCATCCTGATATTTCAAAATACACAGTCTCTATAGATGAGCAAGATTTTGCCGCCTTTGTTGCCCGCCATCGTCAAGAAGTCAATATCACCGCCTTATCAGGCGACCAGCGGATGAGCAAAAGATATTTAGAGCATTTTAAGCCTCCTTTAAAGAGCATGATATGCCTCCCTATTATGCATGATAAGGAAGTCATTGGTGTGATTGAAGTCTACAACAAGATACTTGAAGAAGGCTCTAGCCAGGAGGGTTTCACAAAAGAAGATCAGGAAATAATGCGTACTCTCGCTGAGCATATAAGCCTGGCCATCACAAAGCTCAATCTCATCCAGTATGATGCTTTAACAGGTTTACTGCGTCCCGATCCTTTCTTCAAGAGTGTTATTCGTAAGCTTGAATCTCAAAGGAAGAGACGAGGTGAAAGGGAATCATACGCTATGGTGATGGGTGATGTCGATTGGTTTAAAAATTACAATGACAAAAATGGCCATGAGGCGGGAAACAGGCTTCTACGAGAATTATCGAGTGTCCTCAAATCATCCACCAGAGAACAGGATTTGATCTGCCGGTATGGCGGAGAGGAATTCCTGTTTTTCCTTACGGTATTAAAAAATCTGGAAGAAGCATGTCTGTTCACGGAAAGGATTAAGAAAAATATAGAAGAACATTATTTTGAATTCCAGGAATTTCAACCCAGAAACAACCTGACCATGAGCTTCGGTATTACTTACTTTACGATAGATAGATTTGATTCTCTTAAGTCAATCACCCAGGGTGATTTAGAGAAAATAATCAATGAAGCCAACATGGCCTTGGCAAAGGCAAAAGGCAAAGAAGAAAAAGATGCAGTCACGGATAAAAACAAGGTTTGTGTCTTTTACGGAAAGCCAACCGACAAGCAAGAAAAAGAAGAATTTATCAGACCATACAGGAAAGAATTAGCTAAAGAAAGGAGGACGTGCGAGAGATACTATGCTTCCACAACTCTTCTGTACAAAGATAATGATACTCATAATGTGGCGCAAACAGTAAATATGAGTTTAGTGGGAGTAAAAATTTCTTCAGAATCCAGACTTTCTCTTGAAAAAACTCTTGATTTGATCATAGTCTTGAAAAACAAAGCTTGCCATTTTAAAGGAAATGTTGTGTATTCTGAAAAAGTTGGAGAGAATTTATCTCTTTATTATTCAGGATTGAAGTTTTTAGATATTTCCCCAGAAAATAAAACTATCTTAGAAGATTATTTTTCTTCTCTAAGTGTATTTGGGAAATCATTTTTATCCCAAAAAAAACTGTTAAATCTGTTGTATCCCTGATTACTCAATTTTTTCCGGTGCCTCATATTCACTTGCATCAATCATCCTGGATAGGGAGATTACCACTGCTTCATTCATCTTCGGATTCTACAGGATGAGTCTCATTTTCTTTATTGGCTTCTAATTGTTTAGCTTCTGCTTCGCGTTTTGTCTTTCCTCTTGTTTTGGCTCTTCTCCGGTTAGATATATTTGTTGAAGCCAGTAATTCTCTAAGCTTTCTTAATTTTTCCCGCTCCTTCTCTAAATAAGTCTCTTCATTCTCTTCTGTCTCCATTTTTTCAACCTCAACTCCGAATTTCTTTTCGAGTTCTCTTTTAAAAGCCTCAGCCTTTTCTTTAACCGTGTGAGTGATTTCATCAAATTTCTGGTCCAACTCACCCATTTTTCTTAACTCTTCGAGACTTTGAGCTGTTAGCGTCTCAATTTTTCTCAGGCATTCAATGGCTTTCTCAAAATGCGCTTTTTTCTCACTTCTAATATTGGCCTTACTATTTTCAAATTCAGCAAACTCAGACCGATAATTGACCAACTCAACTTTTTTTACCTCAAGGTCTTTTTCAATCTGATCTAACTTCTGTTTTGCCTTTTCTTTTTCCCGTTGAATCCTTTTTTCCAAGTCTTTCTCTATTTCTTCTTTTTTCTTATTTATGGCTTCTTCGAGTTCATTGACAATTTCTTCAACGATTAGAGTGGGGTCTTTACGGGTGTCGTTGTCTTTTGACATTTTGCTCTTCTTTCCCCTCTAAGATATTAGCCCTATTTATAAAAGATTGTCAAGACGAGGCCTCGCCGTTTCTCTCGCTACACTTCATATTCCTAAATGAAAGTATTTATTGGATTCCCGTAGGAATATCATTTGCCAAATGTCACGAAAAAAGATGAAGGATTTTAAGTGAGACATAAATACACGCTCTTAATAAGATATAGATTTTGGATTTTCCCGTACGCTTATTTATCTTCAGTGAGCAAATCTGTATCCTTCTGCTCGTCTTGGGTTTCTTTCTGATCGGAATTCATTCGCTCTTGAGTAGAATCTTTTTGATTTGATAATTGAGTGATTTTAGTTTCAAGTTCCTCTCGGACCTTTTTATGCGTCTGACGCTCATTATCCATTTCGATACGGATCTGAGCCAGTTGTTCTGCAAATTTCTTTACAATTGAGTCGACAATGCTGGAATGGACTTTCTCTGCATGGAGAAGTTCGGTTTTATGTTTCTCTTCTGTGGCGTTGATTTGAGAAACCTGCTGCTTTTTTGCTTTCTCTAGATCTGTTTGAAGTTGGGCTATTTCAGATTCATATTTTTTACATGATTCTTGATATGACTTTTCTTTTTCGGTCAACATTTCTGTGATTTTTTCCATCTCTGTAGACACTTTCTCCTTGAGTGTTTTTATCTCGGCATTCTTCTCTGTTCGAAGTTGAGAGATTTCTGCTGTGTAGTTCTCTTGGAGTTCCCTAAGGGTGCGTTGATGTTCTTGTTTAGCTTTGAGATTGTCTGTTTTGAATTTTTCTTCAGCCGCATTCAGCTGGAAAAGATATTGCCTTTCTTTGCCTAATAATTCTGCCTGAAGTTGGGCAATTTGAGATTCGAGATGCTTGCGTGTCTCTTGATGTGCGAGTCGTTCCTTAGTTAACTTTTCAGCTGACTGTGTTGCCTCAACTATCTTTTTCTGTTTGATTTCAAGGAGGGCAGCGAGTTCTTTATTGCGCTTTAAATCCTGGTCTATATCCTTTTCGAAGTCATGCATATCCTTCATGAATTTTTTCAGCTTATCCTTTTCGGCAAGGACTCTCTTGTTATCGTCCTGAATTTTCTTTAGAAAATTGTTTATTTCCCCGTTTTTGTGCCCATTTTGATCTTTCTGGTCGAGCACATGATTTAGCAACTGCGAGGGCTTTATGTCATGACTCTCCTTATCCGGTTGTTTGGATAAATGAGAGGCCTCCCTCTCTAAAACACTGAGCGCTTGTTTCAACTCATTCATGATTTTTAATTCCTGCTCAATCTTTTGGTCGCGGCGAATATCAGTTTGCGCTGAGATGGCTTGCTTTTCATTGTTTTTGCTATCGGCGATCTCTACAACCCTAGGTTCTGTTGTCTTGAGCTTTTTGGACTGGTCGAGTTTATCCTGGCTGACAGAAACTGTCTCGATGTTTTTACTTTGTGCAGAAGAACTTTCATTCTTCTCATCGAGATATCCTTTCCGGAATTTTAATCCGATTAATTCATAGATTTCGGGCGGTATTTCTTTAGGGGCTAGGCGTCTTTTATCCAGGTAGGCATCCGCAGGCTCTTTGAGTTGCTTGTGTAGGGCAAAATCTTCTGCGGAGAGCGTTGCTGTTGTGAGGACAACCGGAACAGTTCTGCCAACCTTTTTTCTTGCTTTGTCATAGAGTTGGTAACCAGCCACATCAGGAGCTTCGACAGCAATAAGAATTAATTCAGCTTCGGACAAATTTAAGGCGTGGATTTTGTTGGAGTCAGGTTTCACAGCTTGAACTTCAAAGCCGTATGACCCGAGTTCACTTTGAAGGAGCGAAACGAAATCCTCGTCATTATCCAGAACTAGAACCTGGTGCAATGCCCTTGTTTCACTCATTTCAGAATTAAATCCCAATTAATTTTCTATAAAGCCATTCAACATGTCGTTAGGTCACGATTTCCTTAAAGATGATAGTAATTTTCCTTTCCATTATTGTGATAATTATAAGATTGGCTGTCAATCATCAAAGAGGAGGATTTAAGGGGGTGATTTTTTGTTAATTTCCATCACCTTTTGGGGTTAGTATACTCACCACCTCAGGTTAGGAAAATCCTGAGTAGCTGGACCCGCATCCCAGCATTCGACATTCCTGAACATATGAATGAATAAAGGGATTGCATCTCAACATTTGATATTCCTGAACATATGAATGAATAAAGGATTGCATTTTGACATTCGACTTTGTGGAAGTTGAGAGCAGTCCTCGGTTCCTCTGTCATTGCGGGCGAAGCTCTGCATTCTCGTCATTTAAAAAAGGAAGGGCACATTATCTTAGGAGATTGCCAAGTCATTTCCAAACCAGGCAAAGGAGTCTCATAAAACTTCGCCATGACATTAAAAGGGGGCAGCCTTCTTTTTTATAGAAGAAGGGGGACAGTCCCCGTCTTATTTAAAATAAGGACTTAAATGGACAGTCCCCATAAAAAAGTAGGCTATCCCCTTTTTCTCGCTTTGAGAAAAAGGGAATCTGTTCCAACTAATCCAATGGCTTCAGTTTTTTAAGGAGCTTTACGCTTTTATTGAACTCTTTGTGCTTTTTCTTGCATTCCTCGCACTGAGCCAGGTGTTCTTTCACTGCTTTTCTGATTTTTTGGTTCAATTCATCGTCGTAATATTCTGTAAGAAGCGATATGGCTTTTTGACATTTCATAGGTCTTGGACCCCCTCACATGTACAGCAATAATCGTCAGTAAAAGCCTTGCATTTAGCGTTAATGAAATTGCTGCGAAACATTTGACGGGCCCGGTGGAGTCTGGTTTTCGTTTTGCTTATGCTCCAGCCCAGCGTTTCAGAGATCTCTTTATAGCTAAAGTTTTGAAGATCACGCAGCACGAGGACAACCCTGTATTTTTCCGGCAAATGATGCTGGAGACTGTGGATGATGCACCACTGAAGTTCTCTCTTTATGATTTTTCGCTCGGGATTTCCATCTTCTCCAGGGATCATGATTTCTTCAAGGATCAGAGAGTCATGCTTTTTTTTCTGTCGATATTTCTGTCGAAAAAGGTTAAGGGCGATTTTGCTCAGCCAGGTTCGAAATTTGGCCTTATAGAGAAAAGTATGGATTTTGCGATAGGCCATGATTAGAGCCTCCTGGGTTAAATCTTCAGCCTCAGCTCTATTGCCTGTGAGCTGATACATAAAATTGAGGATGAAATTCTGTTCCTTGGAGAGAAGTTCGCTGATCGCCTCGTGGCTTCCTTGTTTTGCCTTTTCAATCAATTCGATTTCAAGTGTGCTCATCTCATAAAGTTTCCATCCTTAATATACTTAGATGACACATAAAGAGCAAAGGTTTCAAAAAATTTCGGATCATTATTTCGCAACTTTTTAATCCTTTTCCTCATCTATGAGGTGAAATCGATAGGACCATTACGAATGAAACATAAAAGAGAGACATAAATTCATTTTTGGAGCATAATTCAAATATGGAGCATAATTCAAAATGAATCGATTATTCGAACGTAAATCCGCATTGAAAAGTTCTGACTCAGAGCGTAGAGCCAATCCCAAGGAGAAAGAAATTATAAAGAAATTGCTGCTCCAGCTTGAGGAAAAGGGGTATAAGGCGCGAGTCGTTTCAGTGAAGCATGTTTCCGCTCTCCAGCGGGAAATCATCTCTTGGCGCAGGAAAAAAGCAATTTGTGAAGAACTTGACAGGGATTACCTGAACGAATTCGATTTCAATCCGCCGACGAACCTGTTTGAAGCCCGATCACTAATCATCGTGACTTTTCCTCAGCCTATTGTCCGGGTTTTTTTTATGGTGGATGGGAAATCAATCCCGATGATCATTCCTCCTACGTATTGCCATTCTTCTGATGAAAAAGCAGAAAATCTTCTTTCAAGAATTTTAAAACCTGAGAGATTTCATGTGGCTAAGGTGATCCTTCCTTTGAAAAGCCTGGCCGTGCACAGTGGTTTGGCCGAATACGGCAAAAACAATATTGCCTACATGCAGGGAATGGGGAGCTTTTTCAGGCTGAATGCGTTCTATTCTGATCTCCCCGTTATGGAAGATAACTGGCGGAGGCATGAAACCATGGAAAGATGTCACAACTGTTCAGCCTGTCTTAATGCATGTCCACCAAAGGCGATTTCTTCAGAACGCTTTCTTCTTCATGCCGAGCGCTGCCTCACTTTCCACAATGAGAGCCGACGCGATTTCCCGTCTTGGTTGGACCCTGACTGGCATCACTGTCTTGTGGGCTGTCTGCGCTGTCAGGCCATCTGCCCGGAGAACAGAGACTTTAGAGACTGGATCGAAAACAAAACTGTGTTTTCAGAAGCCGAAACTACTCTACTTCTAGACAGGCTGAAAACAGATAGGCTCCCTTCTAAAACAGAAAATAAATTAGAAAAGCTGTACATGATGGAATACTTGGAGATTTTGCCCCGAAATATGAGAGCACTCCTTTACAACAGAGAAAAATCATGAGAGGGAACTGCGACACTCCCATTCGTTCTTTTTTATGTGTTGTTGAAATCTTCATCCTCATTCTGATTGGTGAGGGGATTGTTAGCTTATTCTTTCAATAGTATTATATCTTGAGTCCAGCATGCCACCAAATGTAAAGTCTGAGGCAAAGGACCGCAGATGAAAAAGAGCAAAGAGAAAAACACAAGGGATTTGTTCCTCGAGGAACGATTGGAACGTGTGGATAAGTGGATAGAGGGAGGGAAGATCCCATTCTCCTCAAGAGTGATCCCCGTCAATGAGTCATTATCCACGCAGCAGTGGGTGTTGCCGACCGAGCAAGTCATCGAAATCCTCCACAATGCCCGTTCTTTTGCACTTACGAAATGTGAGTGTCGGGAGCGCTATCAACGCTGCGAAAATCCTCTGGAAGTCTGTTTTTTGATAAATGATGAAGCGGATAAATACGTGGCTGAAAAGGAAGCCCGTCACATTCCAATCGAAAAGGCCGTAGAGGTATTGCGTCAAGCCAATGAGAAAGGATTAGTACATCTCACTCTCAATAAACCTGAACAGCATGTTTTTGCAGTATGCAGTTGTTGCCCGTGCTGCTGCCATGACCTTCAATTTCTCAGGAAATACGGGAGAGGTAACCTGATTGCTCATTCAGAATACATTGCCCAAACAGATATGGAAACTTGTGCTCATTGCGGGAATTGTGTTGAGCGCTGTGTTTTTGGTGCGCGTGTTCAGGAGAATAAGCGGATGATTTACAGCGCAGATCATTGTTATGGATGCGGGCTCTGTGTAACTGTTTGCTCGGCTGAGGCAACTGTTATGCGTCGAAGAAAAAAGAAATAAAAGTAAAAAAGGGGACAGGCCCCTTTTTTGTGCTTTTTTGTGAGTTGGGTTATTACTCTTTAGCTAAGGTGGTACCTTGGGGAACGTCCCCAATTGTTATTCATACCGGAGGGAGTCTATCGGATTGGCCAAGGCCGCCTTTATAGACTGGTAGCAGACTGTCAGCAGTGAAATGACCAGAGCCAGGCACCCGGAGAACAGGAATATCTCCCATCCGATTCGTGTCCGGAAAGCAAAATTATCGAGCCAGTTGTGAACAGCATAATAGGCCACAGGCCAGGCTATCAGGTTGGCCAGCAGTACCCACTTTATGAATTCCTTGGAAAGAAGAAAGACGACACCCGCGACTGTCGATCCCAGGACTTTCCTGATTCCTATCTCTTTTGTCCTCTGTTCGGCTGTGAATGAAGCTAGACCCAGCAGTCCCAGGCAAGAGATGAATATGGCAATGATCGTTGAAAAGGTCAGAATCTTTTCCATGCGTTGCTCTGTGCGGTAGAGATTCTCGATTCGTGCATCGAGAAATTCATACTCAAAGGCATAGTGGGGGAAAAGGTCTTTCAGAGTCTTCTGCATAAAACCGATGGTCGCCGGGATGTTATCGCTGCGGATACGGACTAGTATATTGTCCACTCCCCAATTCATTCTCATTAAAAGGGGCTCGATCTCCTCATGGAGAGAGCTGAAATGGAAATCCTTGATCACGCCGATGATCTTTCCTTTATATTCACTCCAGTAGACACCAATTCCCAGAGGCGATTCCAATCCCATGGCCGTGGCCGCTGCCTCGTTAATCACCCAGCTGTCTGTTAAATCTGTTTGGATCTGCTCGGAGAAAAACCGTCCTTCAGCCATCTCTATTTGAAGAGTCTTCAGATAATCCGCATCGACACCCATGATGTTGATGCCTTCAAAATTATCGCCCTCTTCTCTTCCATCCCAGGTGATATCGTAATCGGCAATGGAGCTTTGTTTGATATCGGGCGTTGTATTGGCCCGGGTCATGCTGATAATGCTCGGATTTTCCAGAAGCTTGGTTTTATATACTTGATAGTTTCTGTAGAGTTGACCCCTCATCGGCATACAGACAATATTCTCTTTCTCGTACCCCAGTTCTCTTTTCATTATGAAATCTATCTGGCGAAAAACAAACAGAGTGCCGATAATTAAAAATATGGAGAGAGAGAACTGGGTGACAACCAGGATTCTCCTGAAAAGGGCACGCCCGCCTTTGGATTTCAAAGCTCCTTTCAATGCACCAATGGCCTGGAATGAGGAAAGAACAAATGCCGGATAAACGCCGGCGAGAATTCCTGTGAAGAGAGTCAGACCTATCAGGACCAGAATCATGCTGATTGAATAATCCATGCTGAGCGGTCTTCCAGCCAGTTGGCTGAATGTCGGGAGGAGTAAATGGAGTATAGTCAGGCCGATAATCAAGGCAAAAAAAGTATAATAAACGGACTCTCCCATGAATTGCTTGATGAGCTGGATGCGGTTCGCTCCCACGACCTGTCTGATTCCGACTTCGCGGGCTCTGCTTGCCGAACGGGCTGTGGAGAGATTCATATAATTGATGCAGGCGATGAGGAGGATGAAGATAGCCATTCCTGAAAATATGTAGATGTAAGTTATCAGGCCACCACCCTCGAGGGCGTAGAGATGAATCCTGACAACCGGCTGGAGATGGAGGACTGAGCTGGATCTTGGGACATGTTCCTGGATGATACCGGATATTTTCTCTTCTACTTCTTGAGATGATGCGCCTTCTGTGAGCTGGATGTATGTCCACCAATTGTTATTTCCCCAGTCTTTCATGTCAAAGCCGAAATCGCCGAGTAATTTGAACGGAACAAGGCAGTCAAATTGCAAATGAGAGTCTTTGGGAATATCCTGAAGGACACCGGTCACCTTTAGATCGAGGCCTTCTCCCACACGCAGGATTTGGCCCAGAGGGTCTTCTCCGGGAAAAAACTTATCTCGCATTTCTTCTGAAATGACAATAGAATAGGGATCCTCCAGAGCAGCCTGAGGCGTGCCCTCAAGTAAAGGGAAAGAGAACATCTGAAGGAAAGAATCATCCACCAGGGCCGCGCTTTCCCTGAAGTAGATGTCCCCCCTTCCTATATCCCATCGTGTAGGTGTGTGTCGTGCGAAATGGACGACCTCAGGGTATTGTTCTTTCAGTAAGGGCCCAAGTCCGGAAGGAGTTGCGGAGAAACGGAAGACTCTTCCTCCTTGAGGAGATTCCTGGAAAATCCTGTAGAGCTCTCCCGCATTCTTGTGGAACCTGTCATAGCCGAGCTCATTCTGAACCCATAGAAAAATGATAAGACAACACGCTATGCCGATGGCCAAGCCAGTGATGTTGATGAACGAATAAAATTTGTGTTTTTTGAGGTTTCGGAAAGTGATTCTCAAATAGTTTTTAATCATTTGAACGCTCCAATATAAAGAGTTTGATAAAAAAGCAGGTAAGGATCGAAGAAGTTGACTCCAGAACCAGATCCAGGCCGCTCCTTTGCTTTTACTGGTGTGGAGTTCTTCAAAGACTTCAAGCATGGCCTGCTGAAGGTATTTCCGCTCATTCAGAGGAATAAACTTCCGGAAGAGCCACCAGGCCAGACGGGGAGGAGTCGGTTTATCTTTCATTAGCACTTATTTTTTTCGAAAGCGGAAAAGAAAATCCTTTCCACATCACATCATGGATTCTCTTGGCTTCAGCGAGCATACGGAGGCCTTCTTC
>CAYFVQ010000177.1:0-5934 GCA_964346585.1 uncultured Eubacteriales bacterium | reverse complement strand
ATTCCTGTACAACTCAGCAGCATTATCCTCAAATGCATGGAGAAAAACAGGGAGAAAAGATATCAGGACGTGGCGGAGCTTCTGACTGAATTAGACAAAATTGAGAAGGGCTTTCCGACTACAGACCGAGTTCTTCCTGATAAGCCCAGCACCTCCAAAGAAATTCCCTCTGCGTTTAATCTGAAGAAACTCCTCCTCCCGGCTTTAGCTGTTGTGAGCTTGACAATAATCGTCTGGGCCCTCTGGCAATTCACTCCATTGCCTGAGGTTTTTAAAAAATCTCCAGTATCCTCCACCACGCCCTCAATCGATGACACCATGAATTCAGCAAATCAATTCTGGAAAGAAAAAAAATACTCTAGAGCCTATGCCGAATTTAAAAAGGTTCTGGAAGTGGAGCCCAATCATTTCGAGGCGCAGTTCGGCCTGGCGAACTCATTGAAAGCACAGGACAAACTGGATGAAGCAATCCCGGAGTACGAAAAAGCCATCGCCCTCAATGAGAAAGACCCAGATCCCTACGGTCAACTCGGCCTGATATACGAACAGAGACAAGAGCTGGCTATTGCCATGGATCATTATAAAAAATACCTCGAAAACGCTCCTCCAGGCCAAGAATTCGATATTGTGAGTGATAAAGTGAAAGACTTGGAGGCCCGCATTCGAGCCGCAGCCCCTACCGAACCTGTCGTGGCCAAGAAACAGGAGCCGAAGGAGCCAAAACCTCAGCCGGAAAAAAAGGCTCCTCCAAAACCTGAAAAAGTGAAAACCGAGCCCTCAAAGCCTGAAAAGAAAACAGTGGATGTCTCCGGCAAGCTCGAACAAGGAATCCAGGCGTTTAGACAGGGAAATTTCGATGAATGCATAAAACAGATGGAAGAAGTGTTGAAGCTTGACCCTCAAAACACTTCTGCTCAGTATTTTCTGTCCGAAGCAAAGAACAAAAAGAACGAAAAAATCCAAGAGCAGGAAATCAACGATAAGCTGCGACTCGCCCGGGATGCCTTTCAAAAAGGAAATTACCGGGAATGTATCAATCAGGCAGAAGAAGTGCTGGAGCTCGCTCCTGAAAACGCTTCAGCTCTCAATCTACTCAACGAAGCGAAAAAAAAGATAGGGGAAGAAAGCAAAGAACAACAAATCAGTGACGGACTCAAGGCGGCACAAGACGCTTTTCGAAAGGGAAATTACCAGGAGTGCATTGACCAAGCCAAAAAAATTCTAGGATTAGACCCTAAAAACGAGCAAGCCAGAAGACTTTTGAATCAAGCCAGAGTGAGAATGGCTCCCCAGCAGGCTAAAGCTCTTGTGAACGAGTATATCCAATCGATCAACACGAAGAATCTGGTGAATTTTTATGAAAAAGCATGCGCTCAACCGCTTTACCAAAAGCTCAGGAAACGAACGGAAATGAGCATGAAAATGTTCGAGAACTTTCACTCGACAGCTTCCGATATAAACATTCAATTCAAAGGAATCAATCAGGCAGAAATAAACTTCTCTCACACAATAACAGGAGTCAGCAAAGACAATGTAAAACAGGAAATATTTGATGGTCAAGTCAAATGGGATTTGAGAAGGCTGGGCGAAAACTGGAAAATTGCAAATATCGTTGTCACCCCTAGAGAGAAAAAATAGATTACGCAAAACATTAAGGAGGTACTATGGGAATGAAGTTAACAGGAAAATTAATCATCAGTCTTGTCATTGCATTTATTCTGATTTTACCTACCACCAGCCAAGCGCAGCAAAAACAAAGGATTAAGGTCACTGCCCAGAACGCAAGCGTCAGGATGCAGCCAAATACCCAAAGCGAAGTCATACTCAGCCCGCCTGTCGGAAGCACGTTCGAGGTCGAACAGAAAATCGGAGATTGGTACGAGATCAAATTCTCATCGGAAATCGGCGTGTTGATCACCGGATACATCAGCAGCCGGTTTGTTGAGGTCATCGAGGCAGAACCGGTACGAGTGCAAAAAAAAGAACCCGTTCGAAAGCCTGCCAGACCCGCGGCCAAGCCCAGGCCGGCCGCACCTGCCGCAATAAAATTCAATATAATGGCCGGCGGCTTGTTCGCTCTGTATAACGATATGTTGTTTGGACAATACAGCTATCCCTATCGAGGCGAACAATTCATCATAGAGGACTATTTTGAATCCAGTAACTCGGTTGGCTTTACAGGTGGCGTGGGTATTTTTGTGAATCCAATTATCGAACTGACAGGGAGTATAGCCTCATTTTCGAAGGCCGGCTGGGGAGAACTCTATATAGAAGTTCCCAGTCCTTTTTTCTTCAATGACAGCAAATCTGACTACTCTGACGACGGACAATACTTACCAAATATCAAAAAAACCATCTTCAGTTTTGGAGTCAACATCCATCCCATAAAATCTGGCCCCATCGATATATATTTCGGTGGAGGCGGAAGTTACATCACAGCAACAGTCGATTTGATGGAAGACTTTATCTACACAGAAAGGCAAGATTTTGTTGCTCTGACCCACTCAGTAGTAATTGATGAAGTACTGTATCAAGAGACAGACATCACCGCATTCGGATTTCACGGAAGAGCCGGAGTTAATTTCAGGGCGTCAAACAATTTATACGTTTTTGCTGAAGGAAGGCATATTATCGCCAGCGCAGACGTCCCCTCTCCCTTTGACGATACTTATACTCTAGAAGGTCTTGACCTGGGAGGAACTCTTATCCTGGGCGGAATAAGGATTGTCTTTTAAGCCATCGAGCGAGTGCAGATAGAGCGCAGGATCCATTCACCTGAGTTCTTTCCATTAACAACTAAAAATTAAAAACGAAGTCGTTATCTGAAAAAAACATACAGGCAATTCACAATTTTCTCAATAAAGGGCTGTTCTTCCAGAAACACCTGGTTTGACACTTTCCCTCTGAATTGATATTCTTTTGACACACAGACAAAGGAAGCCTGGGACATGAAATGTCCGAAATGCCAGACTGAAAATCCCTCAGGAAGCGGATTCTGCAACAAGTGCGGAGAGCCATTTGCTCCTTCGCCAGATATTGCCTTTACCAAGACTGAGACCGTTCTAACTCCGAAGAAAGAACTGACTATAGGAAGTACTTTTGCCGGCCGGTACCAGATCATCGAAGAGCTGGGAAAAGGGGGGATGGGCAGTGTCTATAAGGTACTCGATACAGAGCTCGGGGAAAAGGTGGCTTTGAAACTATTAAAGCCCGAAATCGCCTCCGACGACCTGATGATCGAGCGCTTCCGGAACGAGCTGAAATTCGCCCGAAAAATCACCCACAAATACGTCTGCCGTATGTTTCACCTCAGCAAGTATGAAAACACCCCCTACATCACCATGGAATACGTATCGGGCGAAGATTTAAAAAGCACACTGCGAAGAGTGGGACATTTGGGCATCGGAAAAACCGTGTATATTGCTAAACAGGTCTGCGAAGGATTAACTGAAGCCCACAAGCTGGGAGTCGTGCACCGGGATTTAAAGCCTCAGAACATCATGATCGACAAAAAGGGGCATGCACACATCATGGATTTCGGCATTGCCCGCTCCATCAAAGCCAAGGGAGTCACCACAGCCGGAATGATGATAGGGACACCGGATTACATGTCTCCGGAACAAGTCGAGGGGATAGAGATCGATCACCGTGCGGACATTTATTCCATGGGTGTGATTCTTTACGAAATGCTGACAGGAGATGTCCCCTTTGAGGGAAAAACTCCTCTGAGTGTGGCGGTGAAACATAAGACTGAGATGCCCCGGGAACCGAAAGAATTCAACCCACATATACCCGATGCGCTGAATCAGTTAGTCATGAAATGCCTGGAGAAAAAAAGAGAGAAAAGGTTCCAAAATACAGCTGAAATCATGAATGAACTGATGGGAATAGAGAAGGAAATTCCGACCAAGGAGATGATTTTAGAAGGGGAAAAAACCATTTTCCGGTCTTTTCTCATAAAATTGAAGGAAAGGAAAATCATTCACTCTGTGGCCGCCTTTATCGGTGGTGGCGCGGCTCTCATTGAATTCGCTCACCATATTCTTGTTGGCCATTATCATCTGCCAAAGGAGGTGGTGGATTATATCATAGTTGCGCTCATCCTGGCCCTGCTCTCCACAGTGAGTTGGCAGTGGTTTCACAAAGAAGAGCCCGCCCGTCGAAAAGCACGCCGACTCCGGAAAACAAAATTCAAATGGATAGCCGCTCTGATTGCAGTTGTCCTCCTTCTTGCTGTTGCCGCCTGGCAGTTCACTCCTTTACCTGAAATCCTGGGGATCTCTCTCTCTTCAGCTACTTCTTCCAAAGAGGATCAGATCCAAGCTGCTGCTCCGGAGGAAAAAGAAGTCACTGAACCTGCGGTGGCCAAGAAACAAGAGCCGAAAGAACCTAAACCTGAGCCAGAAAAAAAAGCTCCCACCAAACCTGAGAAGGCAGGATCCAAGCCTTCCACCCCCCCAAAGGAAACGGTTGATGTCTCCACCAAGGTCGATCAAGGAATCCAGGCGTTCAACCAGGGAAACTACGATGAATGCATCGAGAAGATGGAAGAAGTGCTGAAGCTTGACCCTGAAAATAGCTCTGCTCAGTATTTTCTATCTGAAGCCAACAAAAAAAAGAGCGAAAAAATCCAAGAGCAGGAAATCAACGATAAACTCAGAATCGCTCAGGATGCCTTTCAAAAAGGAGATTATCGGGAGTGCGTCGAGCAGTTAAGAACTATATTAAAGTCCGATCCTCAAAACGATCGAGCCAGAAGACTGATGAATCAAGTCAGGTTGAGAACGACTCAACAGCAGGCTGAAGCTCTTGTCAATGAGTATGTGCAATCCATCCAGTCCAAAAACCTGATGGCTTTTTATGAGAAAGCATGTGACCCCCGGCTTTCAGACAGGTTGAGACAAAGAACAGAATCGAGCATGAAAATGTTTGAAAGCTTCGAATCCACTGCGTCCGACATAAACGTTCAATTTAAAGGATTAGCTCAGGCTGAGATAAGATTTAACAGTGTCATAACTGGAGTAACCAGGAGCGGATCAAAGCAGAAACTGTATGATGGTCCAGTCACATGGCGCGTAAGAAGATCGGGCGACGAATGGAAAATCATAAACATTATCACCACTCCCAGAGAGAAAAGAAGGAAATCCAACAAGATTTAAATTCCTTTTAAACTCACTTTCTGCGATTTGCAATGAGCGGGATCAGCTCATTCAAACCTTTCTACCTCAAGAACTCTGAAACAGAAAAGCTCCATTATTGAGAACAATCAAGAGTCCATGATTAAAACCATAACTCCTATTATCACTGCAATATTGAGTTTGACACATTTCTCTTGAATTGATATTCTTTTGCAGAATAAGCAAAGGAACCTGAGCTCATGAAGTGCCCGAAGTGTCAGGCTGACAACCCTGACGACACTCTTTTCTGTGGGAAGTGCGGGACCAAATTCGAATCCGAAGAGAAAGCCTCACCTTCCCTAACGAAAACCGCAGAAACTCCTCCAAAAGAACTCACCCGGGGCAGTGTCATCGCAGACAGGTATGAAATTATCGAAGAGCTGGGCAAAGGAGGGATGGGCAAGGTCTTCAGGGTCGAAGACAAGAAGATCAAGGAAGAAGTCGCCCTTAAGCTCATCAAGCCTGAGATCGCTGCGGACAAAAAAACCATCGAACGTTTCTCTAACGAGCTGAAATTCGCGCGCAAGATCGCCCACAGGAACGTCTGCAAGATGTACGACCTCGGAGAAGAGGAGGGAACCTATTACATCACCATGGAGTATGTTCCTGGGGAGGATCTCAAGAGTTTCATCAGAAGATCGCGCCAGCTCACCATCGGGACAGCCATCTCCCTGGCCAAGCAGGTGAGCGAGGGGCTCTCAGAAGCCCACCGTCTGGGAGTCGTGCACCGGGACCTCAAGCCCCAGAATGTCATGAT
>CAYFVQ010000176.1:0-4563 GCA_964346585.1 uncultured Eubacteriales bacterium | reverse complement strand
AAGCACAGGAATTCCTCCGGAAACACCGCGGGAACACACAGCCTTTCTGCATGGTCCTCTCTTACTACGGTCCCCACCTTCCGGTCGCGCCTCCTCAGCCCTGGAATAAAAAATATTCCCTAGAACAGTGTCCGCTGCCTGATAATCATTATGATACTCTCGAAGGAAAGCCAAAAAGCCAGAGGACAAATGATTACTGCTACAAGCTGCCTGTCTGGAATGAAAACCAGTTCCGCGACTATATCCGTCGTTACTACGGATACTGTGCGTATCTAGACTCTCAGATAGGTCGTGTGCTCGATGCTGTAAAAGAATGCGGTTTTGAGGACAACACCATTATCATCTTCACTTCAGACCATGGAGACATGATGACCTCCCACGGTTATTTATACAAAATGGAAAACTGCGGTTACCAGGAACTGTGCAACGTGCCGCTCATCATGCGCGTTCCTGGAATCACCTGGCCTGGCTCGGTCACTCACAGCCTGGTCAGCAGTGTGGATATCCTCCCAACCCTGTTGGAACTGACAGGCATAAGAGGACCGGATACCATACATGGAAAATCCTTTGTCCAGTTGCTGCGCAAGCCAGGAAGAGGCTTCCATGACCAGGTTTATATCCATTGGGGACCTCGATCCATCGTCAGTTTTGACGGAGAGTGGAAGTATGGCCTCCATGCCAACGCAGAAGTCGATGAACTCTACAATCTTCAGCAGGACCCGGGTGAGATGAAGAACCTGGCGATGGATAAAAACTATGCCGGGATCCTCAACACAAAGAAAAAAGAAATCATTGCCTGGTTGAATAACACTGGCCATCCTTATGCGGCGTTGTTCCAGGGAGAAAAGGAGAGGTGAGAGGTTCATCCAACAAATTCACTGCCCGCATGAAGGATTGATACATCCGGTTTTCACTGCTGATTATTGCTTCCGCCTATCCAAAATTCCAGGCTTTTGTTGGCTACCATGTCGTTTCCGATATTAAAACAGGCCCGTTCAGTGGTTTTACTGACTCTATCCTTATCACTCAATTTCGGCTTATGATGTGACGCTGGCAATAAGCACGAAGAGGCGTTAAAATGTTAGTGAATAATCAGATGAATAACCATTAGCCTGAACAGAATATGAATTAAAAGGAGAGATAGGATGAACCATTTCTGCACAAAAAACAGAATAGTATTAGTTGCTTTTTTATTCATCTTTTCAGTCGCATCCTTAGCTCCGGAACTCTTTGCCCAGGAGAAGTTGCCGGAGATCAAGTTCGAGAAGTATGAGCTTCCCAACGGGCTGGACGTTATCCTGCATGTGGACCATTCGATTCCCATGGTATCGGTCAATGTCTGGTTCCATGTCGGGTCCAAAAACGAAAAGAAAGGAAGAACCGGATTCGCTCATCTGTTCGAGCACCTGATGTTCGAAGGCTCAGAGCATATCCCTAACTATGACGAGCCGATGGAAAGGATCGGCGGGATGAGCAATGGCTCTACAAACAACGACAGGACAAATTATTGGGAGAACCTCCCGAGCAATTACCTCGAGATGGGAATCTGGCTCGAGGCCGACCGAATGGGATATCTCCTCCCGGTGATGGATCAGGAGAAGCTGGATACTCAGCGCGGTGTGGTTCAGAACGAAAAGAGACAGGGAGTGGATAATCAACCCTACGGCCGGGCGAATGAGATTCTGATGAACATGCTCTATCCTCCTGATCATCCCTATTCATGGACAGTCATCGGCAGCCTGGAGGACCTTGGGGCGGCAAAACTCGAAGACGTTAAAGATTTTTTCAAAATGTACTACACACCGAATAACGCCTCGTTATCCATTGCCGGAGACTTTGATCCCGCAGTCGCCAAGAAACTCGTAGAGAAACACTTTGCCTCTATTCCTCCCGGACCTCCGATCGAGAGGCTCAATCAGTGGATGCCAACACTCGACGGAGTGAAGCGCACAGTCGTCACCGATAAGATCGAGCTACCGCGAGTGTACATGGCCTGGCATACTCCGGCTCTTTTTGCTCCTGGCGATGCGGAATTTGATGTGCTTTCCGATGCTTTATCTTCAGGAAAAACTTCACGACTCTACAAAGCTCTTGTCTATGAGAAACAGATTGCTCAGGATGTTTCTGCCTTTCAGTCCTCAAGAGAATTATCCAGCACATTCCACATCACCGTGACCGCGAGGAAAGGGAATACACTTAAAGAGATTGAGAAGGCTGTGGATCAGGAACTGGACAGGATTTTAAAAGAGGGGATAACCTCCGGAGAGCTGAACCAGGCGAAAGTCAACATAGAGGCCTCGTTTATCCGGCAACTGGAAAGAGTCGGTGGCTTTGGCGGAAAAGCGGATACTTTGAATCAATACAACATCTATCTGGGAGATCCGGACGGCTTCCAGTGGGATTTAGACAGGTATGCGAAGGTGACCGCAGACGATGTCCTCAAATGCGCCACACAATATCTCGATTTGAACAATAGAGTGATCGTCCATTTCCTGCCCCAGGGAGACCTGACTTCCGAGAAGAGTGAATTTGACCGGACAAAAGAACCGCCTCCATTCCCCGAACCCTCTTTTTCTCCTCCGGAGATTCAAAGCACAACCTTATCCAACGGATTAGAGCTGTATTTGGTTGAAGACCATAAACTTCCCCTCCTACAGGTTAACCTCGTGCTGAAGAGCGGATGGGCCGCCGACCCGGCGGATAGGCCAGGTGCCGCGTCTCTGACAGCCGATCTCATAGATGAAGGGACAAAATCCAGGACAGCGCTGGAGATCGCAGAAGAAGTCAAATCACTCGGAGCGTTTCTTGGTTCTAGCAGTCAGTTTGATAGTTCGAGTGTCAGCCTGAATATCCTCAAAGGCAAGCTGGATAAAGGACTCGATCTGATGACTGACATTGTTTTGAATCCCACGTTTCCCGAGGAAGAACTGCAGCGGAAAAAGAAGATCTATCTCGGCCGGATCCAACAGGAATCGAGACAGCCGTTTCCATCGGCGATCAAGCTGTTCTTGAGAACTCTCTACGGAGAAGGCCATCCCTATGCACAGCCTTTTACAGGTTCAGGGACCGTTGAGTCCATCAATGCAATTGCACGGAAAGACCTGGTGAATTTCTACAATGCAAACTATGCACCGAATAATGCCGCTGTAGTGATTGCCGGGGATATCACGCTGAGCGAAGCCAAGAACAAAATGGAGAAGGCCTTTAGTTCATGGAAAAAGAAAAATGTAAAAAAAGCTAGAATTGCAGAACCGAAAGCTCTTCAAGCTACAAAGGTCTACATCCTGGATAAACCGGGTGCTGCGCAGAGTGTGCTCGTGATTGGAAACCTCGGTTTGAAACGGAACAATCCCGACTTCACAGCCCTTCAGGTTGTCAATAACGCGCTGGGCGGTATGTTCACCAGCCGCATTAACACCAATCTCCGCGAGGAAAAGGCTTATACCTATGGAGCTTATTCAACATTCCTCGGGACTCGAGGAACCGGTCCATTTCTCAGCTACACTCAGGTACAGACCAAGTTCACCAAGGAATCCATCTATGAAATGGTCAAGGAACTGCGCGATATTACAGGAAAGCGTCCTCTAGTCGGAGAGGAACTGACAGCCAGCAAGAATAACCTCATCAAGAGTTTTCCCCAGGCTTTCCAGACATTTGGAGGTATAGCCGGTGGGATTAGCTCAATGGTTGCCTACGATCTTCCTCTTGACCAGTGGAAAAAATACGTAAGTGAGGTCAATGCCGTAGATAGTCAAAAATCCGTCCAGATTGCGAAAAAATATATTCATCCGGATGCGCTTTTGATCGTTGTCGTGGGTGACCGCAATGTGATCGAGCCCGGGATTCGCGAGCTGGGATTAGGAGAGATTCATATCGTAGAACTAGGCGAAAAGCAGTAGCCTGTATATCTATTTATCTATATATAATGTATGACTATTACCGGGTCCCATAGATCGAAAACATCAATTCTCTAATAGAGTCATATAATTAGGCAGGCACGCCAGTAGCTCAGTGGATAGAGCAGGGAACTTCGAATCCGAATGTTGGAATCTAAATCTTACTCTGGAAATCCCGATTTACAGGATTAGAAGGCAGCTTTCCTTTCATTCATTCCTAATCACAATTAAGCATTTTTAAGCGCAAACTGGCACACATTTATTACCCGTGGTAAGCCGATATTCAATTTGACACCCTTTTCACAAATTATTATGCTATTGCCAAATAAGCTGAGGGAATAATGGTTGTAAAGTGCCCTAAATGCAACACCGAAAATCCTCACACCCAGAAATTTTGTGGTGAGTGTGCCACGCCCCTTCCTTCCTCAAAAGAAATCCCTGTCACTGAAACTCTCGAAACGCCCAAAGAAGAATTAACCACAGGCTCCATTTTTGCTGGGCGTTACCAGATCGTTGAAGTGTTGGGTAAGGGTGGCATGGGCAAGGTCTATAAAGCCATCGATAAGAAGCTCAACGAAGAAGTCGCATTAAAAATCATAAAGCCTGAGATAGCCTCGGATAAAAAAACACTGGAACGATTTAACAATGAGCTTAAACTCGCGCGGAA
>CAYFVQ010000175.1:0-87377 GCA_964346585.1 uncultured Eubacteriales bacterium | reverse complement strand
AGTATTCAGGGATGTCCTTGCTCCAGTCAGATTTTTCACGCCATTCCCTCATCAACCTTCTCGGCCCTGCGGAACTCCGCATGTTTATCAAATCTCACACCCCGATACTCACCAGTCATACCAAGCACCATCCGATGTATTTTATCGTGCTCAGACAGTCCTCGGGCCCGACTCCGTCGGGTTCCCTCGAAGAACGAATCGGGAAGGCTAAATCTTCCGATGTCGCTTCATCCATCCCTGAATGCGCTTCGAGATTATCTGATTTGCGTATTACTCACACAAACTGGAAGAGAATCTTTTTTTTTTTTTAATTTAGGTTAAAATATTCATGCAAAGGGAAACTCAGCATGAAAAGACCTATTCTTCTCATCGGAGTTTCCTTGTTCGGTTTTACCCTTCTGGCTCAAGAAATTTCCCACGAAACTATTGTCGTCAACATAGAAGTCCCTGTTCGAGTGTTTAAGGGAAGTAAGTTTATCGATAACCTGACCATAGATGATTTTGAGGTCTATGAGGATGGAAAGCTCCAGAAGATAGAAGCCGTCTACCTGATAAAAAAAGCGAATATCGAAAGAGAAGATGTAAAGATTGACAGGGAAAAAGCGAGGAAAATATTCTCTCCTCAAATATCCAGACAGTTTGTCCTCATTTTTGAGATCAGAGATTATTTTCCAAAGGTCGAAGAGGCAATCTGGTATTTTTTTGAGAAAGTCATCATCCCTGGCGATAAGCTGATCATGGCCACCCCTACGAGGACTTACAACTTCAAGGAAGATTCCTGGGAAGTTGTGTCCAAAACAGAAATAGCCAGCCAACTCATAGCCAAACTGAAAAGGGATACGTTCATAAGGCCGCTGGATTGGACAGATTTAAGTGACTATATGGAGGATGCACAAGGGATTGTGACAGGTACCCAAGAAGCGTACATGAGCCAGAGATACTTAGATGAAAAAAGATTAACAACGGTTGCCGAGTATTTAAAGCAACTGCCCGGGCAGAAGAATGTTTTCCTTTTCCTCCAACAGGAATTGATCAGCTTTCCGATGCCATCTCCTGTCAGTGTTGTAAGCAATATCTGGGCTGGCCTCGATTATCTCAATTTTATGAGCTTGGTCGCATCATACAATTCTATTTCTCCCAAAAGAATCAAAAAAGCCTTTTCTGATTCATCGATCCTATTCCATTTTCTGTATCTGAAGGATGAATCTTATTTTAAAGACATTGGATTTGAACCCTCTGTTTCTCTGCTTGATATGTTTGATACGACTACCGGAATGTTCAGTACGTTCAAGGAGTTATCCCAAGTGACCGGAGGAATGACTCAAGCTACCACAAACGCCGCAGCTTCTTTTAAACATGCAGTCGATGCCTCAGAGAATTATTATCTCCTGTATTACTCTCCGCAGGATTATAAAAGCAGTGGGGAATTCAAGAAAATTAAAGTGAAGGTCAAAGGTCAAGATTACAGGATTAGGCACCGTTCCGGATATTTTGCGAATTGAGTTGAGTGAAGGGGGAAGGGAGTGACAAATCCAAAGGGAGCCATGACATTTCCGTGCTTTTTCAATCATGGAGATTAGAAGAAAACAATTTTATTGATTCTCTTCCATTTTGTATGGGTAAGATTCAAATTAGGTCAATCAGAAAAATATTCAGGGATGGCTGAAGCGACATCGGAAGATTTAGCCTTCCCGAGCCGACCTCGAGGGAACCCGACGGAGGAGGGCCCGAGGACTGTGTGAGCACGATATTATTCATCGGGCGGTGCTAAGCATAAATGGGGAATAGCAGGGCGTGAAACTTGATGAATATGCGGAGTTCCACAGGGCCGATAAGGGTGACGAGGGAATGGCGTTAAAAATCTGACTGGAGCAAGGACATCCCTGAATGCTATCTAATTATTTACCCACACAAAATGGAAGAAAGCCATTTTATTTAACTCCCCTAATCCCAAATTCCAATATCACTTGAATTATCTAATCACGGTTGACATCCCTTAACTTCGTCCCTATAGTATAGCCTTAATATGTGAAGCATGGATGAATCAGGAAGGAAATTCCCCAAGGAATGACTCGATGTTAGAGGCCATAAAAAAAGCCTATCAAGCGGGACAGGAAGATGAAGCGCTCGAACCGCTCGTCGCTGTCGATCCATCTGGCCAGCCTTTCGGAAGGTTCGAGAAAGGAGATTATGTGATTTTCTACGACATCCGCGGAGAGAGAGAGGTTGAGCTCACCCAAAGCCTGATCAACAAAGATTTCAATCCCTTTCCCGTTGAAAAGGATTTGAATTTGAATTTCGTGACCATGATCGAGTTCGATTCTTCGCTCGATGTCAAAGTGGCCTTTCCTCCAGAGGATAAGATTTCGAATACTTTGTATGAAGTTCTCTCCAAGGAGGAGCTGAATTTCCTCAAGATTTCAGAGTCCGAGAAAGCGATTCATATCGGTTTTTTTATGAACGGAAAAAAGGATGAGATATTCCCTGGAGAAAAGAGGATTGTCGTCCCTTCTCCAGAGGACATTTCTTCCTATGCCTCCACACCGGAAATGAGCGCCAGTCAGGTGGCCGACGAGATTTCGAAAAATCTCGATAATCCCTCTTCCCGGATGATTACAGCCAACTTTGCCAATGTGGATGTGGTCGGCCATATCGAGGATAAAACGGCTGCGATTCAGGCTGTTGAAGAGGTGGACGTTCAGTTGGGAAGGGTCGTCGAAGACTGCCGAAAAAAGGGAGTCACTCTTGTTGTCACATCTGATCACGGCACGGTAGAAGAGTGGCTGTATCCGGATGGAGCGATAAACACCGGTCATACCAAAAATCCTGTTCCTTTCATCATAGCTGATTTCGCATCTAAAAATCCGGAGAGCTTGGGTATGAACAGAGAAGGGGAGCTGGCTGACGTGGCTCCCACACTTCTGGACCTTCTAGGATTGAAAAAACCGGCTGAGATGACCGGAGAAAATTTACTGGATCAATCATTTAAAGATGACAAAAGTGAGCGAAGAGTGCTTCTCCTCATCCTGGATGGTTGGGGGATGAGAGAAGAGAAAGAAGGGAATCTGATCGCTGAGGCCAGGACTCCAAACTTTGACAAGTTGTGGTCTCATTTCCCTCATGCCTGCCTAGAGGCTTCAGGGGAAGCGGTGGGAATGCCTTCTCAGACTGTGGGTAATTCTGAGGCCGGTCATCTCCACATCGGTGCGGGCAGACGGATTTTTCTGGATAGGGTCAAGATTGACAAATCCATTGAAGACAAAAGCTTTTTCCGCAACGAGGCGTTTCTTTGGGCAATAGAAGGCGCCAAAAGAGACCGGAAAGCTCTTCATCTTCTTGGTATAGTTTCCTTCTACAGCTCCCATGGCACCATTGATCATCTTTTTGCCCTGCTTCGCCTGGCCAAACAGCTTGAAGTGGAGCGGGTGTTTATCCATTCTTTGATCGGACGAAGAGGAGAAAAGCCCGAGAGTGGTGCGCTCTATGTGGCCAAAGTCCTTGATATGTGCGAGTGTCTTTCTCTCGGACAGGTTGTGACAGTACTCGGACGATTCTGGGCTCTGGATAGAGAAGAAAACTGGCACAGGGTGGAAAAGGCTTATCGTGCCATGGTTTACGGAGAAGGAACGCATGTTCTGACTGCAAATGAATAGATATGGCAGAAACAAAACTGTATTTTGGAAACTTTTCTCATAAAATAATCGTATTCTTAGTAAAGTACTTGGTATAAGATAGAACAGATGAGTATCGAAGTTAAAGACATCTATTTCAGCTACGGAAAGATTATGGCTCTTGATGGCGTGAGTTTGGATTTGGACCAGGGAGCCATCGGACTTCTGGGACCCAACGGCGCCGGAAAAAGCACTCTGATTCGCATAATGCTGGGATTTCTCGCAGCGAATAAGGGTGATGGCCGTATTCTCGACTATGACATCAAGACACAGCAGGCAGAAATACGCCGCTATGTGGGGTATATGCCTGAAGATGACTGTTTCATTCCTGAACTGGATGCGGTTTCCTTCACTTCCTATCTGGGAGAGCTATCCGGCATGCCCCGTCAGGAAGCCATGAAGCGCGCTCACGAAGTCCTCTATTATGTGGGACTTGAGGAGAGCCGGTACCGCAAAGTGGAGACCTACTCCGGAGGGATGAAGCAGAGGCTCAAGTTGGCGCAGGCACTCGTTCATGACCCGAGGCTTATGTTTCTCGATGAGCCGACAAGCGGTCTGGACCCTCAGGGGAGAACAGAAATCCTGGAGCTGATAATGGATATCTCTTCCAAAAAAGATATTCAAGTCTTGATCTCCTCACATATCCTTCCGGATATCGAGCTGACTTGCTCCTACGTGGTGATTCTAAATAAGGGGAAAGTCGTGGCTGAGGGCGATATTTCTAAGCTCAAAGAAATTCGTGACCTGTATGAGATTAAGGTCAAGGGAGAAGCACAAGGTTTTCTCGATAAATTGAAAGAGAAAAAATGCAGAGTGGAGGAGACAGAAGATGGGATACTAAAAGTCTACACGCCCTCGGGTTATGACAGGCAGGAATTTTTCAAAATTGCTGCTGAGGAAAAGGTCCAATTGAGACATTTCGTGAAAAGCCAATCTTCGCTTGAGGATCTGTTTGCCGATGCGGTGGGAGTGGATTAATGACGATTAAAGAAAAAGGGTACGCGCACTGGGACGGAGAGTTTCTTGATAAAAAACTTCCCTGGTGGCCGATCACCCGCTACGGCATAAAACTGACATTCAGGAAAAAGTTTTTTAAGCTGTTATTTGCGGGGAGTCTTGTTCCGGCGGTTGTCTTTCTGGCTGGGATTTATGTCTCAGAACGGTTGGAAGATTTCAAATTCATGTTTCGAGAATCTGTGCCTTTTCTTGAAATCAATCCCGCGTATTTCAAAACGTATTTATCCGATGGCTTCATGCTTTTCATTATGCTCGTCATCTTGATTTTTTGCGGTTCAGGGCTCATTTCTGATGACCTCAAGCATAATTCTCTTCAACTGTACTTCGCTCGGCCTCTGAAGAAAAAAGACTATTTTCTCGGGAAAACCTCTGTTATCATCTTCTTCTTATTCATACTCACCCTCGTTCCTGGCTTGGTGTTCTTTATCATGAAGTTGGTTTTCGCGGGGAGCTTTCAATTTTTTCTCACTTACCCCTGGCTCCCGCTGTCGATCATCGGCTATTCAATATTCGTGACTGCATTCTTTTCTTTTTACACGCTTTTCATTTCATCTTTAAGCAAAAACAGAAGGTATGTGGCCATCTTGATTTTTGGCATCTATATTTCTTCTGAAATCTTCCGTGCGATTTTCTATGATAATTTTCACAACCATTACTTTTCACTCCTTTCAATCAGAGCCAACATTCAACAGGTGGGTGCTTTTATTTTCAGTGAAAAAATGCCTTATCCGATTCCTTGGTTTTATTCTCTCCTGGTTTTGATTTCGATATGTGTTTTTGCCGGCTTTGTTCTGAAAAAGAAAGTCAAAGGAGTTGAGATCGTCAAATGAAACCGATCGTTAAAACAGAACATCTATCCAAATGGTACGGGAATGTTCTGGGATTGAGTGATGTCTCACTCCAGATTGAGCCAGGGATAACAGGGATTCTTGGGCCGAACGGTGCGGGAAAATCCACGTTTCTCAAGCTTATTTCAGGGCAGATCAAGCCGAACATCGGAACGTGTGCCATCAAAGGCAAAATGATCCGTAACAATTATCTTCTTTTCTCCAACATCGGGTTCTGCCCGGAACAGGATGCCTTCTACGAGGAACTGACAGGCTGGCAGTTCATGATCGGGCTTTTAAAACTCCATCATTTCTCCTCGTCAGAAATAGATGCAAGAGCGAGAAAAGCGCTGGGAATCGTCGATTTAATCGAAGACAAAGACAGGATTATAAAATCATACAGCCGGGGCATGCGTCAGAGATTAAAATTTGCTCAGGCCATCGCGCATGACCCAGAGATCATCATCCTTGACGAGCCTTTGAACGGACTCGATCCCCTGGGGAGACGAAAGATTATCCACCTCATCAAGTCCTATAAAGGCGAAGGACGGACAATCATCGTTTCCAGCCATGTTCTGCCTGAGATTGAAGCCATGACCAAACGGATCATCCTCATCCATCAAGGAAAGATCTTTGCCCAGGGTGATGTCCATTACATTAGGGACCTGATCGACACACATCCCCATATTGTTTCCATAAAGTGCAGCGACCCGCGTAAGCTGGCCTCAAAATTCATCCAGGAGGATTTTGTTCTGAACGTGAATTTTAACTCTGCGGAAGATATTCTTCTAGTTGAAACCAATAACAGAGATAAATTCTTCGGACTTCTTCCTTCTCTCTTTGTCAAGCATAACATAAATGTTGAGGAAATCACGTCTCCTGATGATAACTTACAAGCCGTCTTTGATTATTTGGTGGGAAGATAAGATGGGTCAAGAAAAAAAAGGGAAATTGGCATTTTTTCTAAGTTCTTTGAGGGATGTTTTCACTTTCTTCTTTTCTATGGGCAGGAAATCAAAAAAGACAAAGATCTTTTTTATGGTGAGTATTCTACCAGTCGTGATTGCTCTGATCATCAAGTTGAATCAATTCTTCTCTGACCGAACAGCCATCCGAGGGATTTACATTTTTGACAACATGACAATCGCGATCTATCTCCAGTTTCTCATCCTCATCCTTGCTCTTTTTTACGGGACATCTGTTTGTTCTGAAGAGGTAGAAGGAAAGACATTAACTTATTTGACTACACGGCCGATTTCTAAATCAGCACTGATTATCGGGAAATATGCAGCCTATAGTTCATTGATCATCATCATGACGAGCACCGGAGTGATTCTCTCTTTTTTCATCCTTAATGTGAATGCCTTGCTGGATTTTTCCCTGTATAAAATTCTATTGAGGGATGTAGTCGTTCTCAGCATGGGTTTAATGTGCTACACGGCTTTTTTCACTTTTATCGGAACCATAATGAAAAAATCGATTCTTTTCGGGCTGATTTTCAGTTTTGGATGGGAGAATGTGATTCAGTATTTTCCCGGCTCCACACAGCGCTTTGCCATAATTCATTACCTCAAGTCTCTGCTGCCCGTTCCTCGGACAGGACGCTTTTCCTTCCTGATGTTTAGGTTGGAGCCCAGTCCGCCTCTGCTGGCAATATTCATGATTTTTCTGATTATAGGTGTATTCCTCGGTTTAGCCTGCTTTCTTTTTTCCTGGAAAGAATATATTTTCGAAGATTAAAAAAAGGGGACAGGCTACTTTTTTAGAGAAGAGGGACAGTCCCTATTTTCCTTAACAAAAGGACTTAAAGGGACAGTCCCTGAAAAAAGTAGCCTGTCCCCTTTTTATTGCTGCAAAAGTTGGTTTTTTAACTCTACTTTTCTATTTTATCCTCTTCTTCGCCTTTTAAGGTGAACTTACTCATAAAGTCATTAAAAAAATCATCGGGATAACTGGCAAAGATTCTCACATGGTCAGGGGCGGATGTGATCTCGATCCTGTCCAAAACCTCTGCAAAGTTAAAATCCTGGATCGTGATCATGGCTCCCATTTCTTTCAATCCGATTAGACTATCAGCGATTTCCTGGTTCTCGATGGGATCACTGCTTCTGAGTTTTATATCAGCCAAGATCATCCTGTTCTTGTAGTCAAAAGAGAGTGATACAGCTTCAATAGATTCCACATTGCTTGCCATCGGCATTTCCTTTGCGAGTTCGGCGGTTGCTTCTGGAGGAATGATGATTCCACCCCAGAACAGAGCACTCTTATCTGTCTCATTGAATAGTGCGGAGAAATCTTCGTTTTGTAATATGCTCTCTTCTTTTTTCTGAAAGACGTCTAAGACAGATTTGACCAGAACTGTATTTCCGGCGGCGATGTTGGATTGATCCAAAAAGGCGAACGTGCTTTCTTCGCCTTTCTCTATGACAGTGTACAGAGTAAAACCATTGTATTCCTCTTCCACGAGCTCGGTTGATTCCTCTTTATTTTTTTCTATGATATAAGAAAGAAGCAAGTCTTTATCGTATTTAAGGTTCACGACTCCGACAACCCATTCGTCTTGGTTTCCCATTCCACCTTTCATGGCGGCAGCGACATAGTAGATGTCCTTTTTGATGTCGAGCCCTGTCATGTCGATTAATTTCTGGTAATCTGAGTATCTTTCGAACTCCTCGTCTTCAGTTTTTTCAGTTAGGAGTTTATTTACGGATTCTATCGTCAGGATTCCTTGAACATCGATGAAGAAAACAGCGGCCATATCTTTGGGAAGGAGTTTCAACATGTCATCAGCCTGAGCAGAGCCAGCCGCTTTACCGAACGGACCTCCCTGGCAGGAGATTAAGGAAAATATAGCGAAAATAGCCGCGATTACTGTGACTGTGAATTTTTTCATTGTCTTTTCTCCTTTATTCATATCTAGTTATGTTCTTGTCCAAAGGCTGTTTGGACTATACCAGAAAAAGCACAAACAGAGCAAATCATTTCACACATCTGGATGCTTTTTTGATCGCTCATGATTATAAAAAAATAGTATTGTACTCCATTCCATTATACGAGATTCATCGTTCTTTAGTTCTCCTTACATTAACTGGATAAAAAAACTTGATTAGTATTTTTTACTTGGTTGAAGAAGAAATTTGTTATTTCATGTATTTGTACAGCTGCATCTGACTTGAGTAGAGCATGCATCTGATCCATATGACTGCAAAGATAAACAACTGCTGAAGAAGGAAAGCAGCGAGAACAAAAGGAAAATTGGATTGAGGTATGATTTCTTTGAGCAAGATATAAATCGCTGTCACGGCCACTTGGAAGAGAAAGACCAGATAGAAGAGTCCGAAGGTGGAAAAAGGATATTTGAAGACAAAAACGAGAGCTTCCAGAGTGGATTTGAGAATATTGCGGCTCTCTTCCAGGACGACCTTGATTCGGGCATAATCGAAGACCATCTGGATAAAGAGGAGAAGAATGAAGGTCAAAGCGCTGAAGCCGAGCTGGATGAAAAAAGGAGTGACTTCCGAGAAAGAATTCGATGAGATTTCGGACAGGATGGGAATGAACACGTCTTGAAGAAATACGCCGATGGCAATAATAAACACCCATGAAAACAGCATGAGACCGAAAAAACGGAGAAAATGAGAGCCAGCTCCTTGAATGAATTCCTTCAGTGTGAATCTTGGAGTATCCTGGCTGAATATTGAAAGGATCCCCCCAGCAAGAAAGGTGTGGAGGATAATGTAAAAAAGTCCGAACCCAAGCAGAATAGGGGGCAAAGAATAAAATCTCATCTGGATAAGATTTTCAAGGTTGGTGAGGATGGCTCCTTTTCCGATGATTGAAGGGGAGAAAGTCGTCTCCGGCCCTCGCGCGTCGTCCCGAAATTCCTGCCACCAGATGTAGTCAAAGCCTTGGGCCATCCTGGAACCCGCCTCGCTTTGTCCGAATGAGTCCTTCAGGGAGTTGTACATCGGAATGGCGAGAAGTAAGGAAAAGGATAAGTTGATTATAAACAGGAAGAGCACCATTTTGGGGGCGCGGACTGTGGCCGTGAATCCTCTACCGAAATTCCATAAAATTTTCATCTTTTTCCTCCCACTCGCTTATCAACCGCCCAGTATCGTGAAGAACTCCAGCGCATGCTGGAGCCAGGCCATCCAGTTAGAGACCCACTTAAAGGGAGCCAGTTTGTCGGGCTTTCTCATCATGCTGTTGTTGGTGCGATTGATATCCAGCACGAGTTTGAATTCCGGGTCAACAACAGCTTTTCTTATTCGGGAAGGCTTCTGGTATGTGAATTTCATCCATCTGTACTGACCATCCCATGTCTCTCTGATTTCTTCCCCGTCTTCAAAAACGACGAGTACATCCACAGGAAGTATCACTTCGCCTAAACGGCGCACAATGACTTTGGATTGGTAACGATTATCTTTGATTTGGCGATTTATGTATTCCCCGTCAAACCATCCCTGGGGCTGTCTAACTCTCTGGCTGGAAATTGTTCCTATGGCATAGTCGAGTTTCTCTGAGCCGTAGACGAATTGGTCCAGGAACCAGCTCATATCTTGGCCGGCATATTCTGAGACAACAGCGTAAAAATCTTGGGGGCGGGGATGCTTGAACCAGAAACGCTGTGAGTAGTCTTTGATCATCCTCGAAAAGATATCTTTTCCCATGAATCTTTTCAGGGTTCTCAACATGAGCTCAGCTTTTGAATAGGAATTGGCGCCGTAACTCCCCCCTTTCAGGAATTCCCAGGCGAAGCGCTGCAATTCGTCCATATTATACGTCTGGCGGTGGCTGGCGATTCCTGAAGATTCGATGGGGATTTCGACATCTTTGAAAGTGAAGGGAATCCCGAAAAAAGACCGGCTATAAAGAGGATTTCCGTAGGCTGTGTAGTAGACTTCCGAATCCAAGAAAGAAGTAAATCCTTCATCCATCCATGCATTTTCGAATTCATTATTCCCCACAAGGCCGTAAAAGTATCCGTGTCCGAACTCGTGGATGGTGACTCCTTCGGGCCTGGATATGCCTTTCCGGGTGAGAAAGTAAGCTCCTCCGGTGAAAAACGTCGGATACTCCATGCCTCCTGACCGGCTGTTATACGCAGGGTCCACACAGGTTGCGGTCGTGTAGGGATAATCTCCGTAGAAAAGGCTGCAGTATTTTATGGCATTTTTGACAGCGTTCATATAACGGTCTTTGAGCTTTCTATGTTGAGGCTGGAGCAGTAAAGTAATCTCTGTGATTTTTCCTGGAACAAACTCAAAATTTTCTTTGTATTCGAGGAATCGGGGGCTAGCTGTCCAGGCGAAGTCATGAACGCTGTGCTGGTGGAAATGGTGGGTAGTGGTACCGTCTCTATTGTTGATAATTTGTTGGTGCTCTCCTGTGCCTCCCACAATGAAAGAGGAAGGGAGCGTAATCTTGACATCATAGGTTCCGTAATCAGCATAATATTCGCTGGAGGAATGGTACTGGTGACAGTTCCATCTGCCGTCCTCAAAGACACCGATTTTCGGAAACCACTGTGCAATAAAATAGTAATCCTTGTAGACTCCGGTTCTGGAAATGGGACGGGGAACCTTTGATTCGAATTCGATGCTGAGCAGTATTGTCTGTCCAGGCTCTACGGCGCGGGGAAGAGTGACCGAAAAAACAGTCTGGTCATAAAGGTTTCCGTCGTCCGGAGACTGAAACTCCATGAAAGGCATTAAATCAAAATCATCAAAATAGGGATTTTTGACTATCTTGATGGATTCCACGTTGCAGTGTCCCCAATCTTCTTCCCTGAAACCGGAGACTCTTCTCCCTCTCCGCGCAGCCTCTGTGAGGTAAGTGCTCATGTTGTTCTGGAAGGCATTCCAGTAGAGATGGAACATGAGCTCATTTGCAGGGAATCTGGTGTCGTTCGTCCAGGAGAGGATTTCCGAGGCCTTTATCATTTGAGTTTCTGTATTGAGGTTCACATCCATCGTGTAATTAGCGATTTGCTTGCAGAAGGTTGACTGGGCTGTGGCGAGGAAAGAGGAAAAAGAAAGTGAAAGGAGTAAGCTTGAAGTTATCAATATTTTTCTCAATTCGGCCTCCTCATGTGTGTTTTTTCCATATTATTAAAGATGCTTTTTTTTCGCAACACAAATCCTCAATGTTCTTCTCAAACGGATGGCTCTGTAATGAGACAGGATTTATGTTGGAGATTGGGGGCCGATAGTGTAATCCTTTGAATTTTGAATCGCTTATCTGAATGAGACAACAATTTTTGTAGGGACTTTCGGATGAGTGGTGTCTTTACGAGTTCCGAATGTTTCAACCTGCAAATCATATATATGGGAAGTGTTTCGTCATAAATGCCAAAATAGAGTTGATTTTTTTTTAGAATGGATTTAGTTTTAAATCCTCGAAAATAAAAGGAGGTCAATTATGAAGAGCATGAGAAAATTATTCGGTCTTTTTATCATCACGATTATAGTTGCGTCTTCAGCACTGGCTGAAAATCCTATTGCTTCAAGGAAGCTTATTCAAGCTCTCGTCGATGAAGTATCCGGAGAGATCGCTTTTAAATACACTGTCCTGATTTCCCATTTTGACCGCATCCAGGCATCGGAAGGCTGGCATGATTCAGCTGTCATGATAAAAAAAGAATTGGAGGAAATCGGATACACAGATGTGATTCTTGAAGGATGGCCCTCGAATGGATCCACCTATTATTACACCTATCAAACTCCTATCGGCTGGCGGGCCAGGCATGCGGAACTATGGATGGTATCTCCAAGAAGAGAGAAGTTGTGTTCTTATGCCGAAATTCCTCTGAATCTTGTCAAACACAGCAATGCAGCCAATGTGGAGGCAGAGCTTGTCGATGTGGGAACAGGGGTTGGTGAGGAGTCTTATAAAGACAAAGATGTTAGGGGAAAGATTGTCTTGGCAACAGCCTACACCGGGAATGTTATGAGGGAAGCTGTGATCAAGAGGGGAGCGTTGGGTGTAGTCACCTGGTATCCTCCTGAAGTCAGGCCGGGTTATCCCAACATGATTCGTTATACAGCCATCTGGCCGACCTGGGAAGAGCGGGATAAGATTGGCTTTGGCTTCAATGTCAGTAAAAACCAGGGCTGGCGATTGAAGAAGATGCTGGATGAGGGAAGAAAGGTTGTCCTGAAGGCGGATGTGAATGCGGAGTACTATGAAACCAATGTTGAAGTTCTGTCTGCCGCTTTACCCGGAAGCACTGAGCCGGAAAAAGAAGTGATGATCATCGGACACCTCTGCCATCCTCTACCAAGCGCCAATGACAATGCCAGTGGAAGCGGAGGGATGCTGGAGATGGCAAGGGCATTGAAGAGGATGGTGGACAAGGGGCTGATCGATCCGCCCAAAAGGACGATCCGGTTTCTCTGGGTTCCGGAATTTGCAGGGACAGTTCCTTACATAAAAGCCCATCTTGAACGAACCAGAAACACATTAGCGGTCATCAACTGTGATATGATCGGTGAAGACCTCCATTTGACCGGAGGAACGTTTAACGTCACTTGCACTCCCGATTCACTGCCCAGTTATCTCAATGACGTTGTCGTCAATTTTACCAAACTGGCAGAGAGGCAGAACTTGAGAAGCATGAACGGAAGCAATCATCCTTTTGCTTACAGGATTCGTCCTTTTGGGGGAGGGAGTGACCATTACATTTTTAATGATGGAGCTTTGGGCGTGCCCTCAGTGATGTTTGGACATGGAGACACTTTTCACCACACCAGTCTTGACACCCCCGATAAAGTCGATGCTTCAGAGCTTCGCCGGGTATGTTTTATAGCCCTAGGCTCGACGGTTTATATGGCAGATGCATCCGAGAAGGAAGCTAAGGACATGGCTCGGCTCATCGCGGGAAACGGTATTTCCCGTATGTCAGAGGATTACTATGATACTCTGCCTCGAATCTTTGAAGCCGATGATGCCGCAAAACTGCATGAAGCGTATAAACAGGTCTTAAATGTGGTCGAACATTCTCTTCAGAGAGAAATTCAATCTATTGGCTCGACTCATGTGTTTGTTAAAAACACGCAAATGAAGAAGGAGATTGACAGAAACACTATAAACCTGATCCTCTTGAGCAATGGCTTTAAACAAGAAGTACAGAAGTTGTATGCAACCTTATGTCGGAAGTTAGGTGTGAAACCCAAACCGATTACCTTGACCGCTGAAGAAAAAAGGTTGAGCCGTATCGTCCCCTTGCGATCAAAGGATTTTGTCTGCCCTCTTCAGTCTGACTATGTCGAAGAAAAACTCGGTCAGGGAATAATGAGGAAACTCAAACTTCGCGGGAATGCGGCCTACGAGGCTATAAATTTTGCTGATGGAAAGAGGAGTATTTATGATATCGCTCGTGCGGTGTCAGCGGAATTCGGACCTGTGGATGCTAAAGATGTCGAGGATTTTTTTAAAATACTTGAAAAAGTGGAATTATTTAGATTGAAGGCCATTTGAAGTGGACTAACTGGAGAAATCTTTAAGTATGAAAGAGAAAGCGGGAACGAAAAACTTTTTCCAGGAGCTTGTCAAAAGCCGGAGGAGTGTCCGGCGCTATCTGGATAAACCGGTTGAGAGGGAAAAGATACTCACCTGCATCGAGGCGGCCCGGCTGGCGCCTTCCGCGGATAATGTCCAGCCCTGGAGGTTTTTGATTATTGACGAGCCGGAGCTAAAAATGCAGTATGCCAGGGAGGTTTTTTCAGGGATCTATTCTGTCTCCAAATTTGCGGAAAAGGCGCCTGTATTGATTGTGATCCTGGCCAGGTTGGACATCATCGCCAACAGAATCGGAAAGCAGATTCAAAACATCCAGTATTACCTGCTGGATATCGGAATAGCTGGAGAACACATCGTCCTCCAGGCCCAAGAACTGGGCCTGGGTACGTGCTGGATCGGTTGGTTCAACATTCGCAAAGCCAGAAAATTCCTGAAAATTCCACGAAAATACAAGATAGTTACGATGCTGACCATGGGCTACTTCGAGAAAAGACCTAGAAAAGAAAAGAAGAGGAAAAAACTCGAAGAGATAGCCTGGTTCAACAAAATAAAATAGAAATAGGGGACTTTCCCCAAGGTACCACCTTAGCTTATTAATCCAAAAATTTTGGCTTGTCGTGTATCAAATGACGAGGTGCAGATATAAATATGGGACGTTCCCCAAGGGCACGCCTCTCATAAACAAAGTTTTTTTAAAGGCGTCATAAAAATCAATCAAAGGATATTTTTAATTCTTTCGAATGCCATGATTATAGAATCGATAAATGAGGAGTAGATGAGCTAAGGTGGTACCTTGGGGAACGTCCCCATTAGATTTCGACTTTGAAGACGCCTTTGAAGGCGAAACCGAATATTAAAGAGAGTACAAAATAAACGATGATCCAGTGGATACGCCATCCGAAGAGATTCATGAGTTGAGAAGGATAGTTAATTTCTACGGATTTGACCGGACTGTTTCCGTGAAGAGGGGCTTCGCCGGGATTGAACAGCTCATCCATAAAATTGCGGCGGACCTTGACAGGAGAAATCTTGCTCAGAGGACTTTGAGCCACAACCACTTGTTTAACAATCCTCTGCCCGTTGACTGTGAGCGCTAATTCGTGAATGCCCTCTTCTTCGGCTTGGAACCGCCAGTTCACCTCTCCCTTATCCTCAATCCTGAGTGGCAGGGTTTCCACAGCTAAACCTGAAGATGTTTCGATCTTGAACTCAGCATCGAGAAGGCTTTGGTCCAATTCCAATTCTGCCTTCAATATCGATTTCTGGCCAGGTGTCATAGAATGATACCCGAACCAGAGATTGAGCTGGATCAGGATCAGGATGAGAGGAATGATCATGACCAATAGAGGCTTGACAGCGTAGCCGAAGTATTTCAGATTATAACCGAGGATTTTGCCTTGGGCTTTCAATAGAATATACAGGCTGTCTTTGAACAGGCGGAACTCGAGAAGATGCGCTTTTATTTTATTCTTGACATTCTTTATTCCCTGTTGGTTAGAAGTGAAGCGAAAAACAAAAAGCATCAAAAGTGCCGTCAGGAAAGAAATGATGATCATACCGAACCAGGGACTCATGTTCCTGAAAGGGAAAAAGATGATTTCAAAGATTTTGCCCACGATGGAATTGAACACCCACATTCTGTTTTATCCTTTTATTTTTATCTTCCTTTCATCCGGATAATGAATAGTCTGGATTGAGCACTCTATGAGATGTATCCTAATCCTTTGAGTTTTTTCTTGATTTCTTCTTCTGAGTCTGATTCTTCGAGCTTGACGATTTCTTTCTCGAGACAGTGAGTGATGAATTCTTCCGGAGAAGAATAGCCGGCCATTTTCGCGAATTTTTTCACTTTCTCCATTAAATCTTTATCCAGTTTAATTTTAGCTTTTCCCATTTTCTCTCCTGAATTTTAGAATATTGGTTTTCCGACCATCTCCATGGTTTTTTCTATTCCAAAAATTTGAAGGATTGTCGGAGTTATATCATAAAGGGCCGGTGAGTCGACTTTTATCTTCTGGTTGGTGACTAAAATTCCAGGAACCACATCTGGGGCCATACAGTGATCGCCACTCCATTTTTCTGTGTTATCCTCGAGTATTTTTCTGGGAATCCTTCCTAAAGGAGCTGACCAGGAAACACGGTATCCCTGATTGTAGCCGATGATGATATCCGGAGCTTTGTCCATATTGGCGCCTGAATAAACATCCTTTGCCGCGAATGCCCTCAAGACTGGTTTTTCCCCTGTTTCTGGGTCTTGGAAACTCTCTAAATTGTGAATGATTTCTCGAATAAGAGCTTCTTTCTCTGCTCCGGGATTGACTAGGCCTTCTCCTTCTCGTCCTTTTTGATTGATGTAGAGGCCGTTCAGGCCCAGGGCATACGCCTTGGTTTTTGACCAGTCCGTGTTCATGAATAAATCATCTCTGCCTTGACGCCATTTGTTGATCAGAGCGTGGTAGCCGTTTTCCAGAAGCCACGTATTCGGATTAAAGGAACGGCGGAAAGGTGAAAACCCGTGATCGGACATGACAATGAGCACAGTATCCTTGTCTGTTTTTTCCATGGCTTTGGCCAGCATTCTATCCATCTCTCTGTAAATGTTCTCGATTGTGTTTCCGTATTTTTCTGCCTGGTTTGGGTTATACAAGGGATGCCTTTTATCGACGTGGCGCCAAAACATATGCTGGCGTTGGTCGGTGCTGGAGACATAATAAAAAAGAAGTCCAGAGTCGAACCTGGACAGCTCATAATCGAACATCTCCAGCCTTTCGTCGAGGATAAAATCATCCTGCTCGAGAAATTCTCCGTCATCCAGAACGTTGTTGTCGACGGCTTTTGTATCCGCGGGAAGTCCCTTCGTGAAAAAAGGTCCGAATCTTTTTTCCAGCTCTTCCGAGTATGATCTGGGTGTTGATATGGGAAGGGCGGCTGCGGCCGGGTCGATGTTGATGGGAGAGATGTAGAGCTTGAATTCTGGCCTGGCCTCTCTAAGGTAAAACATACAGATACCGCTCACGCTCTTGGTTGGAATCATCCTGAAATGAATCCTTTTCCATCCGCTCCATTCTCTTTCCTTAAGGATGAACTCATTGTCCTGGATAACAATCTTGGCCACTGGATTGATGGGGTCGATGTAGACCTTGAAATCGATCGATGATTCTGGCTGGTCTTTTTTATAGGTATTGATAGGCCCGGGGAGCGTTGCTTCCACTCTGTTCTCTGCCACGTAGACTTCGTGGATTTCTCCACCGCCAATATCCCCTTTGATCGCTAAGAATTCTGTCGTGTAATAGTTGAAATTGTTCAATGACCCGACGAGGTCTGGCGTTCCCATCCCAGAGATGGTTCTTTGTTTTGTGGAGGCGGGGGGATAGTTGCCGGGCATTTTAAAAACCGTGGCTGGAATATCGTACTCTTCGAGTATCTGCCAGAAAGCTCTTCCTTTCCGCGAAAGCGTGACTTCTCCTCCTGAAAGAGGAAGCACAAAATTCCCGATCCGAATCGTTTTTCCGGGCTCTCTGGTCTCAGCCCCAGAGAACTCGGGGAAGTAATTTTCTGGGTTCCTGTGGACGAAATCGAAGATGCCATGACCTCCGGGGTTCATTCCTGTTATGACATTCGACCAGGCGACAGGACTCTGGGGAGGAATGCTCGTCCGGAGACGGCTGAAATCTCCCTGATTCCACAGTTTCTGGAATGAGGGGAGTTTTCCCTGTTTCATCCAGACTTGAAGAAGGTGAGGGTCCATCCCGTCCAAGCCGAGGATGAGAACTTTCTTCTGAGTATCTCTTTTTCCCTGAGTTTTGGCCAAAAGCTCTGAGCTGCTGCCCAGAGAGAGAAGGGCTCCGGATGCGAGGCTGTATTTAATGAAGTCTCTTCTGTTTATCCGTTTCACTTTTTCTTTCCCTTGATGTTCTTTTTCTGATTGGCAGGATCATCCTGCGTGTCGATCAAAGAATGCCCATCCATATGAGGAGGAATATCGAGGCCGAAGAGTGTGAGTGCTGTGGGAGCGATATCCATGATGGAAGGATTGGCTGTGTTTATTTTTTGAGTGCTGAAGAATATTCCCGGAACAAGCCTGGGATCGATGCAGTGGTCTCCACTCCATGTCTTGGTGTTGTCTTCAAAAACAGTCTCGTTGACTTTCCCGGTGACTGAATCCCAGGAGATTCTGTATCCTTCGTTGTATCCGACCACCAGGTCAGGACAGTTATCTTTGTAAGGGCCTGGGAGGAGTTCGTCACGGTCAAACACTTTATTGATGGCTGTTGAATCCTTTTCATTGTCTTTCAAACCGTTGAGTTTTTCGAGAAGCTCTTTCTTGAGCGCTTCGGTTTCCTTGCCGGGATTCACGATTCCTTTTGCTTCTCGGTCTTTCTGGTTGATGTATATTCCGCCGAGACCAAGGGCATACACTCTTGTTTTTTCCCAGTCTACATTTTTGAACCACTCCTCGCTTTCTTTTTTTCCGTCCTTTAGAGAAAGATAGCCATTCAAGTAAAGCCAGGAATTCAGGTTCACGCCCCGGCGGAAGGATTTGAAACCGTGGTCGGACATGATGATCATGGCGGATTTTCCATCTAATTTTTCAAGAGTTTTTCCCACCAGTGAATCCATTTTCATATAAAGCTCTTCGATGACCTGAGCGCTCATTTCTGTCGGACAGCTTTGAGCGGCAGGGTGATCCTTATCCAAGTAACGCCAGAACATGTGCTGGATGCTGTCTGTTGTTTCGAAGACACAGGTGATGAGGCCTTTTCGTGTCTTATCTATGGCGTTGAAGAGCATGTCTTCCCATTCCTGGTGGTTTGAATAGGTGAGCTCCAGGAAGGCTTCTTCGCTCAGCGCTCCTTCGTTGAGGGCCCAGGTGTCGTTCGCTTCACCGAGTGTGATGAAACTGCCCCGCAATTTGGCCAGGTAGACAGAGTAAATAAATGGATGTGAAATGGGAAGTGCCGGTTTTTCCGGATCAATATTCAGAGGCGTGAGATACATCTCGAAATGAGGATGGATTTGAGATATGTAAAAACGGCAGATGGCCCTTATTTTCATTCCCAATCCCGGACGGAAAGTCAGTTTTATCCAGTCAGAGAAAGTGTTACTTTTAAGCTCCAGTCTTTGCCCGGGCAACTCCAATACAGCTCCTTTTTTGTCCTCATCGATGGTAATGGTCAGGGGAAGCTGAAGCTCCTCTTCCTTTTTAAGAAGATTGTTTTCCGGGCCTGAGATTGTGGTCTCGATTCTGTTTTCAGAGATGCGGATGGGGACTATTATTCCTCCTTCTCTTTTTTGGACCTTCTCCTTATCTGTTGTATAGAAGAAAAAAGTTCCCTGGCTCCCTTTGAGGTCAGGGGCGCACATGCCAGAGAGGAGATGACCGGAGAATTTTTCTGGGGGGAAAGTGATGGGAACACGCAGAATCGTGCTGAAAATGCCTTCCTTCCCCAGGATTTTCCAGAAGGGGATGCTCTTGCGCAGTCCTTTAATCTCAGGTTTGGAGAGGGGGATATTGTATTTCCCCAAAGATAAGATTTTTTTTGGTTTTCCGATTCGGGCCGAAGAAAGGTCGGGCAGATAAGTTCGAGGATCCCGGCTGAGAAAGTCGAAGATGTTGTGTTTGGACGGATTAGAGCCGGTCATGAAGGAAGACCAGGCCACAGGGGATATGGCAGGAGTAGTCGTCTGAAGCCTGGCATAGGCTCCGGTTTTTTTTATTTTTGAGAAATTCGGGAGCTTCCCCTCCGATATGAATTTTTCCACAAGAGTTGGTTCCATCCCATCCAGGCCTATGATGACGAGTTTTTTGATGAGGCTTTTTTTATACGCCTTCTGTCCCTTGATCGTCCGGATGAGGAATCGAATAGGCCAGGTCAGAAAAGAAAAAACAGCCAGGAAAAACGTCAAAAAAAGGACCAAAAAAGAAGAGAGAAAGGCAAATCCCGCTCCGGGCCCGACATACGCCTGGAGGGGCAGAGAAAAAGCGAGTGTTAGAAGAAAAAGAATGCAGATTTTATGATTTCTCTTCCTGATTTTCATCGAGATCATTCAAAATTTCCCAGGATTATCTCTGCCAAATCAGAGATTGTGAGTTCTCCTCCATGCTCTGTTTGTGACCAGAAGAAGGCATCGTCCCATGTGTGCATTCCTTGAAGGTTAGTCCGGCCGAAAACCTCTTTTTTCTTCACCGACCCTTTCATGTCAAAGCCGGGCTCTGAAAGGACGATTAAATCCGGACCTTGGGGAACGAAAGGGCCTGAATAGAGTTCTTCCGCATCGAATACGCATTTGACGACTTTTTTACCAGCGTATTCCATCCCTTCCAATTTTTTCCTGATTTCTTGTTTGAGAATTTCTTTTTCTGCCTGTTCGACGCCACCTTGAGGAAATTTTCCTTTCATATTCAGGTAGATCCGGTTAGGGTCCATGGCAAAAGCTCTTGTGGAGGGGCTTATCTCTGAGAGATTTTCAGGCGATGACGTCACAAATCCTAAGTACTCTTCCTTCTCAAGCCAGGCATTGAGGTAGACTTCTTGTTCAATTCCCGTGAATCCGTGGTCAGAAAGAAGATAGAGCGGGCTGTCTTCACCGGCGATTTTTTTGTAAGATTCCACAATTTTATTGATCATTTGGTCGATTTGTCTGTAGTAATCGAGAAACCTACGGTGGCCCACGTGATTTTCATCTGCGTACGCATCCCACTGGAAATGGTGGAGCCTGTCGGTTCCCGTCACCACGAATTCAAAATAATCCCACTCCTCTCCGAGCAGGGATTCCAGGGCATTCTGGCGGGCTCCCAGTGTTTTTAATAACTCCTGCCAGAGAAATTCGGAATCTTCTCTTGACTTTAATGTGTCGATATCGATCATGTAGTCCATTTTTTCCAGGGTCGAGAGGAATGAAAGCGGGTAGACTGCCTTGGATAGCTCTATGGCGACGAAGCCTGAGATGAGAATGCCGTTGATTTCTCGAGCCGGATAGGTCGAGGGCTGGTTGATGATGATACATCGTTTTCCTCGTTTTCCGAGGGAATCCCAGAATGTCTCCTTTTTTAAGTCAAGAAAATTCGGAAAGCGAAGAGAATAGGAATCCTTCTTCAGGTCTGTGAAGCCAAAAATGCCATGGGTGCCGGGATTTGTCCCGGTCATGAAATTCGTCCAGCTGACGGATGAGATTTCTGGGAGGCTGGCTTTCATTCTGTGAAGATGGCCTGATTCGATGAGGCGTGAAACCTCAGGCATGATTCCTTTCTGGGCGAGGTCAAGCAGGAGAGAGTGGGGGACACCATCCAATCCGATGACGAAAACCCTTTTCTTCTTTTTTTTCCTAAACAGCATCATAGAGTCAGCTATTATAGCACACAGGGGACGTTCCCCAAAGGGACACCTTATCTCGATCTATTGGTTTCTTGAGTGAAATTAAAAAGGTAGAGTGTTCCCATGTCCATAGGCAACGTCCCCTTAATGCAAGGGGCCACCTTAAACCAATAAATTCATCTGTACATTATCATTTTATACACGAAGAGCTAAAACATGGGAATTTATAAGCTAAGGTGGTACCTTGGGGAACGTCCCCTTAATGCAGGATAATTCTGGCATCGACAGAGGTGCAGCCCTTTCCCTTCTCATACACAATGAGAGGGTTGATATCCAGCTCTTTGATATCTTCTAAATCTGTGACGAGTTGCGAGAGCCTCTTTAGACAGTCGGCAATCGCATCTATGTCGTACTCCTTTTCTCCACGAAAACCTTCAAGTATTTTGTGCGTTTTCGTGCTGGTGATCATCACGGTTGCCGTGAGCTCGCGGATGGGAGCCAGCCTGAAAGTTACGTCTTCAAGGGCTTCGACATAGATTCCTCCCAAGCCGAACATAAGAATGGGCCCAAATTGAGGGTCTCTGTTCATGCCCAGTATGATTTCTTTTCCCTGGGAAGCCATTTCTTCGACAAGCACGCCCTTAATTTTCGCATCCGGTTTTTGTGCGAGAACGTTCTTGACGATCTCATGGTAGCCTTTTCGCACTTCGGTCTTATTCTTCAAGTTGAGCTTGACTCCTCCAAAATCAAATTTATGGAGGACATCCTGAGAAGCTATTTTTAGAACAACAGGAAAGCCAATCTTTTCAGCCGCTTCTACAGCCTGGACTTCGTTTTCAGCAATCAGGGACTTGACCACAGGAAAATTATAAGCCTTGAGTATCTCATAGGACTCCTGTTCCAGAAGAAACTGGCGGCCCTCTTTTTTGACTGCATCTATGATTTTTTTGGCTTTGCTTTTGTTCACCTTGAATTTTTTTATACCAGTCTTGGGTCGGCGTAGCCACCAGGTGAATTTAGTCATCTCGGAAAGGGCTCTGGCTGCTGATTCAGGAAACCGGTAAGCCGGAATACCGTTTTCTTCCAGGATCTCGATTCCGCTGGAGACGTCGTAGACGCCTAAAAAACAACACAAGACAGGTTTCTTAAATTCCTGGGCAACTCTGACAATTGTCTGGGCGATTTTCTCCACATCCGTAAAGGCGGTAGGAGTGAGAATTATGATTGAAGAATCAACGTTTTTGTCATTGAGTATTTCTCTGAGAGTCTCTTCATACTGCTCCTCCTGGGCTTCGGCGATCAGGTCAATAGGATTGTTCAGGGCTGCAGTCGGAGGAAGGATTTTTTTCAAAGTCTTGACCGTACTTGGACTGAAGGATGCAATGTTCAGTCCATAGCGGATACAGGAGTCAGTGGCCAGAATTCCCGGCCCCCCGGAATTGGTAACGATGGCGACATTCCCATCTTTAGGTAAGGGTTGGCTGGATAAGGCTTTAACGTAGTCAAAGATTTCTTCCAGAGTTTCTCCCCTGAGGACTCCACACTGATTGAATATGGCATCATAGACTCTATCCGAACCCGCCAGCGATCCAGTATGGGATGACGCGGCTCTGGCTCCGAGTAATGTCCGCCCCGCCTTGAGTGCGATTATGGGCTTGGGATGTGTGGGGCTGCTCGTGATTTCTCGGGCAATATTCATGAATTCTCTTCCGTCTGCTAGGTCTTCAAGATACATGAGGATAACATCTGTTTTTGGGTCGTTTTTCAAATAAAGCAAAAGTTCGTTCTCAGTCAGTCCGGCCTTGTTCCCCATGCTGATAAATTTTGAAAAGCCGATGTTCGCCTCTATAGCATAATCCAGCACAGCCACACACAGGGCACCGCTTTGAGAGAGGAAGGCAATGTTCCCTTCTTTGGACATCTGCGTCCCGAATGTCGCATTCATCGATGAAACAGGGTCGGTGTTGATGACACCCAAACAGTTCGGACCGAACAGGGAAATATCATACTTGGCAATGATTTTTTTAACATTGTCTTCCAGTTCTATCCCTTTTCCTCCGATCTCTTTGAAACCGGCTGAAATGACTATGGCTCCATTGATGTGCTTTTTGCCGCATTCCTCCAGGACTTCTGTAACGAATTGCGGAGGGACGATGATGACAGCCAGGTCGACCACATCTGGGATCTCGATGACGTTGCGGTAGCACTTGATGCCGAGTATTCCTTTGGCTTTGGGATTGACAGGGTAGACGATTCCCTGGTACCGGCTGTCAATGATGTTGGCCAGGAGGGATTGGCCCACGCTTCCAGACTGCCTCGAAGCACCGATGACAGCTATGGACCGGGGATAGAAGACTGGGTTGAGTTTATCGCTGATGTTTGAATTTTTCATTGATTATTTCCCTTTTGTCTTGTTTAGGAGGCTCTGCCTTTCAGATGACCTTCTCTGGCATCAGAGTTATCATGCCTTTGAAACATGTTCGAGGAAACTCTCCTCAGGCACAGCCCCTTCTATAGATAGACTCTCATTGATGATTGTTTTGGGAACGCCAAAGACGTTGTACTTCTGGGCCAAGTGGGGGAATTCGGTGGATTCGACCATGTCCGCCTTGATTCGAGAGGACTCAAGAGCAAACTGATGACCGAGACGAACAGCCGTCGTGCAGTAGGGACAGGTGGGCGTGACAAAGACCTGAATATGGATGTCTTTATCAATGGCCTTTAAGGCGTCCTTCGTGTTTTGGCTCAAGCGGGTTTGCCCTTTTGACACATCAACAATGGCTTCAATAAAGCTCGTGTACTCGTACCCAGAAGGAATCCCGAAAAATCTGATTCCGAAATCTTGCTGACCCAAGGGAACTATGGCAGGTATCTTATCGATCCCGTATTCCTGAGCTTTATCCTTATCTGCCAGGAAATCATAGATTTCGATGTCGATTTTATCAGAGAGAGAGCCGACTTCTGAGACCAATTCTTTCGTTTCTTTGCAGAAGAGGCACTCTTGCCCCTTGAGATGATCGGGTACGATTAGACGGCTGGGTTCCTGAGTGAAGAGGAGGAGTGTTACTTTTTCCTCCGTCTCCTCATCGAATTTCTTTTGTGTGGCTTCCTTGGCTTCTTTATTGAGTATTTCCATCAGTTGAATTCCTTATGAAGTATCTAGGTTAGACATTTTAATTCCGCATGACTGAAAAATCAATACAGCCGCCGCTATAAGGGTAGAATCCAAGGTAAAACAACCAGCTCACGTCTCGCTTGTTCGGTAAAAAGCTGTATGCTATATTAAACTTTTTGATTTTAATTTTGAAAGACAGAAGGAGCAGAAGTTTTGGTTGAGAAAGTTAAAGTTGTTTGTCCGGAGTGCGGAGCGATAAATAACTATCCTTTGGGAATTTCTGGGAAAAAAGTGGTCTGCGGCCGCTGCCAAAACGAACTCCATGAACCTGGGACCGTGATTGAGCCGCTCTCCAGCCAAATTCCCCACATTCTGCAGAATAAGAGTCTTCCCATTCTGGTGGATTTCTACTCGCCCACATGCGTCCCCTGCCATATGATGCATCCTGTTGTGGAGAATCTTGCCCAGAGAAAGGCCGAGGAACTCATGGTGGTGAAGATCAACGTGGATCAAAATCCTCAGATAGCCTCTCAATTCGGGATCCAAGGTGTCCCGACATTCGTGATTCTTCATAAAGGCCTTGAACGGGGTCGAACAAGCGGAGCCATGTCGGAGGCTGATCTTTCCTTATGGCTGGCGAGCCGGCTTTGAAGTCGAGGAAAGTCTAAAGTAAATTAAGTCCTTTGTTTCCTAGATGAAGAGGAAGGTGGTATAATAAATAGACAAAATTTGAGTCAAGGAGAGAATCCGTGGACGAAAAGAAAAAATCGACCTTGAATCGTCGAGATTTCATTAAAGGATCTGTAATAGGTTTGGCCAGTCTGCCCGCATTCGGGTACAACCCTCTTTTAACGGGCGGGAAAAAGAAAAAAACAGAGATTGCGCTTTTCAAAACACAGGATCGTGAAGAGGGAGTTCGTCAGGTTTTAAAACTCATTGATTTTCCTTCGGTCAAAGGGAAAGAGATTATGTTGAAGCCGAATTTCAATTCGGCTGACCCAACACCCGGATCCACTCATAATGATACGTTGGCCACTTTAATAAAAGACCTCAAAAAAAGAGGGGCCACACAGCTTACAGTCGGGGAGAGGAGCGGACCACCGCCGACTGAAAAAGTCATGGCGGAGAAGGGAATTTTTCAGATGGCCGAGGAGTTGGATTTCAAGATCATCAACTTCGAGGAATTAGAAGAGAAAGATTGGGTTCACTTCAATCCATCCGGGAACCACTGGAAAGAGGGTTTTTACATTCCTAAGCCTGTAGTGGATGCAGAGTACGTGGTTTCCACTTGCTGCCTGAAAACCCATGCCTATGGTGGGGATTTCACAATGTCCTTGAAGCTGTCTGTGGGAATGACGCCAAAAAGACTGATGAGAGAGCTCCACAGCCAGAGGCAGGGTTCTATGAGAAAGATGATCGCTGAGATCAACCTCGGCTATACGCCCCGATTGATCGTCCTCGACGGAATCGTGGCGTTTGTGGATGGGGGGCCATCGAGAGGAACCAGGAAAGATGCCAATGTTTTCTTGGCTGGCACTGACCGTGTGGCCATCGACGCAGTTGGGGTTGCAGTCTTAAAAGAGTTAGGCTCGAATGAAACCATCATGGGGCGGAAGATTTTCGAACATGACCAGATTCAGAGAGCCGCAGAATTAGGCCTGGGTATCAGCTCTCCTGACCAGATCAAGATTGTGACTCCAGATAAGACCAGTCGGGAGTACGCCAAAAAAATAGAGTCCATTCTTTCCCAGGGCTAGAGCGAAGATAAAATAATAAATATACAGGGTAATTCCACGACTAAAAGATGTGGATTCTGGACTAAAGTGAAGTCCAGAGGGGAACAATGAGTTCGTACGAACTGATGCTTTCCAGAAGGTCGATACGCCAGTTCAAGCCAGATCCTGTTTCCAGGGATATCCTCGAAAAACTCGTCAACTCTGCGCGGCTAGCTCCTTCAGGAGCCAACCTTCAGCCTCTTGAATTCGTGGTCATTGACGATGAGGAACTCAGAAGACAGTTCTTTCCCTGTTTGAGGTGGGCCGCATACATTGCTCCTGAGGGAAATCCAAAACCAGGATGTGAACCAACAGCTTATGTCGTTATCCTGGTCAATGTGGATGTCAGAAAGAGTGGGTTTGAGAGGGATGTGGGTGCCGCAGTGGAGAACATGATCCTCACTGCTTGGGAAGAGCGTATCGGCAGCTGCTGGATAGGCAGCGCAGACTTGAACAGGATTCAGAAGATGTTAAAGATTCCAGAAAATTATAAAGTCGATTCCGTGCTGGCTCTGGGATATCCGGATGAAGAACCGATAGCCGAAGAGATGAAAGATTCTGTGAAGTATTGGAAAGACAGTAAGGGACGCCTTCATGTGCCAAAGAGAAGACTGGATAATATTTTGCATTTTAACGGATTTTAGAAGAAGGGAGAGGGTCAATATAAGGAGGTGACATGCGCCTCTTGGGTATTGTGTTATTGGTTGGTGGCTTTCTCATAAGACTACTCACCCCAAACCTAGTCGCTCTTAGCTGGGTGCTGATGGGATTAGGAGCTGTTCTGACTGTAGTTTTCTCTTTAACAAAGAAAAAATTAAGATAGTCGACTCTTACTCCCCGGCCACGGTCAATTCCTGTATTTTGATGGTGGGGCCAGAGATAGGGCTATGGAACTCGAGGTCGTTCCCGATTATTTCTATGTTTTTCAATATTTCCCCAAGATTACCGGAGATGGTTATTTCTGAAACCGGATAAGCAATTTCTCCTTTTTCCACCCATAGTCCGAATGCACCTCTTGAGATGTCTCCAGTTACAGGATTGAGTCCATGACCGAGAGTTCTTATTAAAATCAGACCCTTCTCCAGGGATGAGATGATCTTGTCTGGCGGCGTCTCACCGACTTCAAGATAGAAATTATTGGGGCTGACTCCGGTACCAGTCGAGTTTCCTGTGGATTTCATTTTCAGCTTTCTGGCTGCATAGGTGTTGCACAGGTAGTTTTTGAGAATTCCGTTTTCGATAACAGAAGTCTTTGTGCAGGGGACTCCCTCGGCATCAAAAGGGCGGCTGCCGAGCATCCCAGGAAGAAGACCGTCATCGATGACATTCACTGAGCTGTTTCCGATTCTCTCTCCTAGTTTGTCCACCAAAAAGGAAGTTTTTTGGTATATGGAAATTCCGGAGACGCAGGCAAAAAGAAATCCCATGAGCCAGGAGGTCATCATCGGCTCGAATATGACTGGAACCTTCTGGGTCTTGATTTTTCTAGGTTTGAGCTGGCGAATAGTCCTTTGTACAGCTTTTCTGGCCACCTCTTCAGGAGACTCTAATTCACTGTAGTTTCTTTTTACAGAAAACCAGTAGTCTTCTACTCTGTTGTCCGTATCGCCTGCCTGAAGGCCAAGGCTGAGACCACAGACTGTTTGGCTGTATTCTTGAAGAAATCCATTGGAATTACCTAGGACAGTCTTGATTTCCTTTGTCTCAAAACTGGCTCCATGCGTGTTCGTTATTCTTTTGTCTGCCAGAGCAATCTTTTCAGCCTTTACGGCCAGAGCAATCTTTTTCTTTGAATTCAGGTTTGGGATTTCAGGGTCATAAAGGCTTAAAGAAGGGATGTCAATTTGAGTTGAAGAAAGAGTGGGGAGGCCAGAGAATTTATCCGCATTGGCTAATACGGCCCGTTTGATGGCATTTCTCACAAGATGCTCGAGTGTCTCTCTGGATAAGTCTGAGGAACTGGCAAAGGCCGTTTTATTATCCTTGATCACTCTCATCCCGAGTGCCCTGGACCCGGCTTCCACAAGATTTTCGATCGCGCCGAATCTGACATCCACGCTGAATTCGTAACCATCCAGAACGGACACTTCTATTTCATCCGCTCCATGACTCTTCCCAAAATTCACAAGCTCCTCGGCCAGTTCCATGAGGTTGACCTGGCTGTTTTTCTTCATCAATCCTGACCTCCGACTGTCATCCTGGTTATTTTTAGAGTCGGGCAGCCATCATTGACTGGCATCGACTGGCCTTCCTTGCCACAGGTTCCTGTTTGAAGGCCGAATTGGAGGTCAGAGCCGATCATCTCTATTTTATTCAGGATATCAATATTGGACCCGATGAGAGTGGCTTGTTTCACCGGCGCTGTGAGCTTCCCATCTTCTATAAGATTGCCAGAACTGACAGAGAAAGTGAACTTTCCCGAATCTTCCACCTGCCCTCCCTGGTATTTGTGGGCATAGAATCCTTTTTTGACGGATTTGATGATTTCCTCAGGCGTGTACTCTCCTTTATCCACGTAAGTATTGCTCATCCGAGGAATCGGGATAGAGGTGTAATCCTGTCTTCTCCCGTGCCCTGTCAGAGGTTTTTTCATCAATTTGGCTGAAATCCTGTCCTGGAGCAGACCCATGAGTTTTCCCTTTTTGATGAGAAGAGTCTTTTGTGGGATTGTGCCCTCGTCATCTATGTTATAGGAGCCGCGAGAATGGGGGATGGTCGGGTCATCATAGATCGAAACCTGACTGTCAGCCACCTTTTTTCCCATCTTATTCCAGAAAATCGACGTTTTCTTCCGGTTGAAATCGGCTTCAAGAAGATGTCCCACCGCTTCATGAATGAGGACTCCGCTGTGTCCGGGAGCCAAAACAACGGGCATTTCCCCGGCTGGCGGCAATTCGGCTTCCAGGAGGAGCAGGGCTTCCTGTGCGGCATCTTCGCCAATTTCTTCAGGAGTGAATTCATGGGAAAAATATTCCAGGCCAACTCTTCCTCCTCCTCCAGAATAACCGGCCTCACGTTTGTTCTCTTTTTCCGCCACAGCCAGACAGACAAGTCTCACAAGCGGTCGAACGTCTGTGATATTCAATCCTTCTGAGTTGACTATTTTTATATGCTGAGTTTGATCCAGCAGAGTCACTTTCACTTTCTTGATTTTTAGATCAGAATTCATGGCTGAGTGGTAACTCTTCTTGACCAGCGATATTTTTTTCTCCAATGGCTCTTTGTGAAGAGATTCCAGCACAGGATAGTAGTCATGAGTAAAATGAGCCGGAACCAGCAGAGATGCATCTTGCCTGCGGGAGGCAGAGGCAATGGAGGCCGCGGTCAGTGCCGCTTTTTTTATTTTTTCCATGGAGAAATCATTCGTGTACCCGTATCCGGTTTGTTCACCCGATATGACTCTGATGCCCAATCCGAGACTTATACTTTCCGCCGTTTCCTTGATAATGCCCTCTTCCATGTTAATCAGGTTGTAGATTTTATACTCGAGAAAAATTTCTGAGAAGTCACCACCCCGGGAAAGTGAGATATTCAAGATGTTCAGAAGGTCTTCCTGGGAAACGTGGAAGTGGTCCTCGAATTTGAGAGCAGAGGTCTTTCTCATGATTTTTCACTCATTGGATAAGAATCAGGAATAGAAAAAAAAGTCTGCCGACCGCTGTCTTTTCAAATCGACTGTGCAACGCGTGAATGAGACTTTCGCGGTATACATCCATATAAAAAAGATGATTTTCTGTCATTTCCTCGTTTCGGCAGACGAATAAATACGTGAGATTCTCTCTTTTTCACTCAGCGGTTTGCCAGAATCTGGATTGATAGCTAAACAGGCGCCGTTTTTGATTTGAGTGATTATCTTTCCGGCGGCATACTCGTTCCCTGCAAGATGGGGCGCGTCCAGTAATCCTATCTGGATCGCCTGGGCAAGGTTTTTGGGGTTTGTCCAGGGGTCTTCCGGCTTATCTGCCGGCAGATTTTGGATGGCACTCAGGAGAAGCTTTGTTTCTTTCACAAGCTCTTCCTTCCGTTCCTGAATCTTAGGGTCGGTGAGTATCCGGGGAGGGCCCAGGAAATAGTTGTCGATCACTCCACGTGTGATGTTCGCGCTTTCGATGATATCTGATGGAATGGCAGCATGGTCTCCTTCGCAGAAACCGACAACATGGATGATTTTGGGCTCCACAGACAGCTGGAATACGCAAGAGGACGAGAGCTGGCCTTTGGCTATATCAGGATGAGGAGACAGGCAGGCCAGCCCTGTTCTTGTCTGTCGAATGCTGGTGAAGTTCTCGTCGTGAAGGGATTCGATCAGCTCGATCTTGGCCAGCATTTTCGCTATATCCATTAGAGGCGAAGTTTGGGCGGGTGTGTTGAACATGTATTGAGCCACATAATGTGTCACGCCCGCTTTTTTAGCGTTGTAAGCCGCCAGGAAGGCCGCGGCAACGGCCACTGTATCCGGAGCATCTCTCAGGCTCCAGTGGTGAGACTCGTTGACTTCAAGTGGAATTCCATGATTCCCGTACCATCTCATAGCCTGCTGGTTTTCTCTGATGGATTCTTCAGGGGATCTGTCGGAACGACCGTCCAGCCGGTTGTACCAGCAAAGAGGAACCGCGCCCCAGGCGATGTTGATGGTTTTCAAAGACATCTCAGCCCATTGGATCAAATCCCTGGTTCCTGAGTAACAGCGGAGAAGAGGATGGTTGCCACATCGTGTGGCTTGATATATGGACTCAAGGTCTTCGGGTTTTCTCAAAGGGACGCCTCCAGCTCCATCCTGGCCTTTTTTCATCTCTTCAGGGCGGAAGAAGCTTTCCTGAGCATTCTGATCAGGTCCGATGGAGAGGACATCCACTGTCTCAGAGAGAGCTATTTCCTTTGCTCCTTTCACAGTTTCTTTGACTGTGGGCAATCCAAAATGATGACGAAGAAGTGGGAATGGCCCGTTGTGTTCTATCCTTTCAATAAGATTCTGGGGAGGAATATCGCTCGTCTTTGTCTTGTCTGCTTTACCTCTGAGAAAGGACGTGATTTCCTCCACAGTTTCAGTGCCGCCAAAGACCGCTTCGAACAGTTCGCTCTGACGAGCCACTTCGGCAGTGGGAGGAGTGCCGCCAAAAACGAAGGTTCTTTTCTCCCACCCGTTTTTTTGGATATCGCTTTTTAAAACATCTAATAATTTTTTTAGTACCTTGGGAGTTAGACGGTAACTGATGGCGATAATATCGGGATTGTGTCTTTTGATAGCTTCGGATAATTTTGCGACAGAAACAGCGGGCCCCAAAAAGAACGTTTCATAACCTGCGCTCTGGGCAAGTTTGAGGAAATTAATTATGCCTGCCACATGGACACAATTCCCGAGCGAGGCGCCTAATATCAAATTTTTCCCATTTGCAGTCAATCTAGAGTTCTCCAGTGACGGCCAGGAGACGAATTTCTTTTATGCTCATACCATCAATCCCTAATTTCTCGACTGTTCGTCCCTTTTCCCAGAAGTCGACTCCTCTCATGACAGACGCGAGATGTATGATGGCATTGATCGTGGGGGTTTCCACTTTCAACATTTTACCGAGAGATGCCAGCGGGACAAGGCTCATCGGGACATCTTCATCTACATAACGATGATGGAGCCTGTCAGGAGCTTTGATCCCGAAATACCCAGGATTGGCGTTGATGGCTTCACGTAAGTCTTTTCCAGTGGCGCTGTACGCGGTGTAGAGCCAGGCTTTGGCACTCATGACTTTTATGCCCAGCGCAGCTGCGATGTCAAGGCGTTCCTTGTCCAATTTCTCCAGAATCTGAGCCACTGAGTCACTCGTCCCTTGAATGTAATATTCGAAGTCCCCATGAGTCTCTTCGATCCAGCCTGCATTCAGGATGGTGAGGGCCGGATGAAAAACAGCGCCGATGTTCTCAAAGCTTGTTTTGAAGATGTTGTCTCCTGGAATGAATTGGGGAAAAGCCCGGTTTATCACTTTTAAAACACCGGGAATCCAATACGCAGGAAGAGTAGCGAGAGGAACAGTGTTTTTTACGGAAAAAATTTTGGCATGGGCCGGTCCTAGGGCTCGTGAAGCATACAGGAAAGTCTGCGCCTCCGAGATAAAAGGAAATCGCTTCAATCCATATTGTTTGAGTGTATTAAAGAATTCCAGAGCTCCTCCTGTTCGCCCCGGATTGAGAACGACAATTTGATGCTCTTTGAGAAAGGGGGCACATGTTTGAGCGATGAAGCGGTGGGCGACAGAAGGCACGACCACCATCAGGACATCTGCTCCTTTGAGGCATTCTTGGATGTTTGTCGAAGCGAGCTCAATCTTCCCAAAGCCTTTAACCTCACCTTCTACTTTAATGCCTTTTCTTTGGATGACTGTTCGGATTCTCTTTCGTCCGCGGTTGTAGAGATTGACATTGAAACCTTTGATTGCCAAATGTCCTGCCATGGCTAATCCACCGTGTCCCGCACCGAGAACACAAAAAATCAGTTCTTTCGGATCTTTTTGAAGATGACTTCTGATGTACTGAGCTCTTCGTACGTCAGATGCCTTTGTTATTTTTCTTTTCATCTTAACTGTTCCTTCCTGAGGAGTCTTCATTATTTCCTCTGAAGCCGGCAATTCTGCCAAAAAAGTTTTGAAAATGGAATAATTTTATCTTTTGGAAAAGCTTCAATATTTTAATAAATAGAAGGTATGAAGGCAAATCAAAACTATGGTCATTGACTGGTTATCAGGAAAAAATTATAATCTCTGTACATGAAGGGACAAACCATAGATTCAATTATCGATGCGGCTTTGCAGGAAGATATGCCTCAGGGGGATATCACTTCTGAAAGTATAATACCGGTTGACTCTCTGTCTCAAGCCATCATTCTAGCCAAAGATAATGGCATCCTGGCAGGTATGGATGTGGCAAAAAGAGTGTTTGAGAAAATCGACTCGGGTGTAGAATTCGAGAAAAAAAAGAATGACGGGCAGAAGTTCAGAGATAGCGAGAGGCTGGCCTTGCTTCAAGGATCCTCGATTTCTTTGCTTAAAGGTGAGCGAACAGCGCTTAATTTTCTCCAGAGGATGTCCGGGATTGCCACCACTACGGGAATATTTGTGCAGGCTTTGGAAGGAACAAAGACCAAGATCCTGGACACGAGAAAAACCACTCCGGGTTTGAGGGGGTTGGAGAAATACGCTGTCAAAATGGGTGGCGGAGAGAACCACCGCCAGAACCTCTCCGAAATGGTTCTGATTAAAGATAACCACCTGAGGATTGTGGGAAGTATTTCCGAGGCTGTGAAAAGGGCGAAAGAGCGGATTGCGCCTGGTATAAAAGTGGAAGTGGAAGTCACTTCCTTAGCCGAAGTGCAGGAAGCTGTCCGGAGCGGCGCGGACATGGTCATGCTGGATAACATGCAGATTGACAAGATGAAAGAAGTCGTTAAATGGGTAAAAGGGAAGGTTCCTCTAGAGGTTTCAGGGTCAGTGACCCTTGAAAAAATCAAGGAGATCGCCACTCTTGGGATTGATTTTATCTCGGTTGGAAGTTTAACCCATTCCTATAAATCAGTGGACATAAGTATGGAGTTTTTGGGGGAACTCTGATGCCGAAAGATGGCACATTGGCGACTGACGTCCTCATCATCGGCTGTGGAATAGCTGGGGCGAGTGCCGCATTGGAGGCGGCTAAGAGCGGCCTGCGAGTGATTGTGGTGACCAAAAGTTCAGATCCAGAGGAATCAAACACTTTTTATGCCCAGGGCGGAATAGTCTCTTTAGGGAAGGATGACCATCCAGAACTGTTGAAGGAGGATATTCTCGAGGCTGGAGATGGAGTCAATAATCCGGAGGCTGTTGAGATATTAGCCAGGGAAGGGAAGAAAACAGTTGATGATATCTTGATCAAGGAGCTCAGCATTCCTTTTTCGAGGAGTTCTCCAGATTCTCTGGATTATGCCCAGGAGGCTGGGCATTCGAGGAGGCGCATCCTTCATGTCAAGGATACAATAGGAAAAACAATAGAAGAAAAGTTTATCCAAGTTTTGAAGAAGTTCTCCAATGTGAAACTCTTGACCAACCACACAGCAGTGGATTTGTTGTCCGTCCCTCATCATTCCAGAAATCCCAAGTCATTCTATCACGAGCCAGGATGTATCGGAGCTTATGTTTTGGATAGCCAAACGAAGAGAGTGAAAAAGATATTTGCCAATTACACCATCCTCGCCACAGGAGGTTGCGGCACTGTCTATCTCTACACATCCAATCCAAAAGGAGCGATAGGGGATGGCTATGCCATGGCTTATAAAGCAGGAGCCAGGATTGTCAACATGGAGTACATCCAGTTTCATCCCACATCTCTTTTTCACCGGGATGCGGATGGTTTCTTGATTTCCGAAACTGTCCGTGGAGAGGGGGCCCGCTTGAAAACAAAAGAAGGCCTGACCTTCATGGAGAATTACAATCAAAAAAAAGAGCTGGCCCCAAGAGATGAAGTAACTCGAGCCATCTACGAAGAAATGACAAACAGCAATTCCAGCTATGTTTACCTGGATTTAGTATCGTACGCAAAGGTTGATATAAAAAAAAGGTTTCCCAACATCTATAAAACATGTTTGGAGTATGGAATCGATATTACAAAGGAACCCATTCCTGTGGTTCCGGCCGCTCATTATTGTTGCGGAGGGATTCTGGTTGATGAGTGGGGGAAGAGTTCGCTGAACGGCCTCTATGCCGTAGGAGAAGTTTCCTGCACAGGAATCCACGGCGCTAACCGTCTGGCATCCACATCTCTCCTGGAAGGGCTGGTATGGGGAAAGAGGGCCTCCATGCACATCGCTTCTCATTTTGATCCGGGCATGCCCGATCCCGATGACATTCATGACTGGTATTATCCTGAAAAAGATGAGGAGGTGGATCCGGCTTTGATCAACCAGGATTGGATTTCCATTAGGTCGACCATGTGGAATTATGCCGGAATCATCCGAACGAGCAAGCGGCTGGAAAGGGCAAAAGCGGATTTAGATTATCTCCGCCATAGGATAGAAAAGTTCTATAAAGAGGCAAAAATGGACGAGAAGATTGTCGGGCTCAAGCACGGAATTCAAGTGGCCCTATTGATTACTTATGCGGCTCTAGGGAACCCCCACAGCATAGGTGCCCATTACATAAAAGAATAAAGCCAGTCCTGTCTTTTTTTTTAATCCTGTATAAAAGTGATCCCCTGAAAGTAGGCGGAATAGAAATAGCTCTGCAGCCGAATCCGTTGACCTTTTTATTGTGGAGGAGTAAAATGACTTATTTTATAATAATAAAACTACTTAAACGGACTGGAGAATGTCATGGCAGACGGAGAGAAGATTAAGGACACTCTGAACCTACCCCAAACTTCCTTTTCCATGAAGGCAAAATTATCTCAAAAAGAACCTGAAGTCATAAAAAAATGGGAGGAAATAAACCTCTACAAGAAGATCCAGAAGAAAGCGGAGAAAAGTCCATCGTTCATCCTTCATGACGGCCCACCGTATGCAAACGGAAGTATTCATCTGGGAACGGCTTTAAATAAGATCTTGAAGGATTTTATCGTCAAAACAAAAACCATGCAGGGATACAGGTCTCCCTATTTACCCGGGTGGGATTGTCATGGCCTTCCGATTGAGATTAAGGTCGACCAACTTCTCGGAGAGAAAAAAAGAGACCTGTCCATAATAGAGATTCGGGAAGAGTGCAAAAAGTATGCCCTGAAATACGTGGGTGTCCAGAGGGATCAGTTTAAAAGGCTGGGTGTATTCGGGGAGTGGGAGAAACCTTATTTAACGATGAATCCTGAGTATGAAGGAAATGTGATCCGCTTCCTTGCCGCTTTTTTTGCTTCAGGAAACGTGTATAAAGGAAAAAGGCCGGTCCACTGGTGCCCCCATTGCCGGACTGCCTTGGCCGAAGCGGAGATTGAGTACAAAGACCGGAAATCTCCTTCGATCTATGTCAAATTTCCGATGATCTCTGACCTCTCTCAGAAGTATCCTGAGTTGAAAGACAAAAATGTTTCTGTTTTGATCTGGACAACAACTCCATGGACTCTGCCGGCCAACCTGGCCATCGCTTTTCATCCGGATTTTGAATATGCGGCTTTTGAGACGAATGGAGATGTTTTCATCGCAGCGAAAAGACTGATCCCTGTTCTCGTTGAGGAGCTGAGTCTGAAAGACTCCAAAGTGCTCGTGACGTTTCCCGGGAAAGAGATGGAGGGCTTGAAAGCCCGCCATCCGTTCATTGATAGAGAGTCTGTGTTTGTCCTGGCTGATTATGTTACTCTTGACCAGGGAACAGGCTGTGTTCACACAGCCCCGGGTCATGGTTATGAGGATTACTTGACCGGAATCGCCTCTGATCTGGATATTTATACTCCGGTCGACAGCGAAGGAAAGTTCACTCCTCATGTAGAAAAATACGGAGAAATGAATGTTTTTGAGGCCAATAAGATTATCACAGATGACATGATGAAGGACGGCTCTCTGTTGAAGGAAGATGAGATTGTTCATGCCTATCCTCATTGCTGGCGCTGCAAGAATCCAGTGATTTTTCGTGCCACAGCGCAGTGGTTCATCTCCATGGATAAAAATGATCTGAGAAAAAGGGCAATGGAGGAGATAAAAAAAGTCCGATGGATTCCACCTTGGGGAGAAGAAAGAATTGCCAATATGGTCGTTGCTCGCCCCGATTGGTGCATTTCCCGGCAGCGGTCCTGGGGTGTCCCGATTCCTGCCTTTTATTGTCATGAGTGCGGACACATTTTAGCTGATGAGAGAATCACCCTGCGGATAGCCGATATCTTTTCAGAAGAGGGCTCAAACTCCTGGTTTACGAAAGAAGTCAAAGAACTCCTCCCCCTAGATACGAAGTGTTCTCAGTGTGGATCTCAAAATTTCAATAAAGAGAACAACATCCTTGACGTTTGGTTCGAATCTGGGGCAAGCCACAATGTCCTCGGAAAAAGAAATGACCTTCCGTGGCCATCGGATGTCTATTGCGAAGGGCACGACCAGTACAGAGGCTGGTTCAACAGTTCTTTGTTTGTCGGGATAGCAGCGAAGAATGCGTCTCCCTATAAAGCAGTGATCACTCATGGGTTTGTCCTTGATGAGCAGGGGAGGGGGATGTCCAAGTCTCTCGGGAATTTCGTTGACCCTGATGAAGTCATCTCAAAGAACGGAGCCGAAATTCTGAGGCTGTGGGTGGCGATGCTCAACTACAAGGAAGATGCGCGTTTCGGAAAAGAAACCCTGCAAAGGCTTGTCGAGGCCTACCGGAAGATCAGGAATACGTGGAGGTTTATCCTGGGGAATATTTATGATTTTTCTCCCGATACGGATCAGGTTGACTCCCAGAAGATGGAACTCCTGGATAGATGGATAATGGAAAGATGTTCCAAAATCGGAAAAAAAGTATTAAAGGCCTATGAAAACTACGAGTACCATATCATATTTCATACAATCTACAATTTCTTCACTGTGGATTTGAGCGCTCTCTATCTGGATGTTATCAAGGATAGGCTCTACTGTTCGGGAAAAAAGTCACAACTTCGACTGTCTGCTCAGACCGCGCTTTTCAACCTCCTCAAATCCACTCTAGTGCTCATGGCTCCCATTTTGCCGTTTACGACTGAGGAGGCATGGGAATCTCTATCTGACTTTATGGGAAAAGAAGAATCGGTCCATTTGGAACGGTTTCCTGCCTTCGATGAGACATGGTTGAGTGAGGATTTGTTCGAGGAATGGGAAAGCTTGATGACCGTGAGAGAGAAAGTCCTCAAAGAGCTCGAAAGTGCTCGAGTGGAGAACCTCATCGGAAATTCCCTGGAAGCTGTTGTCACTCTGAAAGTTCCATCCACTCAAGAAAATCTCTTGAAAAAGTATGAAAAAGAGCTCCCGTCCATTTTTATCGTTTCAGCAGTGGAGCTTCAACCGGAAACGGGCGAAGAACTGGGAGTTGAAATAAAAAAAGCTTCCTGGGAAAAATGTCAAAGATGCTGGAATTTTTCTTCTTTTGTAGGGGAAAGTTCAGAATATCCACACTTCTGTCAGCGCTGTGAAGATGTGGTGAAAAATTTGATCTCATGAATCGCAGATTATTATATCCAATTATTATTGTTGTTTTACTGAGTTTTGACCAGCTCACAAAGGCGATCATCGCTCGGAGCATACCCTTTCAAAGCAGCAAGAGTGTAATCCCAGGATTTTTCAACCTTACTCATATCCGGAACCGTGGAGCCATTTTCGGCTTTTTTTCCCATTCTGAAAGCCGGATTCTTTTTATTTTTCTCACTCTGGTTTCTTTAGTGGCGTTAGGATTGGTCATCTACTATTTTTTCAAGACACCTTCAACCCAAAGATTTATGAAGATTTCTCTTTCTGTTATCTTGGCCGGAGCTCTGGGCAATTTGATCGACAGAGTTTTCCGAGGATATGTGATTGATTTCCTGGATTTCTATATAAAAAACTGGCATTGGCCATCCTTTAACGTCGCTGATTCGTGTATCACTGTAGGCGCTTTTTTACTCATATTCGTTTTGGTGTTTAAGAGAGGTGAAGAATGTATCCCGTCCTCCTGAAGATTGGCCCTTTAACCATCCATACCTATGGATTCATGCTCGCTGTAGGTGTGGCTTTTGGATTATGGTTCTTGTATGTCCAGGCGAAAAAACAAGGCCTTGAAGCTCCAAAAATGCTGGACATGGCTTTTTACACGATTATCATTTCTTTGATCGGAGCTAAACTGATTCTGTTCATCGGGAACTTCTCTCATTACATGCGTTACCCGGGTGAGCTCTTCAGCCTTGCGCGCTCAGGAGGAGTTTTTCAAGGTGGTTTGGCGTTCGGAATCATTTTTGCTCTCTGGTATTTCCGGAAGCACAAGATTCCTACTTGGAAAGCCGCGGATGTTGTCGGGTCTGCCTTGGCTTTAGGGCATGGATTTGGGCGAATCGGGTGTTTCAGTGCTGGCTGCTGTTACGGGAGTGAGTGTTCTCTTCCCTGGGGCGTGACCTTTCAGAACGAATATGCCAGCAACCTCACTGGTATTCCACTCCACACACTTCTTCATCCCACACAACTCTATGAGGCGGCTCTGAATTTTCTGAATTTCTTCGTTCTGTTTCTCATCCTGAGGAAGAAAAAGTTCGATGGTCAGGTTTTTTCTTTTTATATCATCAATTATTCCATTATCCGGTTTTTTGTTGAGTATTTTCGGGGAGACCATCCGGATAATGCCTTTCTTGTTAACAACCCCTCTCCCTATCTCAGTCTTTCCTTTCCCCAGTTTTTTAGTATCTTGGGTTTGATTGGCGGAGTGACACTGTTTCTCGTTTTGAGAAAAAGAAAAAGTGCCTAAAAAAGAATTTCTCGTCACACCTTTATCCGGATCGAATCAGAGGTTGGATGTTTTTTTATCTGACCAAATCACTGAATTGACACGGTCTCAGATCCAAAAATTCATCAGATCGAATAGAGTTAGAGTGAATGGAGAGACCAGAAAGTCAAACTATAAGCTGAAGCCGGGAGAAAAAGTTGAAATCGAGTACGCGCTCAAGGAACTCGAAGCGATTCAATCCGAAGACATCCCTTTAGATGTTATTCACTGCGATAGACATATTCTGGTCATCAACAAAACTTCTGGAATGGTGGTTCATCCCGGCGCAGGCAACAGGAAACACACTCTGGTCAACGCTCTTCTCTTCCATTTTCCGGGCATCAGAGATGTCGGTCCAGAAGAGAGGTGGGGGATTGTTCATCGTTTGGACAAAGAAACATCAGGATTGATGGTCATTGCCAGAAATATGGATGCGTATACAGGGCTGCAGGAGCAGTTCAAAAAGAGAGAGGTCCAGAAGGCTTATCTCGGGCTTGTATGGGGGAGAATGCCTGAGAAAGAGGGAAAGTTCACCTGGGCCATCGGGCGCCATGTGAAACACGGAGAGAGGATTTCAGTCAGCACGAAAAAGCCGAGGGATGCCGTGACTCTGTACTCTGTTCAAAAAGAATATGGAGAGTTCACACTTCTGGATATAAAACCTCTCACAGGAAGAACCCATCAGATAAGAGTTCATCTTGCGGCAGCCGGCCATTCTCTTGTGGGAGATACCCGGTATGGTTATCGAAAAACAAAAATCCGCGTTCCCCGTCTTTTCCTTCATGCGTCATACCTTTCTTTTCGCCATCCAGAGACAAAAGAAACGGTTGAATTTTCGTCTCCACTCCCCAAGGATCTACAGGATTTTTTAAATAAGCTGTAGCTATAGGGGACGTTCCCCAAGGGGACACCCTATCTATCCTTATTGGTATTTTAGTAGCTATAGGGGACGTTCCCCAAGGTACCACCTTAGCTCAACCATTCTTCCTTCTATTTTTCCTTGTATTTTGAAAGATAATGAATTAGAAATGGGCTAGGTAAGCTAAGGTGGTACCTTGGGGAACGTCCCCTATTAAATTTTATCTTGAGAAGGAAGGATTTTTTGTTGTATGATATCCGTTGCTGCTTCTTTAAAAAGTCAGACACTCATTGAGTTGAAAAATCGAGTTTAATCATTCTTTGGAGGCTTCAAGATGAAAGATTATGATGCAGATAAGATCAGAAACATTGCCGTTGTCGGTCACGGTTCATCAGGGAAAACATCCTTAACCTCTGCATTCTTATTTAATGCTGGGGCGACTTCCAGGCTGACCAAAGTCGAAAGTGGAAATACAGTAACGGATTATGATCCCGATGAGATAGAGAGGAATATTTCCATCAATTCAGCTGTTTGTTTTTTAGAATGGAATGGCTGCAAGATTAACCTTGTGGATTGTCCGGGCTACACGAATTTTCTCTGGGATACGAGGGCAAGCCTCAGAGCTGTGGATGCCGGGGTCCTTCTTGTGTGCGGTGTGGCAGGTGTAGAAGTAGGGACGGAAAAGGTATGGGAAATGCTCGAGGAAGCCAAGATTCCTGCAATCATCGTCATTAACAAGCTGGATAGAGAGAATTCCAATTACACTCGGACTGTGGAAGCGATTCATCAGTTTTTCGGCCGTCAGGCTGTTCCTGTGCAGCTCCCCATTGGAGAAGAAAAGAACTTCAAAGGAGTGGTCGATTTGGTCACCAAGAAGGCTTATATTTTTGAACCAAATGAAAGCGGAAAATTCAAAGAAGAGGATATCCCTGAGGATATGAAGGAAGAGGCAGAGAAGAAGATTGAAGAGTTAACAGAGATGGTTGCCGAAAACGATGAGCAGTTGATGGAAAAGTATTTCGAAAAAGGAGAGCTGACCACAGAAGAACTCATCGATGGCCTCAAAAAGAGTATGCTCAACAGGCAGTTTTTCCCGATATTCATCGCTTCTGCTCTTGTGAACATCGGGACTCAACCCATCCTTAACGGGATTGTGAATTTCTTGCCTTCACCCGTGGAGAGAGGAGAGGTCGAAGCAGAGGAGGGGACGATAAAGCTTTCTCTCGATGAGCCTTTCTCAGCGCTCGTTTTTAAAACGATCTCAGACCCATACACAGGAAGGATCTCTCTGATGAGGATCTTTTCAGGAAAAGTGAATCCGGATGCTTCCGTGACCAATACGAGCAAGGAAATCACGGAAAAATTCGGAGGCCTTTTCTTCATGAAAGGGAAAGAGCAGGTTCCCGCTGGACAGGCGAAAGTCGGAGATTTGGTGGCGACAGCCAAATTAAAAGAGACTTCCACAGGAGATTCCCTGTGTGCGAAGGGAGCTTCTTTAAAGTTTCATCCTATTGTCTTTCCTGAGCCATCTATCTCTTTTGCCATTGAACCGAAAACCCGTGCAGATGAGGACCGGATTTCTCAGGCGATTCATAGGATAACCGAAGAAGATCCCACCGTAAGGATAGAAAGAGAGCCTGAAACCAATGAATTGATCATCTCCGGAAACGGGCAGCTCCATGTGGAGATCGTCACGGATCGTTTAAAAAAGAGGTACAGCGTCAATGTCGACCTCAAGCCGCCCAAGATTCCCTACAAAGAAACTATCAAAGGAAAATCGGATGTGCAGGGCAAATACAAGAAACAGACAGGTGGACGTGGCCAGTATGGTGATGTAAAGATAAAGATGGAACCTCTGCCTAAGGGAGCGGATTTTGAGTTCGAGGACAAGATATTCGGGGGAGCCATCCCCAAAAACTTTATTCCTTCGATTGAAAAGGGAATTCAGGAAGCAAGGAAGAAAGGCGTGGTGGCAGGCTATCCGACTGTCGATTTTAAAGTAATCCTTTATGATGGTTCCTATCATGATGTAGACTCTTCAGATATTGCGTTCAAGGTCGCGGCCTCTATGGCTTTTAAGAAGGGAATGAAAGGAGCCAGGCCCACCATTCTTGAGCCGATCATGAACATCGAGGTTTACTCACCTGAAGCCTACATGGGAGATATCATGGGGAATCTCAACGGAAGAAGAGGCAAGGTTCAGGGGATGGAACAGAAAGGAAATCTGCGAATCATCAAGGCGAGGGTTCCAATGGCTGAGATGCTGGATTTTGAACCCACACTCACTTCTATCACTGGAGGCCGAGGGTCCTACCTGATGGAATTCTCCCACTATGAAGAGGTGCCAGGCCAGATTCAGCAGAAAGTTATCAACGATGCGATCAAAGACGGTCGGATCAAACCTGAAGAAGAAGAGAAATAAATACCAACATAATTATAATTAATAGAATAGTATTGACCCACCTCAACCTCTGAAGCGGGGATTGACAACCTTCCAAAAGACAGATTCCCAAGGATATTAAAAGGGAATCAATATCATAGGGGAGAACCGCCTTAGCGTTTTTTAACAAAGAAGAGCAATACACCTGATACAAGAGTGAGAGCGAGAGAGAGTGTGAATGGGGCAAACATCCCGACGACCTCCCAGAGCACTCCCGCGATGAAAGAGGCCGGAAGGGCACATAAACCGATGACCATCTGGAATCCGCCAAGACAGCTGGCTCTGAATTCACAGGGAGCCAATTCGGAGACGAACGTTTTCTGAACAGGCTCGAGGGCACCCTTGTGAGCCCCATAAAGAATAAATACAAGAAAGAGCATCAAACGACTGGGTTTGGATATCGCGATCAAGCAGACGACAATCCAGAAAAAGTAAGAAAACAGAAGAACAGGTTTTCGCCCTATTCTATCCGCGAGTTTGCCAAAGGGATAGGAGAAAAGAGAGGCTGCTGCTGTGAAGATCAAATAAAGAACCGGAACGAAAGTGACCGTAAATCCGAATTCTTTTGCGAATATCAAAAGAAAGGAATAACTGAAAGCCCCCAAGGCATAGACAGAACTGAGAACCAGAAAGAGAGTGAAATTTCTATCGAGTTCTTTGAAAGAGATGCCTTTGTGGATTGTGAGACGCTCAGACTTTCTTTCTTTTATAAAAGAAAAAACCAACGCAGCACTGATGAAGGAGGGGAGGGCTGCCAGAGTAAAGAGTATCCTGTATCCCAATATTCTGAAAAGAAAAATACAGATGAGAATCCCGAATACGGCTCCCAGATGGTCCATGGCCCTGAGAAGTCCGAAGTTTTTGCCTCTGTTTTCCTCATCTGAGATATCAGCCACGACTGCGTCTCTTGGAGCACTCCTGATTTTTCCAGACCGGTCGAGGACCCTGAATGGGATGAGATGAGTCCAGAGAGAAGAGAGGGCGTACCCTATTCTGGATAAGGCTCCAAAGAGATAGCCCAACCAGATAAATACCTTTCTTTTTTTTATTCTATCTGAAACGTACCCTGAGGCGGCCTGGGATAGAGAGACAAGGGCATCGCCCAAACCATCCAGAAATCCCAGAGCCGCCATGTTGGCTTTGAGGACTGTCGTCAAAAAGAGAGGCCAGATGGGATAGATGATGTCAGAGCCCATGTCATTCAGGAATGACGCTGCCGCTAATATCCGGATAGTTTTTTTGGCTTCTGTTTTTTGCTCGGATATCATCTGTTAGGCGTGTTGAAAGTATAATTCCCTCTGGCTGAATTGTAAACGAGAGAAATTGACAGATGCTGGAAATATCAATTGAAGCCCGACATCCAAGAAAGGAGAAAGACTCAAGGGGCATTTCGTGATTAGGTTTTGGCCAGTCTCACGCGAGCCTGCGTTCTTTTTTCCTTGACTTGTTGATTGACATCAGAGAAAAATCAGCGATAAGATAGATGAATAATTAGAGGAGATAAAGAATGATAAGAATGTTTATGAAGAAAAATTCAATGGGACTGATCCTCATCCTCATGGCTTCTGTATTGAGCGGAATCGAACAAGAGGATAAGACTTTAACTCTCAAACTCGGGAATAAAAAACTGAAAGATAAGACGATGAATGTCACGCCCGGAAAAATATACTCTGCGCAAGAAGGGAAAGCCATTCCATTTTCCAAGATGATCTTGGAAATGAAGAACTCTGATTTTGTCTATGTGGGAGAGACGCATAACAGCTTGCCAATGCATGATATCCAAACGAAAATCATTCAAGCCTTGTACGAGCAGGACCGGAATGTATCTGTGGGCTTAGAAATGTTTCCTGTCACCAACCAAGAGGCTCTGAATAAATGGAGCGTGGGAATACTTTCTCAGGATGAGTTCATCCAAGAATCTCAATGGTATGTGAACTGGAATTTTAATTTTGAATTTTACAAGGGAATTTTTAAATTTGCCAAGGATAGCAAGATCCCCCTTTACGCGCTCAACGCTCCGAGGAAACTCATCACAAAAATCAGGATGCAAGGATGGGATGCTCTGTCCGATGAAGAGAAGGAGATTATCCCTGATCCTGACCTCTCCTATGAGGAGCACAAGACACTGATTCGGACGATTTTCGAAAGCGCAGAACTCCCTCATCAGATGAAGGGAAAAGGCTTGGAAATGGCATTTGCCGGACTCTACAGAGCTCAATCGGCGTGGGATGAAGTCATGGCGTTTAATGCTGTTCGAGCCCAAAAGAGAGAGAATAAAAAAGTGGTTGTTCTGGCTGGATCAGGTCACCTTCTTTACAATTTGGGAATAAACATGCGGGCCTATGAGAGAACTCGTCGGCCTTTCAAAACTGTCATATGTGTCGAAATTCCAGAAGGAGAAAGCAGCTTAACAGTGGCAAGGACTTTTGCAGATTATGTCTGGGGTATTCCGGAAGAAAAGAGACCAGCGTTTCCCTCTGTCGGATTGAGGCTGAAGAAGTTCGAAGGGCTGGATAATCTGGTTATCGAAAGTCGGCCCATTGACGGAATGGCTTTGAATGCCGGTTTTGAAAAGGGAGATATCATTCTCTCTGTTGATGGGATGAGCTTTTTTGATGTGAACGAGCTGAGGATATATTTGGCGCAATTCAAGTGGGATGAAGAAGTGAGATTTCAGCTCCTTCGGGAGGCGCGCCAAGTAGAAATCCTGTTAAAGTTCACTCTTCCTGAGAAAAAAGAAGAAACGAATTGATTTCTTAAGGCAGAGAGCGAGGTTTTAATCCTCCATCTGGGAAAGCAGGGTTGAACCATCATTTTCTCTCATCTTGTAAAGAAGAAAGAGAGAAAAGACCTTACTTTTATGATTTCAAAGGGGCGTTAGGTTGTCTTCCGTCCGAATAGGGAGGTGGATAATGGCCAATACAAAATATTTTAAAAAATCGGTTTTCATCATTTTTATCTTCTTTCTCTCTGTCACAACCCTGCTGGCCAGAACCGTTAAAACTCCGGCCGAAGAGATAAACTTCACTCAGTACAGTCAACATGAAGAGGTCAGCCGGTTTCTCAGCCGGCTGGATCAACTATCGAAAGAGCTGGAAATACGGATCATCGGCCAGACATTAGAGGTCAGGGATTATGCTGCGAAAGACCTTTACCTCTGTATAATCACAGAAGAAGGGACGGACAGTCCTCCTCAGCTCAACAATGAAAAGCCGTCCTTCCTGATCGTGGCGTCTCAGCATGGGAATGAACAATCAGCTAAAGAGGCTGTCTTGTGGCTGATCAGGGACCTCGCTATCGGGGAGATGAAGTCCTTGCTCAAAAAAGTCAATTTTCTGATCATCCCTCAAGCCAATCCTTACGGGAATTGGTATGACCAGCGCCGGAACGAACAAGACCTGGATTTAAATCGAGATCATGTCAAGTTGGAGTCCCCAGAAGTTATGGCTATCCATCGTGTTTTCAGGTCCTGGATGCCTGAGGTCACCTTGGATATTCATGAGAAGGGAGACGACTTCTACCGAGTTTCCATCGGCTGTGTATCCAATGTCAATATTCATCCCTGGTTTCAAGAAATTTCCAGAAACACGATTTTAACTGAGGTAGAGAAAAAACTGAGGAAAAAGAACATCACCTTCCATGAGTATCTTGTCACTCAGCGTATGGGGATAGATTCTTCTGCTGGAGTGCGTTACCGAGAAGAAGACCTGGGCGAGAGGCAGACGATGAAACGATTTAGCACCACAGACCTCAACGATGGTCGGAACAGTTTGGGGATTTATGAGACTCTCTCTTTCATTCAGGAAGGGGCGTCCCGCCATGATGTTGAGACTCTGAGAGAAAGGACGAGATGGCAGTATTTTGGGATGAGGTTTTTGGCCGAGAGCGTTGCCAAACATGGGGCTGAGATCGTTTCTACAGTGAGAGGTCTCCGAGAGGATCTTGTGGCACAAGCCAGGGCTCTTTCTCCTGAAGACCTTGTTCATCTGAGGATGAAGTATGCCAGAAGCGCGAAAGCACCGGAGTTGAGGATCGAACGTTTCGAGAGGTCGGAGTCTCCGGTCAGAGGGATTCTCAAAGTAGATAAGAAAGCTGGCGAACCCCTGACTCAAGCTGATTTCGAGCCTTACTCCTATCCTTCAACTTTGAAAGTCGTCAAGGAAGTCGAGAAAAATTGGTTCCCAAATGTGGAGCCGGCTCTCAGTGTCCCCAGACCTTTAGGGTATGTCATTCCGGCCAAGCACCAGGATGTGGTGGAAACTCTGCTTCGCCATGGTCTGGAGGTGGATATGTTCACTAAGGACATCGCTCTTAAAGTCGAAGTTTACCAGGTTGGAAACGTTGTTCCGGCTGAATATGATTACCTCCCTCCCCAAGAAATACAGGTGGAGAAGAAGAGTCTCCAGACAATCGTAAAAAGAGAGGATTTTTATGTGAGCTGTGCTCAAGCGGGAGCGAAACTGATTCCGTGTCTTCTCGAGCCTGAGTCGCAGTACGGGCTGATCCGCTACTGGAAGTTCAAACTCGTTCCCGAAACTGGGGATATCTTTTCTTTTTTCAGGTATACAGGGAAAAAAAACCTCCCCATTGTATCCTATAAAAAATGGAAACGGTAGATAAGAAAGGTATTCACTCAGTTTTTTGCGCTGAGCCCATCATTTGCAGTTCTTATTGATGGATTGGACATAGTCTTTAATCACTCTTAATACTTTCGCTGTTTCCCACCCCAAAAAGCCATTTATATCATCATAACTGACTTTTTGAGTGTACTGGTCTAAGAGCGGTCTGGCCAGCGGGAGGTATGACCAGTGCCATTTTTCTTCTTCATATCCTGTGCGCCGTGTGGAATCCTTCTCTGTATAGGTCTGGCAGAAACCATAATCCGAGGCATTTTCTGTGAGCCAGGTGTATATTTTTTTCCCCTCTCCTGTTGAGAAATATTTGTTGTTGAGAGAGTTAAGGTCAATGTCCGTTCCCCAGTGATGTCGGGATGTTCCCGGCATAGAGCTGAATTTGAGGATGGTTTTGGCTTTTTCTACGGGATCGATCACTGTTTCGGCAAGATTGTTCCCATCAACGGGCGTCTTCCCGTTCCATTTTCTTTCCCATATGTATTTTTGAGAATTGAAATTTCGGGTAGCTGAAATAATAGTCAGCTTTAAGCCAGATTGAAGAGCGGCGTCATGCATTCGGGTGAAAGCCTCGTAGGTCTCTTGCCGTAGATACAGACGACGATTATTTGTGTATTTTAAGTCAGCTTCGATAAAACCTTCAGCCTGAGCAGGTTCGAATTTTCCCAAGAGATATTTTTTATCCACCAGAATTTCTGTTTCTTTTCCAGCGTGCTCTGTCTGGAGTGAAATCGGTTTGATTCCTGACGGAAGAGAAGTTGATGTATCGGAACATCCCGGCTGGTAAACAGTTAAGAGACAAACCACACAAAAAAGAAAGAGAATCACAGTCAGAATGTTTTTCAGGCGAATCATTTCTATCTTTGGAATCGAACGCTCAACAATTGTTTAAATGGTCAACCCATAAGGCTCCTCTCATTATACTTCTTGTTTGATTCGGATTTCAAACCAGGGAGAATCGTGGATAGTATATTCAAATCCGTAATAACAGGAGGTACTATAGATCAGACTGAGTGCATCGAAAACACGCAGGCTTTGCGCCAGCGAAATCAGTAATCCTATTCTGCGAAGGCTTATGGGTGAAAAAAACCGTTTGAAGGCGGAGCGGGCATGGCTCCTCTCCGCAGGAGAGGAGAGCGGAGCCTGAAACCGAGTATCTTTTTCCTCGCTGGGGAAAAAGATGCGTGTTTTTTAATCCAAAAGCCGGAGCATTCTTTTTATTATTGTCAGCTTAGGGCTTCTTTGACCTTTAGGCCTATTTCAGCCGGGCTCTTGGCGACATAGACTCCGGCGGCTTCTAGGGCTTCCATTTTCTCTTTGGCTGTACCCTTGCCTCCAGCGATGATCGCACCCGCATGGCCCATCCTTCGTCCAGGAGGGGCGGTCTGGCCTGCGATAAAGCTCACTACAGGCTTTGTGAATTCGGCTTTAATGTATTCTGCCGCTTCTTCTTCGGCTGTGCCCCCGATTTCACCGATAAGGATAACTCCTTCTGTATCTTTGTCCTCTTTAAAGAGTTTCAGGAGGTCTATAAATTTGAGCCCGACGATAGGGTCACCGCCAATCCCGATGGCTGTCGATTGTCCGAATCCGAGCTGTGTCACCTGGTCCACGGCTTCATAGGTGAGAGTTCCTGACCGGGAGATGATGCCTATCGAACCGGGAGTGTGGATGTGGCCGGGCATAATTCCGATTTTACATTTCCCAGGGGATATGATGCCTGGCGTGTTAGGGCCAATCATACAACAGTCTGTGTCCTTGAGGAATGATTTCACCTTGATCATGTCAAAAGTGGGAATTCCTTCGGTGATGCAGACGATGCATTTGATCCCCGCTGCGGCGGATTCCATAACCGCATCAGCTGCAAAGAAAGCAGGGACAAAAATAGCCGAAGCATTCGCGCCTTCCTTCTCTACGGCCTCGGCAACAGAGTTGAAAACTGGAACCTCGAGATGCGTCGTTCCTCCTTTACCCGGAGTGACACCGGCAACCACGGCTGTTCCGTATTCCTGCATCCTTTGGGTGTGAAATGTCCCTTCTCCTCCTGTGATTCCCTGGACCACAACCCGCGTTTTTTCATCGATGATAATACTCATTTTCTGCTCCTTTCGTCACTTATTGTTTGGCAAGGGGAACGACTTTCTCAGCCGCCTCCTTCATCGACTCTGCCGGAAAAAAGGAGAGGCCTGATTCTTTAAGAATCTTCTTTCCTTCTTCGACGTTTGTTCCTTCGAGTCTGACCACCATTGGAATAGTCAGGCTCAATTCCTTGGCGGCATTCACAATGCCGCTCGCCACTAAATCGCATCGGACAATACCTCCGAAGATGTTGATCAGCGCGGCTTTGACATCCTCATCCGAAACAAGAATCTTGAATGCATTCTGGACAGCCTCTTCCGAAACACCGCCTCCAACATCAAGAAAGTTGGCCGGCATCCCTCCTGAGTGCATGATGATATCCATGGTGGCCATGGCTAATCCAGCTCCATTCACCATGCAGCCGACATTCCCGTCCAGCTTAATGTAGTTCAGGTCGAATTTAGAGGCTTCCACTTCCAAGGGGTCTTCCTCATCCAGGTCCCTCATTTCTTTGATGTCGGGGTGCCGGGGAAGGGCATTATCGTCAAAATTCATTTTCGCATCCAGGGCGAGGACATTGCCCTGTTTGGTCACAAGCAGGGGATTAATTTCAGCCAGGGAGGCGTCTGTGGCTTCGAAGGCTTTGTAGAGGCTCATGATGAACTTGACAGCCTGTTTAAAGGTGTCTCCTATAAGGCCCAGCTTGAAGGCGAGATTCCTGGCTTGGAAGGCGAGAAATCCCGTGGCTGGGTTGATGTATTCTTTGAAAATCAGCTCCGGAGTCTCGGCTGCGACTTTTTCTATCTCGACACCGCCCTCTGAAGATGCCATGACAACTGGTGCTTCCTTAGCCCTGTCTATGACGATTCCGATGTACAGTTCCCTGTCGATATCCAGAGCTTCTTCGACCAAGATTCGTTTCACAGGTTTTCCTTCTGGCCCTGTTTGATGCGTGACCAGGGTCATCCCGATCATCTCCTTTGCGATTTTTTCGGCTTCTTGAGAGCTGCTCGCAAGCTTGATTCCACCTCCCTTGCCTCGTCCACCCGCATGCACCTGGGCTTTAAGCACAACCTTGGGACCGATCTCCTCTGCAATTTCCCTAGCTTTGGAGGGATCATCAGTCACTTTTCCCTTAGGGATTTGAACCCCATGCTGATTGAGGATTTGTTTGGCTTGGTACTCATGAATTTTCATTGTTTTTTTATCCTTTGTTGGAGTCGTTCAACTCACTTTGGAGTCCGTTCTGTGATTAGACTGGAGATGTTTTCTTCAGGCCTCAGAGTTCTGTCTGGAAAAGCGCGGAATCAGATTTTTACTTAATGAGCGTTATTCAGCTTTGTTCTTACTCTTTCCTGTATTTCTTTTTCCCTTCTTCATACAGGTCGCCGCCGTGCATGTCATTAATGACAATACAGGGAAAGTCTTTGACTTTGACTCTTCTGATGGCTTCAGGGCCCAATTCTGGATAAGCAATGACTTCGGCTTCTTCTATGGTTTTCGAAATAAGAGCCCCGGCTCCTCCCACGGCCGCAAGATAGACGGCTTTGTGTTTTTTTAAGGATTCCTTGACTTCTTCATTCCTGGATCCTTTGCCGATTGTGCCTTTGAGACCAAGGGAATGAAGAGTGGGGGCAAAGGAGTCCATCCTGTAGCTGGTGGTTGGTCCCGCGGACCCTATGGGTTTTCCAGGACGAGCAGGAGTGGGTCCCACGTAATAGATGATCTGACCCTTGACATCGATCGGTAGCTCTTTCCCTTCATCCACAAGTTCAATCAGTTTTTTATGAGCGGAATCCCTCCCTGTGTAGAGGTAACCTGTGATGAAGATTCTGTCTCCAGCCTGTAGTTTCTCTATGGTTTCATCTGAAACCGGAGTTTCGATCCTGTGCTCAGCCATTCTCTCTAAAGCTTAAGCAAGTCGATGACTGTCCGGACAGCTGCTTCAGAATTTTTGATCATTTCTTTCTCTTCATCTGTAAGGTCAATCTCAATGATCTCCTCGACTCCTTCAGCGCCTAACTTGATGGGGACTCCGAAGTATATACCATTGATCCCATACTCTCCTTCCAGATAGGCTGCGCAGGGGAGTATCTTCTTTTTGTCTTTAACGATGGATTCCACCATTTCTGCGACAGCGAGCGAGGGCGCATAATAAGCGCTTCCCGTTTTCAAATATTTAACGATCTCACCGCCACCCTTTCTGGTCCTATCGATGATTTCATTGAGCCTGTCTTCAGGGATGAAGTGGGAGACAGGAATTCCAGAGACTGTCGTGTAGCGTGCAATTGGAACCATGGTGTCCCCATGTCCTCCGAGGACGAGTGCTTGGATGCTCTCAACGGAAACGTTCATTTCCATAGAGAGAAATGCTCGAAAGCGAGTGGTGTCAAGGATCCCAGCCATTCCGAAGACTCTGTTTTTCGGGAATCCGCTGACCTTGAAAGCGGTGTAGGTCATGGCGTCCAGAGGGTTGGAGACGACAAGGAGTATGGCGTTGGGGGAGTGCTTGATGACTTCTTCAGTTACGGGCTTCACAATCTTGACATTTGAATCGACCAGCTCATCACGGCTCATTCCCGGTGTTCTGGGTTTTCCGGCAGTGATCACTACGATGTCAGAGTCTTTGGTGTCAGCATAGGAGTTTGTGCCGATGATGGCAGAGTCGTATTTCCCGACCGGTCCGCCTTCGCGAATGTCCAGTCCTTTTCCGATGGGCATGTCTTCGATGATGTCCAGCAGGACGACGTCGCCTAGCTCTTTCTCAGAAATCTTGAATGCAGTGACTTCTCCAACATGACCGGCTCCGATGACTGTAATTTTTTTCCTCATTATTAAACCTCCTGTTATATTTGATTATAAAGAGAATGAAGATTATTTCATTCGCACATCTCTTGTTTGCTCAGCTTATGTGCTGTTTAGCCTCTCTTGAGATTCTGGTGCGTGTAATTTTGGATTGCTCTTTAGGGAACCCTGCTTAATTGATACATGAATATAATTCATATTATTTTTGCAGTCAAGAAGAAGTTCAATCGGAGCCAAAAAAAAGAGACAGACACTCTTTTGAAAGTGCCTTGTCTCTTTTTATCATTCTTATGCGTCGAATAGAGCGGCTTCTTAGGTTTGTTTAGACCGAAGCTTGCCTTCTTTCGTCGATAAGTCTATTTTGTGAAGCTTTCCCACTTGTCCTTTAGGTTAGGATCCTGGAGAGTTTCCATGATATAGTCAGCGAGTTCTGCGCCTGTCGCTCCGGTGTCCCGTCCTGTGAGGACTAGTTTTTTCTCGTACTGGCCGCAGATATCCAAAGCCATTTCCAGGTTTTTGGCTCTTTCAGGGTAGCCGATGTGGTTGATCAGCAGGGAGGCGGCACGAATCATGCTGGATGGGTCAGCATACTGAGCCCGTCCTTCCTTTACCATGCGGGGAGCCGATCCGTGGATGGCTTCGAACATGGCGTACTGTTTGCCGATATTGGCGCTTCCAGCAGTCCCAACTCCTCCCTGGAATTCAGCTGCTTCATCGGTCAGAATATCCCCATAGAGATTCGGGAGGACAACGACTCTAAATTGAGTTCGGCGTTTGGGGTCAACGAGCTTCGCGGTCATGATGTCGATGTACCAGTCATCCACCTCGACTTCGGGGTATTCCTTGGCAATCTTGTAGCCGATATCCAGGAATTTTCCATCCGATGTCTTGACGACATTCGCTTTAGTCACGATTGTCACCTTGTTGATGTTATTCTTTTTAGCGTAATCAAACGCCAAACGGATAATTCTCTCTGCGCCCTGGGAAGTGATGACTTTAAAGTCCATCGCCAAGTCTTCGGTGACGTTGATTCCTTTGCTTCCCATGATATAAGCGCCTTCGGTGTTCTCTCGGAAGAACATCCAGTCGATTCCGTCCTTTGGGACTTTGACAGGCCTGACATTGGCGAACAGGTCCAGATAGCGCCGCATGGACACATTGCAGCTCTCAATGTTGGGCCAAGGATCGCCTTTCCGTGGCGTGGTGGTTGGACCCTTAAGAGTGACGTGGCATTTTTTAATCTCTTCCAGGACATCATCAGGGATGGATTTGTTCTGCTCGGCCCGGTTTTCTATGGTCAATCCTTCGATGTTGCGCATCTCGACTTTTCCGCTTTTAACTTCTTCCTGGAGCATGAACTCAAGGACCCGGCGGGCTTCTACGGCAATGAAAGGGCCGATTCCGTCTCCGCCGATGATGCCGATGATAATCGGTTTCACCTGGGAATAATCGATCCAGTCCTGAGCTTTCTTCAATGCTTCCACGCGATTGAGTTGTTCTTCGACAATCTGGCCAAAGTAGTCTTTGGCTTTCTCGATAGCTGAATTACCCATAATTATTCCTCCGTTTAAAGAATGAATTCTTAGAAATAAAAGAATGAAGCAGTTGAAACATCTTATAATTTTTCATCATGAAAATCAACTCAATCACTCAAAAAAAATGTATTTATTTGAGTGTTTGTGTACCCTGAATTATTCATAAAATCTACCGACATCCTATTCTATCTCACAAAAAAGGGGTCTTCTTAAATTAATAACTAAAAGGGATATTTCTAATTTTCTTCTAATTCGGCAGATTTTATGAATAACTCAGGCCCCTGTGTTATTCACGAGTCGAGGTTGCTGTAGATGCGAGGCGTCGGCCTATGAAGCTGTGGTCTTCCAGCGCGATTGGGCCACAACAAAGCAGATGCAGTGAGATCGGCTCGCCCGAAGGGTAAAAGATGCCAACATAAGAATATATGTTATCCTCTAAAGGTATTTTGAAGAAGGTGTTGGCAGATTTTATGAATAACTCATGAAAATTATTTTTGACAAATATCCTCAAACATTCTATACAGTATACGGCTGAATCACAGCGCTTTAGTGGGAGAAATATTCATGTTGGAATCATATTTTAAACACGAATCTGAACGGAGAGAGCAGGGGATACCTCCGTTGCCCTTAAGTCCCGAGACCACTTCGGAAGTTTGTGGACTTCTGGAAAAACCACCTCAAGGAAAGGAAGAACTTCTTCTTCAACTCCTGGAAAACCGGGTGGCTCCCGGGGTTGACCCGGCTGCAAAAGTCAAGGCTGAATGGCTGGCAAAGATTGCGAAGGGAGAAGTGACTTCTCCTGTACTATCCGGCAATAAGGCCGTTTTCCTGCTTGGGACGATGTTGGGTGGATTCAATGTTGAGGCGTTGATCGAGCTCCTGGAAAATAAGGACATGGCTGGCGAGGCGGCAAAGGCGCTGAAACAGATTATTCTTGTCTACAGTGCTTTTGACGAAGTCGCTGAGCTGGCGAAAAAAAACTCTCATGCAAAGGATGTCCTGACATCCTGGGCAAACGGGGATTGGTTCCTTTCCAAACCGCCTTTTCCGGAAAAGATACATGTGAAAGTATTCAAAGTCGAAGGAGAGGTGAATACTGATGATCTATCGCCGGCTAAATATGCATGGAGTCGGCCAGATATCCCTCTTCATGCCCTATCGATGGGAGAGACCAGATTTTCTGGCGGAATCGATACCATCAGTAAATTCAGGGCTGATACTCATGTGGCCTTTGTGGCGGATGTTGTCGGAACCGGTTCTTCAAGGAAGTCTGCCACAAATTCACTGCTCTGGCATATCGGAGAAGATATTCCCTATGTCCCAAACAAGCGAAGAGGGGGAGTTGTTCTGGGCGGTTTAATCGCACCGATCTTCTTTAATACAGTGGAAGACTCGGGTGGACTTCCGTTGTTGTGTGATGTGGCAAAGATAAACACAGGCGACAAGCTCACGATCGACACGAAATCTGGAAACATCATGAGCGAGAGCGGCAAGACAATCGCCTCTTTCGAATTTCAGCCTGTGACTCTCAAGGATGAATACCGGGCCGGAGGTCGTCTCTTTCTGATTATCGGGCGGTCATTAACGGAAAAAGCGCGCAAAGAACTCTCGATGCCAGAGACGGATTTCTTCACAAAGATCGAGAATCCTTCTCCTCTAAAAGGCCAGGGCTATTCTCTTGCCCAAAAAATCGTGGGTCAAGCGTGCGAGATGGAAGGCGTCCTTCCAGGTTCAGCCGTGGAGCCAAAGATGACGACTGTCGGCTCTCAGGATACGACGGGTCCGATGACAGCGGATGAGTTGAAAGAGTTGGCCTGTATGGAATTTCAGTCGGATCTGTTCATGCAGTCATTCTGTCACACTGCGGCTTATCCGAAGCTTGCGGATGTCAAGATGCATAAATCCCTTGCTCGGTTTATCACAGAGCGGAAAGGAATCTCCCTCAAGCCCGGTGATGGCGTTATCCATTCTTGGTTGAATCGTTTTCTGGTGCCGGATACAATGGGGACAGGTGGGGATTCTCATACGCGTTTTCCGATCGGGCTCAGTTTCCCAGCGGGTTCTGGCCTCGTTGCCTTTGCCGGAACCCTCGGTTTCATGCCTCTGGATATGCCGGAATCCGTCCTGGTGAAATTCAAAGGAAAGCTCAATCCCGGAATCACTCTCAGGGATGTTGTCAATGCTATTCCTTACTTTGCTATTCAAAAGGGATTACTGACAGTTGAGAAGGAAGGGAAAAAGAATGTCTTTAACGGCCGAATACTCGAAATGGAAGGTCTGCCTGAGCTGGAGGTGGAACAGGCATTCGAGTTAACGGATGCCACTGCGGAGCGTTCCGCAGCAGGGGGGACTATCGCCCTGAGCGAGGAGAGCGTATCCCGTTATCTCCGCAGTAATATTGCCCTGATGGAAAAATTGATTGAAGGCGGTTACCAGGATGCTGAGACCTTGAAAAAAAGGATTGAAACCTGCAGGAACTGGATTGAAAATCCAACTCTACTCAAAAGAGACGAAAATGCGGAGTACGCCGCTGTGCTGGAGGTTGACCTTGCCGCTGTCAAAGAGCCGATTCTCGCCTGTCCGAATGATCCGGATGATGTGAAACTCTTATCTGAGGTGGCTGGTGACACTGTAGATGAAATCTTCATTGGCTCATGCATGACAAACATCGGACATTTCAGAGCAGCTGGGAAGATTTTTGAAGGAGCGGGCTATTCGAATACTCGAATTTGGTTAACTCCTCCTACAAAGATGGACAGGGCGCAGTTGATCAGAGAGGGTTACTATTCTATTTATTCCAGTGTAGGCGCGCGAACCGAGATTCCCGGATGCTCCCTGTGCATGGGCAATCAAGCCAGGGTTCATCCCAAAGCGAATGTTATATCGACTTCAACGCGGAACTTTGACAACCGTATGGGAGATGGTGCCCGTGTTTATCTGGGGTCGGCAGAGTTGGCAGCTGTGGCCACCCTTTCAGGTAAACTCCCCACTCGGGAGGAGTACTTCTCAGTCATTAAAGAGAAAGTATTGCCGAATGAGGACGACATCTACCGCTATCTCCAATTTGACAAGATGGAGAATCTCTCTCTTGAATACTGAGCTCCTCATATTTATAAAACTCTGTTTTCGTGTATAAAATAACTGCCCTATTGGATGATTGATCAAACAAAAAAAGAGGATAAAAAAGGGAGAGAGCGGGTTCCGTTGAAAGTTATGCGTTGTTGTGATTCCACTATTCAATACAGAAAAAAGTATTATTCATGATTTACGACTCAACGCTATTTCGGAGGAAGTCCAATGATTGATTTAAACGGAAAGAAAGCTTTAATCACCGGAGGGTCCCGGGGAATTGGCCGGGCCACTGCCCTTTTTTTTGCCAGAGCTGGAAGCGATGTCGCGATGAATTATCTGAGCCGGGAGAAAGATGCCGAAAGTGTGAAAGCGGAAATCGGGAGAATCGGTCGAGAGTGCCTTGTGTACAAAGCCAATATTTCAGTGAAAAGGGATGTGGACGAGATGGTTGATGGACTGATCCAGAAATGGGGAAAGATAGATATATTAGTCAACAACGCGGGAATCTGGACCTATGGAGAGATGGGAGACATGACAGAAGAGGTCTGGACAGAAACGATGAAAATTAACTTAGATGGAGTATTCTTCGCGTGCAATGCTGTCATTCCTTTCATGAAGAAGAAAAAGATGGGATGGATCATCAATGTGGCTTCAACGGCTGCGGTCAGGGGGGAGGCTTTCCACTCTCACTACGCAGCCAGTAAGGGAGCCATAGTCTCTCTGACAAAATCCCTAGCTTCGGAATTAGCCGCGCACAATATCCGCGTCAATTGTGTTGCCCCTGGATGGGTGGATACTGATATGTGCTCTGAAGTCTTCAGCGACCCTGATTTTCGGATGAAGGTTCAAGAGTCTATTCCTTTGAAACGAATTCCTCCTCCAGAGGACATTGCTGGCCCGATATTGTTTCTGGCCTCAGACTTGGCCAAACATATCACAGGAGAAGTTCTCAACGTGAACGGCGGTTCTGTTCTGTGTGCATGAAATCGCTTGCGAAATTCTCCGTATTTTGATAATTTTAAAGGAGCAATCAGAAGGAGGCCTTGATGGAGGAAGAGATTGGAAAAATTACTCATTATTTTTCCAAAATAAATGTCGGTGTGTTGGAGTTAACCAAAGGAGAACTCAATGTCGGAGACACCATACACATCAAAGGACACACCTCAGATTTTTACCAGAAAGTTGAATCCATGCAGGTGGAGCACAGCCCTGTAGACACAGCTAAACCCGGTGAGCCGGTCGGGATAAAAGTCGAAAGTCCCGTCAGAGAAAATGACGTCATTTTTAAAGTGACAGAAGATTGAGGCACCTGCAGTTGGTAATAAACTCCTTTCTTCCAGCTTAATTCCTGTAACACTGGATGAATGAGAAATAACAGGGAGGAGTAGTCATACAGAATCATACCCTTTAGAGGTGACAATAAGAGGTGAAAATTCACCCCCTTATATCACCTTCTCAGGCGATTGACTGTATCCTGCACCTCTGGCAGGATAGGGGAACGCCTGGAGGGAGTTCTATACAATAGAGGTATAGTCCAGGGTGAAAAAAAATAACCCCAATCAGAATCCCTCGAAACAGGCTCTTTCTCATTGGAAGAAGGAAAGGTTCGATAAAGCCATGAGAGATGCCGCTTGTGACCAGGGTGGATTCACCACGGTTTCCGGGAAAGAGATTAAGGAGCTGTACACCCCACTTGATCTTGATGGATTTGACTATACGCATGAATTGGGTTTTCCCGGAGAATATCCGTATACTCGAGGGATTCATCCCACCATGTACCGCGGCCGCATATGGACGATGCGTCAGTTTTCCGGCTTTGGGTCAGCCGAAGACACGAATAAGAGGTACAAATACCTTCTTTCTCACGGCCAAACTGGCTTGAGCGTCGCTTTCCATCTTCCCACTCTGATGGGGATTGATTCTGACCACCCCCTGGCTGAAGGAGAAATAGGAAAGTGTGGAGTCGCGATAGATTCGCTGGCAGATATGGAGATTCTTTTTGATGGAATCCCTTTAGATAAAATTTCCACCTCAATGACGATCAATCCTCCCGCCGCTGTTTTGTGGGCCATGTACATCGCTGTTGCCGAAAAACAGGGCGTCTCTCCGAAAGTGATTTCAGGCACGATTCAAAACGACATCCTCAAAGAATACATCGCTCAAAAGACTTTCATTTTTCCACCTGAACAGTCTATGAAGCTGATAGTGGATACGTTCGAATACGGAGCCAAAGAAGTTCCCAAGTGGAATACAATTTCCATTTCTGGGTATCACATCAGGGAAGCGGGCTCCACAGCCGCTCAGGAATTGGCTTTTACTCTCAGGGATGGGATTGAGTATGTGGAGTGGGCACAGAAAAGGGGGCTCGATGTCGATGAGTTTGTTCCCCGCCTCTCCTTCTTTTTTAACGCACACAATGACTTCTTTGAGGAGATCGCTAAGTTCAGGGCTGCGAGGAAGATCTGGGCCGAGGTGATGAAGGAAAGGTTTAAGGCGAAAAATCCAAGGTCTTGGTGGTTGCGGTTCCATACCCAGACCTCTGGAGCTTCTTTGATGGCTCAACAGCCCCAGAACAATGTCGTCAGAGTGGCCATTCAGGCTCTGTCCGCTGTTCTAGGGGGAACCCAATCCCTCCACACGAATTCCCTGGACGAGACGTATGCCTTACCATCAGAAGACGCGGTCACGATTGCCCTGAGGACTCAGCAGATCATTGCCCATGAAAGCGGAGTGGTCAATAGTGCTGATCCCTTAGGCGGTTCCTATTTTGTTGAGGCATTAACCGCCCAGATGGAAAAAGAAGCCAAGGATTATATACAAAAGATTGATGATATGGGAGGAATGGTAAAAGCCATAGAACTTGGTTTCCCTCAGAAAGAGATCGCTGATAGTGCCTACTGGTATCAAAAGGCTGTTGATAAAAAGGAAAAAATCATCGTGGGAGTGAACGCCTTTGAGATGGAACATGAGCCGATTCCGACTTTAAAGATTGATGAAGCTGTGGCCAAACAGCAGCTGGTTCGTTTGAAAAAAGTCAAAGAAACACGGAATAATTCCGAGGTCAAAGCCAAGCTGCAAGATCTAAAAAAAGCGGCTGAAGATGATCAGAATCTGATGCCTTTTCTGCTGGAAGGAGTCAAAGCGTATGCGACTCTTGGAGAGATCATAGATGTACTGAAAGATGTTTATGGTGAATACAAGGAGCCCATAACCTATTAAAGCGGAACCGGAGAAAATTATGGTGAAAAAGAAGATTAGAGTCCTGGTCGCCAAGCCCGGATTAGATGGTCATGATCGAGGGGCGAAGGTAATCTGTCGGTCTTTGAGGGATGCGGGATTTGAAGTGATTTACACAGGATTGAGGCGGACTCCAGAAGAAATCGTTAATTCTGCCATTCAGGAGGATGCGGATGTCATCGGCCTGAGTATTCTTTCGGGCGCGCATAATGTCCTTTTTCCGAAAATCATGGATCTCCTTAAAGAAAAAGAAGCGGGAGATATCACTGTAGTCGCAGGAGGGATTATTCCTGATAAAGACATCCCGTTTTTAAAGAAGATCGGGATATCCGAGATTTTCTTACCTGGCTCCTCCACTGAGGACATAGCGAAATGGATAGAAGGCAACGTGAAGGAGTCTTCTTCCGTATAGATAAAATGAGTGGATTAAACCGCTTGACTTTATTTTTTTAAATGTGATATTAAAGGACAAGTCTGATGGCTAAAAAACATTATTCGTTCATAATCGTCCCCCATCACAAAGGGCAATCCAAGAAAATCTCTCTCACAGAGAAGAGAGTTAGGATCTTAGCGGGAGTGCTCTCGTTTATCGTCATCCTCTTCACTGTATTTCTCGTGGATTATTTCACGATGAATGTCACCCGCCAGAAATACAAAGCCCTCTCGGATGAGAATGCCCGTCAGAAAGAGACCATTGCCCAGTATAAGATTGCCGTGAACAAGTTGAGGAAGGATATCGACAAATTCGATGAATATGCCAAGAAGATCAATGTCTGGGCCGGGCTCCAATCACCCGAAGTCCTGAGAGAGCTCGGAGTCGGTGGTGGGGCAAGAGACGAGGGCCAGCAGGCGAACATCTCGAATCCAGCTGTCGATCCAGGTCTGAAGAGTGCAGAGAGCATATCGCAGAAAGCTCAGGGTATTGATAAGAATCTCGATACTATGGCTAAGTTTTTCGAGGATAAGTCTTACAAAATGGCTACGAGCCCCTCTATCAACCCGACCGCGGGTTGGCAGACGTCGAGCTTTGGTAAGAGGAAAGATCCTTTTACAGGTGAAGAGGAGTACCACTACGGCATCGATATTGCAGCCAGCCATGGAAGTCCCGTATATGCCACGGCAGATGGATATGTTCACAAAATCAAAACAGAATTAACCGGCGGAAAAGTGATTATTCTAAATCACGGAGGAGGCGTGACCACGGTTTACTGCCATTTGAGCAAATTCAACGTGAAAGTGGGTCAGAAGGTGAAAAGGAAGGATATCATCGGGTTTGTTGGGCAGACGGGAAAAGCCATCGGACCCCATGTGCATTACGAAGTCCGGAAGAACGGAAGGGCTGTGAATCCTTACAGTTATATCCTGGAAGAATAAATCTTTCAGATGGATTAAGCGAATTTATCCCCAATCTTGAATCTCCCCCCTAGAGAGAACGCATATGCATCCATAATTTTTCTGTTTTCAGGCTGAAGTCTTTCGATCAAAAAAACACTCTGCTCACCGCAACACACTTCTATCCCTTCTTTCCGAATCCCCACTATTTCCCCAGGGGAAGAAGAGGGAGGGGCAGGATTCTCCATCCTTTTCCCTTTATGGATTTTTATCCGCTTCTCTCCGATGAAGGCAAACGTCGATGGCCAGGGAGTGAAGGCCCTTAATTGTCTTTCAATTTGGAGTGAATCTTTTGTCCAGTCGACGCGGCCATCTTCCTTGCTGAGCTTCGGCGCATAGGTGGCTTGCGAATGGTCCTGCTTTTGGGGAACGATTTTTTCTATCTCATAGATGGTCTTAACAAGGAGTTCGGCTCCAATCTGTGCCAGTCGGGCTTCCAGCTCTGCCGCATTCTCGGAAGGGAGGATATCGATTTCTTCCTGGAAAAGGATATCTCCCTCATCCATTTTCTCGTTGAGTTCGAAGAGCGTAATGCCTGTCTTGTCTTCTCCGTTAAGGAGAGTCCACTGGACAGGAGACGCCCCTCTGTATTTGGGTAAGAGGGAGAAATGGACGTTTACAGAGTTGAACTTCGGGAGATAGATAATCGAGGAGGGAATGATCTGGCCGTAGGCGACCACGACGTTTAAGTCTGGCTGGATGTCTTTAAGCTTTTCCAGCGCTGTGGGATCCTTTTTGATCCTGGAGGGCTGATAGACAGGGATATTCAGGTCAAGCGCCTTTTTTTTGACAGGGCAGGGCATGAGTTTTTTCCCTCGTCCTGTCGGTTTATCGGGTTGCGTGATGACCAGCTCGATGCTGTGGCCAGCATCTCGAATTCTTTGTAAAGAAGGAAGAGCCGGAGCAGGACTTCCAAAAAAAACAATTTTCATCAAATCTTGTCCGTTGGGGCCCGTTTTTTCAGCTTTTTTTTGATTATATCTTTCTTGAGTGGAGATAGATTTTCAAAAAAAAGCTTTCCGTTCAAGTGGTCGATCTCATGACAAAAGACTCTGGCAAGAGTACCTTCCGCTTCGATGATTTGTTCTTTTCCTTCTAAATCCAAACCCTTCACGACCACACGGGATGGCCTGGTCACTTTCTCATTGACGTCAGGGACCGACAGACAGCCTTCTTCCAGGATAATCTCTCCTTCTTGGATGATGAGCTCGGGATTTATGAGAATGATCAAATCCTCGCTTCTTTCTCCTACTGACAGGTCGATGGTTATCAGCCTTTTACTCACGTTGACTTGGGGAGCCGCCAATCCTATACCAGGAGCTGCATGCATGGTTTGAATCATGTTTTGAGCCAGTTCCTCGATCTCTTTATCAATGGTTTTTATTTCATCGGCTCTCTTAACCAGTGTGGAATTTCCGTATTTAATAATTTCGAGTATAGGCATTTTTCTTCAGATTTAAGATTTTTATTCTAAAGGATATTAACCGTTTGTTCAATTGTTAATCTATGGGGACGTTCCCCAAGGTACCACCTTAGCCCAATAATTTCATCCGCATCACATATTTCTATAAACGGATGGCTAAAATGGAGTTTATGGGGACGTTCCCCAAGGTACCACCTTATTTTGCCAAGATGGCTTTTTAACATCACTCAAAATGAAGATAGGGTGGTACCTTGGGGAACGTCCCCATATTATTGGGGAACGTCCCCATATTACAGGTCTTTGAAGTAGATGAAGCGATTTTTCTCGAGATTCTGGAGAAAAAGAGCCAGGCGGTTATGCAGTGGTTCGACCTTTTCTCCGAATTTTCCCTTCAAGCCTTGAGCAATTTCTTTCACTGTTTTCTTGCCATCACACCATTCCCAGACAAAACTCCCCACGTCATCAAGCTTGACCTTGTAAAAGGGGTGTTTCAGACGAGGAAGTATATGTTTTTTAAAAAAGGGATGCGTGAATTTAGGCTTGAGGAGGATAATTAGATCCTCTTCTGATTTCTCCCACTCGATGTTTCTGACTGGGATGAGCTCTAAAAGGTTAATCTCTGGCTTTTCGTCTCTGCTCTTCTTCACAATCGGTTGGATTCAGTTTTTTATTTTTCTTGCTGAGTTTTATTTTTCTCCGGATGAAGCTCCGGTTTCACCCGAAGCGATCATTTTTTTATAGGGGAAATAGATCAGGATGAATCCGAGGATAAAGAAAATCAAAAGACCCAGCCATTCGGTTCCCCAGACTTCGGGAAGCCTGATCTTTTCCTTCAGAGCTTCGATTCCTGAGGTCACGATTCCCATCAGAGCCTGACCAGCTATCAGCCCCGAGGCAATCAAAAGACCTATGTTTTCGACTATCTCTTTCCCTTTGGCTGTTGGATTTTTCTTAGCTACAGCTCTATCCAGGAAGTATTTGATGACTCCTCCGAAGAAGATACAGGCTGTGGCTCGAAAAGGAAGATACATTCCCACAGCGATGATCATCGGGGATGGAGAGCCGATGAGGATCAGGCCGATTCCCATCAGCATGCCTGCAATCACCAGAGGCCAGGCCATCTCTCCTCCGACAATTCCCTGAGCCATCATGGCCATCAGATTGGCCTGAGGCGCGGGGAGAGCATCACTCCCAATCCCTTTTGTGCTGTGGAATAGTTGGAGGGCGAAAGTCAATGTTAAGGCCGCTGCCACGACACCGATCATTCCTCCGATCTGCATGCGCCAGGGAGTTCCGCCGAGAATATGCCCGACCTTCCAATCCTGGATCATGTCTCCGGCCACACCAGCCACGCAGCAGACAATCGCAGCTACACCTATGACAGCCGCGATTCCCGGGGCTCCTCTTTGTCCCATCAGGACCATCATCAAGGCCGCGATGAGCAGAGAGGTGAGAGTCAGACCGGAAATCGGGTTGGAAGAGGAGCCGATAATACCCACAAGGTATCCGGCCACAGCTGCAAATAGAAGGCCCATGACGATCATGACTAGTGTTGCTACGAGAGATGATCCCATGCTTTTCGTAAACACATTGTAGAGAAAGACCATCGGGATGATCAGGGCGATAATGGCTATTATGATAGAAGGAAAAGGCAGGTCTTTGTCGGTTCGGATCGTTTCTGAGGGGCCTCCTGCACTCACTTTTTTAACATCAGCAATGGAGCGACCGATTCCTGTGATGAGGCTTTGTCGCATTTTAAACAGTGTGAAGAAGGCGCCGACGAGCATGGCTCCGACGGCAATGGGCTTGACTTGGGAGTTATAGGCGGAGACGGCCATGTCTGTCCAGTTTCCATCAAAACCAGATACGATCTCACCCAAGTCTCCGCTGATAAAAAGGAGAATGGGCATCAGGAAGAGCCATCCCAGCACCCCACCGGAAAAGGTGAGAGCGGCAAGCTTGGGCCCGATGATGTACCCGACTCCGGTCATGGCCGCATTGGCTGCCGGCGTTTCTACGAACATTCTCCCTTTGATTGAACCACTTTTGGCGACTTCAACATTATCACTATCGAGGTAAGTGATGCGAGAGAGGCCAGGAATACTGAATACTTTTTGAGCATAGGGTTTGATGAACTGGAGTCCACTCGAATTAGTGAAGAATTCGACAAGTCCTCCCAATCCCATGGCCCAGAACATGTAGGCGGCTTGTGAACCGCCTTTCTGACCAGTCTTGACCATCTCTGCGCAAGCCGTGCTTTCTGGAAAAGGCAGATCGGCATCCTCAACGAGAGTGCGCCGGACAAGGATGATGAGCAGAACTCCGAGGATTCCTCCAACCAGCATGAGGAGGGACGATTTGAAGAGATCGAATTTCTCCCAAAGGGGCTGGCCTTCTATCCTGACAAGAAGAAAGGCAGGGATAGTGAAGATCGCTCCGGCCGCCAGGGCCTCTCCAACGGCTCCGGTAGTTCGGGCCAAATTTTCCTCAAGAATTGTTCCTTTAAGCGGGCGCAGCACTGCCATGGCAATGACTGCGGCCGGAAAGGTGGCCGCAACTGTCATTCCAACAAGAAGACCTAAATAGGCGTTCGCAGCGCCCAGCACAATGGCCATAATGATTCCCAGAAATATGGCCTTAAAAGATATTTCTTTCATGGATTGTTCGGGGGGAACATAAGGCTTGTAGGCTCCATTGCTCATGATGACCTCCTCATGTCATTACTAGACGTTTTTTGATTATATATTTTTTACAGAAGAAAAAGTCAAGGAAAAATAAAATCGGTATTGATGATTAAGATTTTGAAACCGGATGAGATGGAAGCAATCGGGGCCCGGCTTTTGCGTAAAAATTCAGGGGGCAGGCCTTGTCAGTGATGATTCCAAGTGACGGTGTGACATATTAGAGCGGGTTTAATCTCAAAAGCAGGCGTTAACGTTGCCTCTTGTCTAGTGAATATCATAATAGTCAAAGCCTGACTACAAATAACTTTCAAGACCTATCCCTGATTTGTCTCGCCAAAGCCTGATCCTAATTAACTTTCAAGTTCTGACTCCAAAACGAAGCGCATTGGCCCCGTTTCAGAGTTCAGCCTCAAGCCTCGTTCATTTTTTTTATTTGCGTCAATGGGGAAATTGTGCTAAATAAATGCTGTACAAGGAGAGGCACCGAAATGAGTTTGATGAATTCCCTCAAAGACAGACTGCTTTGCGATTTAGCGATAGACCTGGGAACGGCGAATACATTAGTTTTTCTGAAAGGAAAAGGAATTGTCGTTCAAGAGCCATCAATCGTCGTCGTCAACAAGCAATCGGGGAAGGTGGAAGCTGTCGGAACTCGGGCAAAAGATATGCTTGGAAAAACCCCAGCTGACGTCTTGGCCATCAAGCCTATGAGAGATGGCGTTATTGCAGATTTTGAGATGGCGGAAAAGATGCTTGATTTTTTTATTAAGCAATCCACAAACAGCCGCATGTTTTTAGTGAGGCCAAGAATAGTTATAGGAATACCCACAGGAATTACTCAAGTTGAGAGGCGTGCCGTTAAGGATGTGGCCATGCGGGCCAAAGCTTCTGAAGTGTTTCTGGTACAGCAGCCAGTGGCAGCTTCAGTCGGAGCCGACCTTCCTATTTCAGAGCCGACAGGAAATATGATAGTGGACATCGGGGGAGGAACGACCGACATCGCAGTTATCTCCATGAATGGAATCGTGTTTAATCATTCCATCAGAATAGCCGGAAATGAGATGGACGAAGCCATCATCCAATACCTTAAAAGAAAGTATAACCTGCTCATCGGAGAACGAAGTGCAGAACAATTGAAAATACAGATAGGTTCGGCTTATCCGTTGGATGAACCAGTATCCATTGAGATAAAGGGAAGAGATTTAGGAGAGGGGATTCCGAAAACTCTTATTATAGATGACCAGGAAATCAGAGAAGCGCTTGAAGATGTTGTTTCGTCTATTATCGATGCCATCCGCGTTTCTCTTGAAAAAACACCTCCTGAGCTTTCTGCTGACATCATTGACCGAGGCATTATCCTCACAGGAGGAGGAGCTCTCCTCAAGAATTTGGATAAGCGCATTAGAGAGGAAACCAAGTTGCCCGTTTTTATTACAGAAGATCCTTTGACCACAGTTGTCCTTGGTGCCGGCAAGTTGCTTGACGATTTAGACCTTTTAAAAAAGATTTCTTTAATTTAAGCCTTTTTTAGTTTCATGCCTTTTTTCCTGAAAGAAAGAAAAAATATCACAATACTCATAGCTTTAATCTTTTTCCACTTCCTCTTGATCTCCATGCAAGTTCCGTTAGGTGAAAAGGCGAGTGTTTTTGAAAAGTCAGTCTTTTCAGTCTTTTCTCCCATTCGGCATGGGATTCTTTCTTTCTTCAAGGGCATCGGGAATGTCTGGAAAAATTATTTTCATCTCAGGAATGTTCAGAATCAAAATGAAGAAATGAAAGAAGAGATTTTTTATCTCCGACAGGAAAACAATCTCCTCCGAAATGCCCTTCAGAGGTTCCGGAGCGAGAAGGAAATTGAGGAAAATCTTTTGGCTCTGCATGAAAATATCTTGCCGGCTCAAGTCATCGGACTCGACCCGAGCAACTACCATAAATCCGTTATCATCAATAGAGGGACATTGGATGGGATTAAGAAAAACATGGTCGTTCTGGATAAGAACGGCAATTTAGTGGGACGAGTCATTGATTCTATCTCACTCAAAGAAGCCCGGGTTCAGTTGATTACAGACAATGAAAGCGGAATCAGCGTGTTCACTCAAATAAATAGGGTTCAGGGAATCCTTGAGGGAGATGGGAAAGGCCAATGCCTTATGCAGTATGTTCTGGCAACGACCACTCTGGAAGAAATATCCGAAGGTGAGGATGTCTTCACATCAGGCTACGACCGGATTTACCCTTTAGGGCTCAGAGTTGGCAGAATTCTTTTGATCGCATCGGACGCATCACTCCACAAACACATTATTGTTGAACCTTATTTTGATTTTCGTTTTTTGGACCAGATCGCTGTCATCATGAAGGATCCTAAGGAGTTATTCAAGGATTAATGAGGATGAAAGATTTTATACGAGTCGCTATCGGAATATTAGTGGCTTTTCTCTTCTACACAATTTTTAGCAGGATTTCTCCTTTTTCCCTTCTTTTCTTTAATGTGTTCAGTCTTGTCGTTTTCTATTTTGCTGTTGAAAAAGGGGAGATCTTTGGCTCCTGCTTGGGGGCTGGCTGCGGTCTTCTCCAGGATTATTTTTCTTTTGGAGTCTACGGAGTCGCCGGCCTGGCGAAAACGATTTCCGGGTTTTTGGCTGGGTACATTTCCAAAAAGATCGATGTCCAACCTCCGCTGCGCAACTTCTTCTTTCTTCTCCTGCTGCTCAGCTTTGAACTTGTTTTGTGGGTTCTGCTCTTTTCTTTTATTATCCCGGAGACTCTGGATACAGGAGGCGGTTTGATATTGTTTCAGCCTTTAATCACCGCTTTCCTGGGTAGCATTTTATTTTTTATCTTGAGAAAAATAAAAAAGAACAAATATTGAGTCGAACAATGAAACAAGAAAAAATTTACGAAGACCTTTTTCCGGTTTTAAAAAGAGTTAAATTAGTTTTTATCCTTGTGGTGGTATTCTTCATTTTTTTAATACTGAATTTCTGGAAAGTGCAGGTCCTCGAACATGAAGAATACTGGGAGAAGTCAGAGGCGAACAGGATGAGGGAGATCTCTCTGCCTTATCAACGGGGATTAGTCTTTGATAGAGAGGGGATTATTCTGGCTAATAATACTGCCTCTTTCAGAGTATCTCTCATCAGAGAAAATTGTGAGGATTATGATCAATCCTGTCGTCGAATTGCACGACTTCTTAATATCGAAGAGCGTGTTTTAAAAGAAAGAATAAAGAAATATGAATCCTTGCCGCTTTTCAGGCCGATTGTCGTGAAGGAAAACCTTACCTTTGAAGAAGTGGCACTGATTGAGGCCAGAAAATTAGAGCTTCCCGAATTAGTTCTCCAATCAGAGCCAAAAAGATTCTATCCCTTCGAGAGTTTGGCCGCCCATGTCATCGGATATTTGCAGGAGCTCTCACCCGAAGAGATGAAAAGGGATGTTTATGAACAGAGACGCCTGGGAGACATGGTGGGGAAGACCGGAATAGAGAAACAATATGAAACGGCTTTAGTGGGGAATCCCGGTCAACTCGTTGAGGTTGTGGACAGTTTAGGAAGGGGGAGAGAAGAACTCGACAGACGTGAACCCCTTAAGGGGCAAGATCTGACAACAACCTTAGATTTCAACCTTCAGGAAGAGGCTGAAGAGATGCTGGAAGGAACAGAAGGAGCGATAATCGTTCTGGATGTGCGGAATGGAGAGATATTGGCTTTAGCCAGTTATCCCAATTTTGATCCGAATAAATTCATCAACCGGTTTACTTCCGAAGAATGGCTTGATTTAGTGAACAGCCCTGAGTTTCCGTTGCTGAATCGAGCCATCGGAGGACTGTATTCACCCGGTTCCGTCTTTAAATTGGTCATGGCCTTGGGAGCTCTTGATTCGGGAATCATCACTGAAGAAGATACCTTTATCTGCCGGGGTGAAACGACGATTTATAATCATCCCTTTTCCTGCTGGCGTGAAGAGGGACACGGAAAAATGGGTTTTTATGAGGCTATACGGCATTCCTGTAACATATATTTTTATAATGTAGGGAAAGAACTGGGAATCGAAGAGATATCCCGCTACGCACGAATGCTTGGATTGGGAGCAAAAACAGGGATTGATTTACCCGGAGAAAAAGACGGATTGGTCCCTGATCCCCAGTGGAAGATAAAAGCCAAGAAAGAGCCATGGCAAAAGGGGGAAACGATTTCTGTTTCTATCGGCCAAAGCTTCATGCTTGTGACTCCTATCCAGATTGCTGCCCATACGGCTCTTATTGCCAATAGAGGGATCCATGTGATCCCACATCTACTTAAATCAATATCCGGTAAAGGGGGAGAGAGTGGCAGAGGATACAGCATCCTGAGCAGTCAAATAGTGAACATCGATCCATCCATTTTCGAAAAGGTCATACAGGGAATGTGGGAAGCTGTGAATGATCAAGGCACAGCATGGGCGGCAAACGTATCTGGTTATGACGTCTGTGGAAAGACAGGTTCAACTCAGGTGATCAGTGAAGATAAATCAGAAGAGGCCGAGGAGGAGAAAAAAGTAGAGGAAGGAGAAGAAGAGGAAGAAGAAGTGAAAACACACTCGTGGTTTACGGGATTCGCACCGAGAGAGAGCCCAGAGATTGTTGTCACTGTTCTCGTCGAATATGGGGGAATGGGAGGCGCCACGGCCGCCCCTCTCGCAAGGAGATTGTTTAATTTATACAGGAAGAAATATGATAGATAGAAGCCTTCTGAAGCACATCGATTGGATTCTCATCAGCTTATTGCTCTTGAACTCAATAATTGGCCTGGCCTTCATTTACAGCAGTTCACACTATCTTCCAGGAAATTATTATTTAAGACAGATGATATGGATAGTTGTCAGTATGATCGCTCTTTTCCTTCTTCTCTCAGTGGATTATAAGGCATTGGTCTCTTTTTCTGCATATTTGTATATTCTCGCCATGTTGGCTCTTGTGGGAGTTTTGCTTTTCGGTAAATTTGTGGCTGGAGCCAAGAGTTGGTACCGTCTCTCGTTTCTTCAATTCCAGCCTTCTGAGTTGACAAAGATAGTTCTCATCATTCTCATGGCTTCTCTCTTTTCTAAGTTCAGACAAGATTACGTTTCCTGGAAAAAAGGATTTTTGAGTGGCGCAGTCACCGCAATCCCAGTTTTCTTGGTGGCGTTGCAGCCAGATCTAGGAACGGCTTTGAGCTATGTGCCCATTTTCTTGGGTGCGCTCATTCTCGCCGGGATAAACAGGAAAACATTCGTCTATATATTGATTGTGACCATGATTATTGGTGTGATCGGCTGGAATTTTGGGCTAAAAGAATACCAGAAAAAAAGACTGACTACACTCATCTCTCCAAGCAAGGATCCTCTCGGCTCAGGCTATCATATCCTGCAGTCGAAGATCGCCATCGGTTCTGGTGGGTTTTTAGGAAAGGGATTTAGAAAAGGAACGCAAAGCCAGCTCAGATTCTTGCCTGCGCGGCATACGGATTTCATATTTTCAGTTGTTGGAGAAGAATTCGGATTCCTGGGTGTTGTTCTTGCCTTGATGAGCTACTTTGCCTTCCTGTACAGATTGTATCAATCCGTCGGGCAGTCTCAAGACAGGGCAGGAATTTACATCGTTTTTCTGGTCGCGGTAATGATTACCTTCCAATTTTTTATCAATGTAATGATGGTCATTGGCCTTTTTCCCATAACAGGGACTCCCTTACCTCTGCTCAGTTACGGAGGCTCTTCTCTTCTCGCCAATTATTTGGGAGTTTCACTCGTCCTCAACGTCAAAATGCGAAGATTTGTGTTTGTTTAAAATATGGGGACGTTCCCCAAGGTGCCACCCTATCTTATACTTTTGGTTTTTTGAGTGTTATTAGAAGATAGAGTGTCCCCTTGGGGAATGTCCCCTATTTCACGAGCTAAGGTGGCACCTTGGGGAACGTCCCCTATTGAACAATCAGTTCAATAGAAATAAAATAATTGAGTCAGAGAAAAGAATGAATCCGTTTATTCAAGAATAAAACGCTATTGATTGCGATGAAAAACCTGGAAGAGATTTTGAAAGTTGTGGAAAAGCCTGGGCGTTATTTAGGCGGAGAATGGAATGAAGTCAAAAAAGACCCTTCGCGGGTCGAAACTAAAATAGCCCTTGTTTTTCCTGACCTCTATGAGGTTGGGATGTCCTATTTAGGCCAGAAGATTCTCTATTTTCTGTTAAATGACAATCCAAAGATTTTAGCTGAAAGAGTTTTTGCTCCTTGGATTGATTTTGAACGAGAACTTCAGTCTGAAAAAATTCCTCTTTTCTCACTTGAAAATAAAATTCCTCTTACTCAATTTGATATCCTGGGTTTTTCTCTTCTCTACGAACTCAACTATTCCAACATCCTGACCATACTGGATTTGGGCCGCATCCCATTTTTTTCGTCAGAGAGAGGCGTGGATTATCCCTTGGTCATCGCAGGTGGTCCAGCGGCATTCAACCCCGAACCTGTTGCAGAGATCTTCGATCTGTTTTTGATCGGGGATGGTGAAGAAGCGTTCTTGGAAATCGCAGAAAAATTCCTCTCACATAAAAAGGGATTAAAGGAAAAAGACACTCTCTTGAAAGAAATGGCCCAGATTAAGGGAGTTTACGTCCCTTCCTTATACACGTCCTATCTACCCAGAGGTTCCAACCTTCTTGCCGTGAAACCCGAGGCAGATGCTCCATCCAGCATACAGAAACGGGTTCTTTTTCCTTTTCATAAGGCGCCTTTTCCTGAACAGATCGTTGTTCCTAACATCAAAGTCATTTTTGATAGAGTATCTGTTGAGGTGGCTAGAGGCTGTGCTCAAAAATGCCGGTTTTGTCAAGCCTCGAGTGTTTATTTCCCGCCCAGGATAAAAAGCCCCTCTGACGTCTTGGATAACATCTTGCAAAGCTTGAGCCTGACAGGGTATGAAGACACTTCCTTGGCATCTCTTTCTATCAGTGATTACCCGTATCTTGACAGAACGGTTGAAATATTGATGAAAGAATTGTCCAAGAATAAGATTTCTCTTTCGTTACCATCCATGCGGCCCAAAGGTCTGTCTTCAGATGTTGTCGAGAGTATCATCAAAGTGAGAAAAACAGGGTTTACTCTTGTTCCAGAAGCAGGGACTGAAAGATTGCGACGTGTCATCAATAAAAAACTGGAAGATGACGATATCTGGGAAGCCGCACAGAATGCTTTTTCTCAAGGATGGAAACTACTCAAGCTGTATTTCATGTTGGGGCTTCCGACAGAAAATGATGAAGATTTAGAGGGAATCATCGACATAGTCAGAGAACTGATCAGATTGGGACACAAAATCCTGAAATCTCCTCCTCGAATCAACCTCAGCCTATCATCTTTTATTCCTAAACCCCACACATCTTTCCAGTGGCTTAAAATGGAGGAAGAGTCCATTCTTAAAGAAAAGTACAGATATCTCAAATCTCAGCTAAAAAGATATCCAACCGTCAAACTGGCTAGGCATTCACTCAAAAATTCCATCCTGGAAGCTGTGTTTTCTCGGGGAGACAGAAGGTTAAACCAGGTCTTGGTCCAGGCCTGGAAAGGAGGAGCCCGTTTTGACAGTTGGAATGACCTTTTCCAGTATGCAGCCTGGGAAGAAGGATTCAGACACACGCATGTCGATTATCATTTGTATCTGTCTTCGATCAAAAGAGATGTTCGACTCCCATGGGATCACATAGATTCTGGCATAAAAAAGTCCTATTTGAGCGAAGAATTGGATAAGGCTTTGAAAGAAGAATACACATTGTCCTGTTTGGATGATAGCTGTGGGACGTGCCAAGGATGTAATTTTCCGCAATTTTTGGAAAGAGAATTTCCAGAGGAGATAAAAATCACGCCCCCTCCGACGAAGCCTTTGGGAGAAGAGACAGAAAATGTGTTTCGCTATCGAGTTTTTTATTCCAAGCTTCAATCCGCACGGTATATGTCACACATGGATTTGAACAATGTTATTCAGAGGGCTTTGAGACGGGCTGAAATTCAAGTGGCTTATTCACAAGGTTTTCATCCTAAAATGCTGATTTCCTACCCATCCGCTCTTCCTTTGGGGATGAGTGGAAAAGCAGAATGTTTTGAATTTAAATCTCGATTTCTTTTTGGGGAGGACGAATTTATTTCTCGGATGAACATCTGTCTGCCCTCTGGCGTTCACATCCTGCGCCTTGAGAAGAGGGAAGGCTCTCAGCCCAATTTAAATGAAGAGATAGAGGCGTTCATTTACTCTGTCGACATAAAAAGTAGTGAAATTATGCGTGCAATCGGTTGGCAGAATAAGAACAATATGCCTTCTCCAGAGTATTACAGGACGATTGAAAAGCGGATCAAAGGATTTATGGGTAAAAGTCAAAATGAATTCATCCAGGAAACGATTATCGACAGAAAAAAAGGAAAGTTTATCTTTCACTTGAAGCATTCTTCACAGAAAAGCATAAGCGCGCAGGAAATCGTGAAAGATATTTTCAGGTTAGGTAAACCCGCTCCAATCATGGCCCGAGAAGAAATTATATTCAAGAAAAACCAGAAAAATTGACATAGAATGAGGTTTCCAGTATAAACACGATGAATGACCTGGATTATTCACGAGTCGAGGTTGCTGTAGATGCGAGGCGTCGGCCCATGAAGCTGTGGTCGTCTACCGCGATTGGGCCGCAACAAAGCAGATGCAGAGAGATCGGCTCGCCCGAAGGGTAAAAGATGCCGATATTGAGTTAATGAATGGACATAAAAAACAGTTTGAATCTTGATTTCGGGAAAAACCTACCTAAAGAGCTCATATAATTGAAAGTTTTATAAGGTGTCGACATATTTTATGAATAATTCAGGTTGATAAAATAAGGAGGAGAGAGTGATTAGTTTTAGCTTAACAGAAGAACAGCAGGCTCTTAAGGAGATGGCTCATGAGTTCGCTGAGAAAGAGATGAAACCCAATGCGGCAAAGTATGATAAGGGGGATGAATTCTCAGAGGATGTGATGAAAAAGGCTTTTGAAGTTGGATTTCTGACTTGCACTATTCCCTCGGAATACGGAGGCGGAGGCATGAATGACCTGGATACTGTTATCATCAGCGAAGAGCTGGCAGCTGGTTGTGCGGGAATGTACACCACGATGATGGTCAATGCGTTGGCCTACACACCAATAATCCTTTTCGGATCGGATGAGCAGAAAAAGAAATTCCTGACTCCCCAGACGGAAAAGATGTCTTTTGCGTCTTTTTGCTTGACTGAAAGAGAAGCGGGATCTGACGCCGGTTCCATGAAGACCCGCGCGAAAAAAGTAGGGAAGGAATACATTATCAATGGTTCAAAATGTTTTATTTCCAACGGAGGAATTGCCAGTCTGTATGTGGTGTTCGCTAATTCGAATCCTGATAAGGGAATGCGGGGACTCAGCGCTTTTATCGTTCCCCGCGAAACTCCCGGAGTCATCATAGGAAAAGAGGAAGATAAAATGGGACACAGGGCTTCCAACACGGTCGAACTGACATTTGAAGACGTGAAAATTCCAGAGGAAAACCTTTTGGGTAAAGAGGGGATAGGTTTCATCATAGCCATGAAAACTCTAGATAAGACTAGAGCCCCTGTCGGAGCGGCTGGAGTTGGAGTAGCGAGAGCGGCTCTTGAATATGCGATAGAATACGCCAAAAATAGAAGGCAGTTCGGGAAGCCTATCGCTCTTTTTCAAAACACATCTTTTAAGATAGCCCAGATGGCCATGGAAATTAATGCGGCCCGCCATCTAGTGTGGCATGCCGCTTGGCTGATGGATGAAGGGATACCCAGCGGTAAAGAATCAGCCATGGCAAAAGCTTTCGGATCTGATGTGGCCATGAAGGTCACCACTGATTGTGTCCAGATTCTGGGAGGTTACGGTTACATGAAGGACTATCCGGTGGAAAAGTTGATGAGAGATGCAAAACTCCTCCAGATCTACGAAGGAACAAATGAAATCCAGAGGTTGGTCATTTCCCGGGAGATTATCGGACCAATAACATAATAGATAAAACCCTTCCTTCGCTTCTTTCCTGGTTAATAGTCCGTTTATGTGTGTTTCTCCGGATGAAGCAAAAAAAGATAAGTTAGTTTTCTTGGTTCTCTTCCATATATTAAAATAAAATGAGAAAGAGATTAATTGTTGAAATTGAATTTGCTGAGGAAGAGGAAACCAGAACCAAACTTTGGTTTCTCAAAACCTAGTAATTTTTCCATCGAAAGATGGATTGAATAAATAATAGACAAAAAAATCCAAGATAATTATGGTTCTCTTTCTCTAAAAAATATACTATCCTAATTAAAAAAGGGGGATAAGTAGATGATAAAAATTTACAAGATTTTAGTTTTACTATTTACTATTCAGGTAATTACTAATTGCTCTTATAAAAATAGTAATAAATATGAAAATGTAAAACTCGAAAATACTTTAGTTCTAGGGGAATCTGAAGAAGATATAAATCAATACTTTCGTTTTCCGCTCGCCGTAATTGCTGATAAAAAAGGTAACATTTACATTTGCGACACAAATGCCATAGAGGTAAAGAAATTTGATAAGAATGGAAAATACCTATGGTCACTGAATAAAAGAGGTCAAGGCCCAGGAGAATTTAATCGTCCCATAGACATTGCTTTAGATAAAATAAGAAATATATATGTAGCTGACCAAAACAACAGAAAAATTGAAATTTTTTCCGAAGAAGGCAAATACAAAGAAGGATTTAAAACTGAAGTAAGTGCTCCTTTTAAAATTGCTGTAAACTCAAAAGGTTATATATATATTGAGTTACTTCGTCCAACAAATAAACACATTCTTCATAAATTAAATTCAAAAGGAGAATTAGTAAGTTCATTTGTCAAAGTAAACAACGAAGAAGAAAACGAGTTAATTCAAAGAGCAAAAAATAGATTTTCTTTTTGTATTGACCATGAAGATAACATAATTATTTCTTTTCGTTATGCATACAAAATTCAAAAATACTCCCCTAATGAAAAATTACTGTTTGAAGTCACTAGAAAACTCCCCTACACTCCAAAACCACTTGAGGAAGTACGTCCACAACCAAATATAATAAGGATTGAAGGGGATGTTATTACTCAAGATGTTACCGTTGATAAAAAAAATAACATTTACATTTTATGGGGCAGCAAAGCCGATGAAAAAGGCCTTATTATTGATGTATTCAATCCAAAAGGTGAATTTTTAGGAAGCTTTCGCTCTGGCGTCAAGCCTAATTATAATGTACAAAGAGTTTTTTTAGATGAGAATGATAACCTGTATATTCTAGAGCCGCTTGAGGAGCCCAAACTGTTTAGATTTCATATAGAATATCAATAAAGATTCTTTAATCCTCTCCAAAATTATGTAGGTAAAGTCTAGCCCGCACAAAATTGAAGAGAACCGATAGGAGTGCTGATGAGGAAAGAAGGGGGTATTTTAATTAAGGAAGATTTTAATACAAGAGGAGGCTGTGTATTCTGAGGTTTAGTTTTCGTCTCCTTCTTCTTCGAAGTATTCCAGGACGATTCCAACTTCTTCCACTCCTGCTCCTCTGGCTATGTCCATGAGCTCAACAACATTCGTGAAAGGAACTCGGGCATCAGCTCTGATCAGAATGGTTTTATGCTGACGGGGACCGTAGATACTCATCAATTGGCTTTCAAGAATTTCTCGTTCATAGAATGATTTGTTGATATCGATTTTGCCATCATTATGCAAAGTCATAACGATCACGTCAATGCTTTGATCGCTTCCTCCCAGAGTTTCAGGGAGCTTTGCATCCATTCCTCTTTGGACTGACGGAGTGATAACCATGAAAATAATGAGTAGAACCAAGAGTACATCGCACAGTGGAACGACATTAGGTTCAGCTTTTGCTGCCATACTCTCCTCCTCGTTTACTGGATTACCTGAGAAATAATTTTACGACAGGTCTCTTGGCTTTGTCAACGTGTTATTGATTTTTTTCAGTTCGGCATATATATTTGAACACAGAAAGGAGGAACCATGAAAGAGCTAATGATAGAAGTCGTCGGAGTGAAAGAGAGGTGTGGGGCTAAGCATAAAGTTGGAGATACCTTTTTCATCAGAGGAGAGGGGACGATTGAAATCCCGGAAAAGAAGAAAGTGTGTGTCTATGCTTTAAACAGCCTTTTTCCTTTCCTCACCACTAAACAAAGAGAAGATGAATTGACGCATGATGACTGGGTGGCTGAGACGGAAACGCTCTGCTGTCCTGATCCGAAAGGAGTTGTTTTTAAAATCACTCCTGTCTAATATCGGGGTCGCATCTCAATAATAGCGGGGTCGCATCTCAACATTCGACATCTCCTGAATAAAGCGCAGTGGAAAAACCAATCTGAGTAGATAGCAACGTTCAATTCAGATTTGTAACATTAACACCTTATCAACTTTTTTATAATCAAGTCGTTCATTTTTACTATGAATGTAAAGATTTAAATGTAGAGAAATGTCGAATGTTGAGATGCGACCCCATTTATTTTTGGCGGGAAAAAAGGATAGCTCGGGCTTCATAGACAATAATGACTGCCAAAATGATCAGAATGACACTGATGCATCCCAGAAGAAAACTTTTTGATCTGAAAAAATTGTATCCCTGGTAGACAAGCGCTCCGAGCGTGGTCAACAGCATGAAAATCGCAGGGTAGACCGTGTATTTTTTGGGTCTTTTAATTCCGACAAGATAAGAGGAGATAACGATTAAAGCCAGAGCTGCCACGAGTTGATTCGAGGCACCAAAGACTGGCCATATCACCTTATAGCCCTCTGTTCCTCCCAAAACAGCTGCAAACACGAGGATAAACAGAGAAGCCACCCATCTGTTTTGGAGTGGAGGAACTTTTTTCCCGAGGAGTTCAGTCGTGATGAAGCGGCCGATCCTGGTCCCAGTGTCAAGAGTCGTCAGAACAAAGGCATTAAGCATAACCATACCGAAAAAAGTGCCTATAACGAGTGTGAGGCCGGGGAGAGAGGAAAGGAGCTTTCCGTATCCAGTGGCGAACGCACGGATCGGGTCTCCGAGCGTGGTCATGAAATACTGAAAGCCGAATTGGCTTTCCATCCCAGAAGGATCCCAGATTAAAGCGCTGGCTGCGATGAGTATCACGAGTCCAGCAAGGGCTGCTTCTGTGACCATTCCTCCGTATCCGATCAATTTTCCACTGACTTCATCCGGGAGCTGTTTGGCCGTTGTCCCCCCGGCAACGAGCGAATGGAAACCTGAGATGGCTCCGCAGGCAATGATGACAAAGAGCATCGGCCACAATGGGCCTCCTTGACTTTTGAATGAGACAAAGGCGGGAGCATTCAAAGAAGGATGGGCAACGATGAGGCCTAGATAACCCAACCCGAGGCCTAAAAAGAGAATCCAGGTGCTGATGTAATCACGCGGTTGAAGGAGAAACCAGACAGGAAGGGAGGAAGCGAAAATGCTGTAGATGATCAGGATGAAAAACCAGAATTTCTGGCCAGACATTCCGAGTATTTGAGTGGGGAGGACAATCGGCAAAATATTCCCGATGTAGATCAGGAAGAAAAGCACGACGAGCGAAAGAAGAGTTCCGACAACAATATTGATGTTTTTTCTGTAGATCAGCCAGCCAAATACCATTGCGATAAAGATCAAACCGAATGTGGGGATAACGATTTCTGGCTGTGAGACAAGAGTCTGCGAGGCGACCACAGCAAAAACAGCGATGATCAGAGCCAGGGCCATCCAGATAAAAACAGAGAAAATAATTTTTGTCCGAAAGCCTAAGGTGTTTTTAGAAACATTTGCCAGAGATGTGCCTTTGTTCTGGACAGATGTCATGAGAGCGGTGTAATCGTGAACAGCTCCGAGGAAAATACTGCCGATAGCCACCCAGAGGAGTGCACCCAGCCAGCCAAAGTAGAGTACCCCCAGCAAAGGCCCAAGGATAGGCCCCGCTCCTGCGATCGATGAGAAATGATGGCCGAAGAGAAGAGGTTTTTTTGCCGGGGAATAGTCAATTCCGTCCCTCAATTCTTGAGCTGGGGTCACGCGGGATTTGTCGGCTTGAACGACTTTTTTCTCGATGAAGCTTCCGTATATCTTATAGCCCAGAATGAGCCAGGCGATGAGGATGAGAGCGATGATTAAAGTATTCATTTTGGCTCCATAATATTTACAATTTTAAAAAATATAGTGGATAATTCTGGAATATGCAAGCCCTTAAGAAATTGAGGGCTGTCCCTTTCAGTCATTATTTAAAGAAAAGATAGACTGTTCTTTATGCTCAGTAATTAAGTAACACTTTTATTAATGATACTGAGGAAGAAAGTGTCATTGCGAGCAAAGCGTGGCAATCTCGTTGAGAAAAATTATGTTATTTCGGGAATGAAGATATTCTTTTTATAAGATCGCCACGCTTTGCCCGCAATGACAATTTTTTTTAAGAAAAGGTCGTCAGATTTGCTCGCCCGAAGGGGAAAAGATGCCGACATAAGATTATTAGTCATCCTTCAGATATTTTTTACATAAAGTGTCGGCATATTTTATGAATAATTCATGATTCCTTTTTGGAGCTTTTCAAATACAAATAAACGCCTAAAGCAAGAAATGCCGCGAGTGCAGCGAAATCACCAAGATTGATCCCAATTCCCATTGGTTTTTTAGTCGTGATGTAGGCGTACAATGCGACTCCGACCATGGTGATTCCTTCTCCGGCAATGAATCCTGAACCCAAGAGAATCCCTTTTTCTCTTGCTTTTGTTTTCTGCGTTTCATCTTTGCTAAATCTTTTCTCAATCAGATGCCTGATAAAACCTCCGGCAAAAATGGGTGTCATCGTAGAGAGAGGTAGATAAATCCCCACAGCAAACGGAAGGGACGGAATCCCGACAAGCTCTGCGACAATTGCAAAGGCTCCTCCAACGAGAACGAGTCCCCAGGGAAGATCACCACCCAGAACACCTTCGATGACTGTCTTCATCAAGGTGGCTTGGGGCGCAGCCAAATCTTGTGAGCCAAATTCAAAGGTTTTACCTAAGAGCCACACTGTCCAGGCTATTGCATAAGCGGATGCTAGAACTCCTATCAATTCGGACATCTGCTGTTTTTTTGGCGTGGCCCCGATGATGTATCCAGCCTTGAGGTCTTGAGAAATATCTCCAGCGATAGAAGCGCTGATCGCGACAACTGTCCCGACTGTCAGGGCCGTGGCCATGCCCAAAGTGTCTGTCCATCCCAGGGCTAAAAACACCAAACTTGTCCCGAGAAGGGTGACAATGGTCATACCTGAGGTGGGATTGGATGTTACTCCCACCATCCCGACTATTCTGGAGGAGACAGTCACAAAACAAAAAGCGAAGATGACGATGCACACGGCTCCCAAAAGGCGAATAAGGATGGACGTTTGGATGCCGAGAACCTGAGGTGCCAGGATGATCAATACTGCCACCGCAAGAATCCCGAGGCCCAGAACCGGAAAAGGAAGATCGGTGTCTGTTCTATCTTTTTTGATATGTTCATTCTGCTTGCTGAGGCTGAAGTCTTTAAGGCTCGTCTTGAGAGCTCCGACCATCGTGGGAAGAGACTTGATGACAGTGATGATCCCACCGACTGCCACGGCTCCAGCCCCTATGACCCTTATGTACTTGTACCAGATGTCTTCAGCCGCCATCTGGGCTATCGGCAGCTCTGTTTCAGGGAATAGTGGTATATTGAGGTTTTCTCCAAAGTAGGCGATCAAAGGAATGAGGCCTATCCAGGAAAGAATGCCGCCCGCCACCATGATTCCTGCGATCCGGGGCCCCAGGATGAAGCCCACTCCCAGAAGGGCTGGTGTGGCGTCCAGCCCCAGCTCGGCTTTTTTGAGGACAGGAAGTTTGAGATAGATCTTTTCCGGCCAGAGCTTAAAAATGGCAATAATCGCTTTGTATGCGGCCCCGATTCCTAAGCCCAGGAACACGTTTTTCGCTTTCGCTCCTCCTTCTTCGGCTGAAATCAAAACTTGAGAAGCTGCAACACCTTCAGGGTAGGGAAGAACTCCGTGTTCTTTGACAATCAGAGCTCTCCTGAGAGGAATCATGAAGAGAACTCCGAGAATCCCTCCAAAGATGGCGAGAGTGCCGATTTTGAACAGACTAGGATTAAATCCCCAAAGGAAGAGAGCCGGAATGGTGAATATGATTCCTGAGGCCAGAGAAGAGCTGGCTGAGCCCGTTGTCTGGGCGATATTACAGTCCAGGATCGTGCTTTTTCCGAGGATAGGAGTGAGGACTTTGAATACGGCCACAGCAATGACGGCCAAAGGAATGGCTGTTGAGATCGTCAGCCCAACTCTTAATCCGATGTAAGCATTGGCCGCACCAAAGACGACGCCAAAGATGGCTCCGATGATGACAGCCTTTATGGTGAAATCCTTAAACGGAGTTTGGTCAGGCACATATGGCTTGTGTTCTTCCATCTTTAGCTCCTTTCCGAGGATTTGAGTTGCATGAAGTCTACCATACAAAAAAATTTTTTTCTAACAGAAATTCATTATTCTTATCGAATCCATTTCCTCACTCAAATTTAATTGGAGTGAATGCTGAAATAGTCTTCAGGAATGTCTTTGCTCCTGTTGGATTTTAACGCTATTTTCTCCCTATCCTTCTCTATATAGAAGCGAAGGGCAGTGGGTGAGAAAACCGTTTGAAGGCGGAGCGGGCATGGTTCCGCACCGAAGAGGTGAGGAGAGCCAAGCCTGAAACCGAGCCGCTTTTGACTCTCTGGGGCAAAAGAGGCTCGGTTTCGGAATACACTGCCCTGAGTGTCTTCCTAGTGACATGAAGGTGTATCAAAGATTCGAATTCCGGTTTTTTTACTCTTTTAGACTGACAATGAGGCTAATCCCGAATTCTTTCTATGATCAATGGCTGGAAGGGTGGGGGAGTTTCGGAGATTGTAAAGATTTTCTGGAATTCATCTTCAATCCAGGGGCGGCCAATTTTGCTGTTATGGTGGAATTCAGCGAGGCTCTCGCCTTTTTCAATCCAATCACCAGATTTTTTCTGGAGGACAAAACCGATTTCGCAATTACCGATGTTGGTTGCCCTCTCCTCCTGCGATACGCATTGTAGATAGATCGAGTAAAGCTTTCGTGTGTTTATTTTCTGAATGAAGCCGGATTGGCTGGAACGGAAGTTTATTCTATTCTCAGTAAAAGGAAGGAGGGAATCATTGTCGATAATTCGAGTGTCTCCTCTCTGAGCTTCGATGATTTCTCGAAATTTTTTGAGTGCATCTCCATTCAATATTTTCTTTTTGAGAATCTCTTTGGCTTCGCCTTTTGACATTGTCTTATCAGCAAAAAGAAGCATGTCTGAGCCGAATTCTAAGGCCAGCTTGAGCAAATCCAAGGGACCTGATCCTTTAAGGATTTCGATTGCCTCTTTGATTTCAAGGGAATTCCCGAAAGCCTGGCCGATTGGTAAGCCTGAATCAGTCAAAAAACAGGATGCGTTGATCTGCATGCGTTTGAAAACACTTTTCAGCGACTGCGCGAGATTCCTGCCTTCTTGGGGGTTTTGGATAAGACTCCCTTCTCCGATTTCTATATTAAAGACAGCGTTTTTGACTGAACACACTCGGAAACCACTCTTGAAATAATTAAAAATCGAACCCAGACTTCGGGGAAAGGAAGGAATATTTTGAATGACTGGGCTTTTTTCCGAATTCGAATGCATCTCTTCGGTGAGTGAAAAAAATACAGCGCCGACCTCAAGGAGTTGGCTCTGAATATCTTTAGGTTGGAGTGCTGTCCTCAATCCTGGAATACAGCGGAGTTTTTGAGATAGACTGTTCGAGTTAGCCAGATCATTCAGGACATTATCTTCGGATGTGTATGATCGAGGCGGCTCTAAGATTTGAGGAAAAACGACTCCCGCGGAAGAAACGAGAGGGACTAAAACAAGAGGCAATTTGTCAACAGGATCAGCTGTTGAATAATAAGAAATACTCGGACCTTTGACGTTGAAAGAAGGGATTGTTTCGCTCAAGTTTTCAGTGCTGCTATTGGTAGGATCCAATTTCCTTATCCTCATCACTGAGGCGTTATTTTATTAGAAGAAGTGATTGGTGGCGCTGAATTTTTACCTGCGGAGAGAAATCCTCACTTCAAGGAAGAGCTGGATTTTCAAGGATTAGCCCAGAGTTTCGACAGCTTTCTTATTTTTGTTCGTTTGGAACACCAAGAGAGCTCTTCCAGCACCTGTCGAAGTGCCATAGCAATAATCAATGTCGATGGCAGCATTTCCCAAAAGAGCGCCTATTTCTGCACCCGCTCCGATGCGGTCTTCGATCTCAACTGTGACGACATTGTTTGTTTTGACTTTATAGCGTAAGACTTTAAGAGCTTTCTCGGCCTTTTTGTTATCGGAAGTTATCAGAAGGAAAATTCCTTTTTTGCCTTCAGAATGAGCACGAAGCGCTCTAAGGTTTACACCTGCGTTGGCAAGAGTTCCCAGTACACGACCCAATATGCCAGGCTCATTAGGCGTTGTCACGTGGAGTTCTGTTCCTTCTTTTACATTGTGCACTTTATTTCCTCCTTGGATGAAAATGAATTATACCAGAATCAGTGCTTTAAACTCAAAGAAAATATGAGCAAAAAAGAAAGAAGTTGTCTTTTGCCATTGAATGGATATAATTTGTGCGCAGACTCCATCAGAATAATGGCCGGTTTAGTGAAATGAAAGAAGTGAAACTCGCTTTTATCGACAATTCCATTGATTCGTCTGTATACAATCCTGAAGAACATTGGATACCCTATCTTGGATTGGGATGGGATGGCTTCAAAGCGACCAAAAGCCAATTCCCTGATTTTAGTCAAGGAAACTACACACATTTGCTGTTGACTGGGTCAGAAGCGTCTATTGTAGAGAGGGAAAGGTGGGTGTATGAAGAGGCTGAGGTCATTCTTGAAGCCATCGACAAGGGTATTCCAACACTCGGAAGCTGCTACGGTCATCAACTTCTTGCTTTTGCAATCTTTGGACCTTCCTCTGTTCGCAGGTCCAAACATCCTGAAGTGGGATGGATTCCCATTCAGATCAACAAAGACAGTGAACTCCTCGGAAAGAAAAGGCAGGCGTATTCCTTTTCCGTTCACTTTGATGAGGTTGTGGATTCAAACAGAGACTTGCAGATTCTGGCATCATCCAGCCACTGCCGAGTCCAGGCATTTCAATTCAAAGACAGGCCTATCTGGGGATTCCAGATTCATCCTGAAATCAATGTTTCACATGCCCGAACACTGTTAAAGAACCTCATATCACTGAAACTGAAGACTTCGTCGTTCTATGAAAAAGCTCTCAAGTCTACACCCAGGGATTCAGGTCTCATCAAGAAGATAGTGGAAGGTTTCCTCAGCGCAAAAATACAAAGTTGAAGAGTGTCAATTATTAATGAATATTGCGATTATTGGTGCTGACGGGCAGCTCGGGTCTGATTGCGTGAAGGCCTTAAAGGGGAATAAAGTTTTTCCCTTTTATTATCCTGATTTTGATATCACAAAGCCTGAAGAAACCCAAAAAACTCTTTCGCAGCTCGACATCGAAATCGTGATTAATACGGCGGCCTTTCACAGGGTTGATGAATGCGAAGAAGAGCCTCTGAAGGCATTTGAAGTGAACACGATAGCTACCAGGGATCTAGCCCTCATTTGCAAGGAACTGAATTTGGTTTTAGTTCATTTCAGCACGGATTATGTCTTCGACGGTAAGAAGGAGACCCCTTATGCGGAAGAAGATTCTCCCCATCCCTTGAATGTGTATGGAGTTTCTAAACTGGCAGGAGAATACTTTGTTCGGACTATCTTGCAGCGATATTTCCTTATCCGCACGTGTGGACTTTTTGGGGAGGCCGGCTGTTGGGGCAAAGGGTCCAATTTTGTAGACGCAGTCATATCTCTCGAGAAGAAGGGAAAAGACCTCCGAGTGGTGAATGACCAATGGGTAACGCCCACGTCAACCTCAGAACTCGCACAGAAAATCAAAGAGCTCATTGGGACAAAGCATTATGGTCTCTTCCATTTAACCAATGAAGGACAGTGCACATGGTTCGAATTTGCAGAAACGATATTTTCTCTTATCGGAAAAAGCCCTCAACTCATACCTGTGGATTCCAAATCTTATGGAGCTCTGGCTATCCGACCCTCATATTCTGTCTTGGAAAACAAAAAAGCTAAAAAGATTGGATTGGAAGAGTTTTCCCACTGGAAAGATGCTTTAAAGCTGTATTTAAAGAGGAAAGGATATATCTCATAATCGAAGAACCTGAATTATTCATAAAATTTGCCGACACGTAATACAAATAGTCTCTTAAGGATAACTGATCATCATATGTCGGCTTCTTTTCCCCTACGGGCGAGCCGATCTCACCCCATCTACTTCGTTACAGCGCAAGAGCGGTGGACAACCACAGCATCTTGCGCTGTGCCTTGTATCTCCAGCAACCTCGACTCGTGAATAACTCATGTACCCTGAATTATTCATAAAATCTGCCGACACCTTATGCAAAAAATCTCTTAGGAATAACTGATCATCATATGTCGGCATCTTTTACACTTTGGGCGAGCCGATCTCACCGCATCTACTTCGTTACAGCACAAGCGCGGTGGACAACCACAGCATCTTGCGCTGTGCCTCCTATCTACGGCAACCTCGACTCGTGAATAACCCAGTATAATTAGCTTGAGAAGTTCAACACAAGTCGGTAGGGGGAAGTATTCTAGAGGAATCCTTTCGTTTTTTTGTGTGTGATTACAATCCTTTGAGTTTATTCAAGATATCTTGAGGCAGCGAGCGAACCTCAGCCTTGGAATTGGTGGCAATGTGGACTGTATAACCGATGGCAATCGTTTTTTTATCCTTTTTGGTCACTAATTCATAACCAAAAACAACTTTTTTAGGGGAAATCTCCTTCAAGGAGACTCGGATGAGGAACGTTTCATCGTAGCGAAGCGGTCTCTTGTACCGGCAAAAAGCCTCGGCCACGACTAAATAATATCCTTGGTCTTCGATACTTTTATACGGGATGTTTTTTTTGTGGCAGTATTCTGTTCGCCCTATCTCAAACCATTCGAAATAATTTTTATTATGAGCCACGCCCATCCGGTCAATCTCAGAATAGCGGACTCTCTCTTCGAATTCGATAAACTTATTTTTCCCCTGGTTTGAGACGGTTTTATTCGATAAGTTTTCCGAGCTTCTGGATTTCCTCATTGTAATATTTTCGGTACAAAATTTCCCACTCTCTGCTTCCTTCTTCAATGGCCTTCTTCTGGGATTGAATTTTTTCTATGGCCTTTCTGTCGATTATGTTATAAAGCTTTATCTCTTCCTCGATACTTTTCACAATCACAAGCCTGATTTCGTTTGGATCATCGAGGAATTCGACTTGGTCGTTTTCAAACAACGAGTTGAGTATGATACGAGATAAAAAGTTTATTTTTTCCCTGGACAGCCTCAATGTCACAGCACTATATTCCTTTCTTTCGCCAATTTTGTCTTAATCATCCTGAACATAGTCTGGTA